>JBLIRP010000034.1:0-36048 GCA_049472355.1 bacterium | reverse complement strand
GATCGGTACGTGGAATGCCTATCAACATATACACTCAACGGAATGCCATATTTGTCTATGTAGCGATTGAAACTATCAAGCGCCGGTATCGTGCCTTCATACTCATAAAAACGCCCAAATACCTCTCCGATGGCATCGTCGATATATCCCATCAACACACACTGTGGACCTCTGCCCTCAAACCAGTCATGGTGCGATCCATCAAGCTGCACCATCTGCCCACAATACTCCTTTCTCTCCCGCCACCGCCTATGCGGCCGCTTCTTCCTTCGAGGATACGCTATGCCCTCTTCTATGAGCCACTTGCGCAAGGTCTCATCACTCAGCCTGATACCATCCCTCTCCATAAGCTTTTCTGTGGCTAAAGTCGGCCCAAAACCCTTATACTGCCGCTGATATAGCTCCACCACCTTTTGCCGTATCTGCTCGGATAATCTCCGGTTCGATTTCCTCCCCCGTAACTGGTGTATTACCCCCGTATCACCCTCTTCCCACACCCTCCGTATCAGCCTCCTCGTCTGCCTCCTGCTTACCCCCATGAGTGCCGATGCATCCTCTTCACTAATCGATCCCTCTTTCAGTTTCTTTAGTATGTGGAGCCTCTGTAACTCCTTTTGCCTCAACATGATAATGCCCTCTCCTGCCATAACCCCCTCCTTCCTTAACTCGGGAAATTATAGCAGCTCCAGTTTCGGACATTTCTACTTTGGCGTAATTGGACATTATCATGTTGGTATTACAAGGACGTCCTATCACACGATTTGGTGAGCAGTTGTGATCTAACCCCGATAGTTTTTCGAAGGGTTCTTTTTGCTGCATATATCCATGGTTTGATAAAATATGTCCTATAAGGCTTACATCGTCAATTAGATCGTTGTCAAAAAAATAGACTCCATCTCCACTGGCACCACCTGGTATATATCTGCGTCGAGTGAATATTGTGGCAAGCAGCCTTGTCATATACCAGTTGCAGCGGAACCTGGGTCTGCTCTAATTGGTCTGTTGTCCAGTGAGCGTTATGATCAACTCCTAACGCACCGGGGCATTTCATACGGATTGCAGGTTATTGGCATTGGTGACCCGCTCGAACTTTTCATGTGGGTACCCCTGAGACTCGATGCTAAATGCATATTCCTCATAATTGATTTTATCCAATGTGCCGGTTTATACTCAGTGATGGCGGATCCAGGTTGATAATATTTCAATTTTTGACATTTCATTACGTTATTCATTAAGTTAATCATTGAATGCCAGGGATTTATCCTCTCTGCGCCCTGATGGCTGCTTCGTGTTCCTTGAGTTGCGACGAGGAGGCCCTTGCGCTTCAGCACGTTATTCATCTCCGTCTCCATGACCCTACCTTTTCCATACGATAATGATCAATTGCATTTCCCCCAAAAGATTTCATGAAAATGTCCGAATAGATTAGTAAGCATACCATCATATATATCTATACCTCTATTACAGGAAAAAGCGTGAGGAGGTTGTTTAACAAGGTTCCATGTAAGGGACAGGAGGGAACGTTATGGCACGGAGAGTGAGCGTTTTGATGTATGGAGCGGGCATCCTTCTTATTGCCTGCCTTATCGGGTGTTCACCTGCAATTCACGGAACGGTGCAACTGCTGGACAGCAGTTTGACACCGGTGGCCGGAGAAAGCCCCAAAGGCACCGTGGTCAATATGATCAACACCACCGCCCGGCTGGAAGAGGCATCCTTTTCGGCGGTTGTAGATGATCAGGGACGATTCGAATCCCCGAAGAGTGCCTTGAAGCCAGGCATCTATAAGGTGGAGGCGAACAGGATCGGGTATGCAACGGAGACAAGGACCGTGGAGCTGGGATCCTGCTCCGCCCAGGAGGTGCATCTGACCCTCAAACGAATCCGGGAGGGGAAACGCACATCCATCAAATCATCGCTTTCGGACGAAGACAAGATAATCAATCCGGGGGAAGTCAATATACAGCCGCCCCTCATGTAAGGGGGCATCCATTGACCAACCGATGACCCACACGTGATCCCGGCAGGGTATCCCCCAGGGATCCATTGATCCGAAGGAGGCGCATCATGGCCATGCACAAGGGAAAACTTTTTGTTGTCCTTCTCGCATCGCTTATGCTCTTTTCCTGCGCGCGCAGGAAGGGGCTCGAACTTGAGGTAAAGGCCACCCTCGACGGCAAACCCGCAGCGAATGCCAGAATCCTGGTGGACGAGATGGAGGAGGGGGTGACGGACGAGAACGGGCAGTTCGTCAAGCTGATCAAACGGAAGCCGGGGAGGGAGGTGCAGGTCTCCGCGCTCATGGAGGCGCCGGGATACGAGACCGAACCCTGGAAGGAATCCTTCATTATGAAGATCCCTCCCAAAGGGGGGGTGGACAGGTATTCATTCCAGGTGGATTTCACTGCCACCAAGTACATCACCCTTGCGGTGGCGGAAAAGGGGAATCCCCTTGCCGGGGCCGCCGTCACCATCGGCCGTAAAAAGGCCGGGGCAACGAATGAGAAGGGCGAGGTCCGCTATACCTATTCGACCATGCCGAAGAAGGGATTCCTCGTGCACGTGAGCAAGAAGGGGTATTCCACGTGGAGGAAAACCGTGGCGTTTGAACCGGGCCAGCGATTAGAGGTTCCCCTTAACAAGGAGGCGATACTCACCGTCGCCGCCCTCACCGACGAATACGGCATGGAGAAGGGTATCCCCGATGTCGCGGTGCGCATAGGAAAGAAGATAGTGGGGAAAACCAACGCCAAGGGGACGTTCCCCTACGTATGGAACGGCGAACCAGGAAAGAAGATGACCCTCGAGCTTGCAGCCGAGGGGTATATGCCCGCCACCTGGAAGACGTCCGTTGCATTGGAAGGGAGGAAGACCATCCAGCGGTTTTTCTACCAGGCCAAACCCAAACCGATCAGGGTGGGTATCTACGGGTATGTCAGCAATACCCCTGAGGAAGACATCACCGGGTCCCTGCTGAGGATCGAGGAGGCGGTGGGAAACAACCTCTTCAGCTACTTCAGCTTCAAGGAGGTCCCCACGGCGGAGCTGAAGGAAAAGATGAAGCAGGCCAGGTTGGATACCGGGGAAATGATCACCAACGGATGGCAGGACACCCCCCTCATCGAAACCGTGGATATGATCATCCTGGGCAGCGTGGCGATGCAGGCAGGGGATATGACCATCGAAACCAAGGTCCACACCTCCAACGGGAAGCTCCTTCTCAGCCAGATCAATGTCGCCCGGGGTGATAGGGACATCAAGAACACTGCAAAACAGATCGTCCGGAATATCCTGGATCAGTTCCCCTTCGAGGGGACGATCGTTACCGCTGAAAAAAACGGGAATTACGAGATCAACCTGGGGAGAAACGACTACAAGGTCGGGACCGGAATGCGGTTTGCGCTCATGAGCCCCACCACGGACAAGTCCGGGAAAATCACCGGATACCGGGATGCCGGCACCCTCCGCGTGAACAATACGGACTCCATGCGGTCATGGGTCGAGATCGACAGCCTGAACAAGGGTGAATCGGTCAACATCGGTGACAAGGTGGTCCGCATTCTCTACCGGGACGAGGAGATGCGGGACGCCAAAAACAGTTGTATCATCCTGGCCAAAGGGGGACTGGCGCCCGATGTGAACCCGTTGCCGGGCGTCAATGTCTACCTGGAGGACAAATGGGTGGGCACCACCGGCGGCGACGGCAAGGTGGTCGTCCCCATACGCCTGGGAAAAAGCTACGATATCGTAGTCTACCGGCACGGGTATCAGCGGGTGAGCGATGAGATACGGGTGGATCAGGAAAAGGGGGTCAAGGAATTCGTCCTTCAGGTGAACAATGCGTTGTTCAAAGTGGAATCCCAGCCCTCCTCCGCCCAGGTGTTCGTGGATGAGGAAAAGTTCGGCACCACCCCGCTCCTGGAGGGGAAGGGGGTTGGTTTCGGATTTCACCGGGTGCTTCTCTCCGCAGGGGGTGATTTCCGGGACTGGCAGGAAATCATGGAGTTTAATGAGAAGGTGGTGGATCGCACCGGGAACAACCGGATACGGCTGTTCAAGGATTTTCTCAGGATCGGTGAGCGCGAAGAGGAGGAAGGAGACATCGATGCCGCCATTGCCTCCTATCTCAATGCGGAAAAGGGTCACCCCGATTACTCGGTCATCCGATGCAGGCTGGGAAGGCTTTATATGGATGCGCGGGATGATTACGATGCCGCCATCCGGGAGTTCGAAAAAGTGCTTTCCCTGCCTGAGAACGAGCAGCTTATCTATAAGCAGTTTGCGGTGACCCACACCAATCTTGGGCATGCATACTACGAAAAGGGTGACACCCTGGTCACCGCCGACAGGGAATCCGCTGCGCAGTGTTTTGCCAAGGCGATCACAAACCTCCAGGTTGCCAAGCAGAATACGCGCTTTTTCCCCGCTGCTTACTATGACGAGGCATTGCACGACACCTACTACTACCTTGCCATCTCCCTGAACAAGCTCTATCTGGTTACCAAGAAGGCGTCCATCCTCGAGAACGCCGACCTTGCCTGGAGGGAATACTTCGATTTCTTTCCCGACAGTTTGAAGGAGAACAGCACCTTCATGAAGATGCGTGAAGCTGCCGAGACCTACTGGTCGCAGATCCAGGACCTCATATAAAGAGGGAGGGACTACCCACTTGAGCAGGGCACGAACATGGCTTCTGTGGTGCGTCGCAGGTGCGCTCCTCATATTCATCCCGTTTACGGGGCGGGCGTACCTTCCTCTCCCCGAGTACACGGTGCTGCAATCGCTCCGGCAGGGTGATGAGATGGATGCGGAGGGGAGCGACACGGGCATGTCCGAAGGGGAGCCGATCTGCGTTCCGGGGCATCGCGTGACGGAAAGCCCCGGCGGCATCCATGATGCGGAGGAAGGGGCCGTGCCTGAGTACGATTCCGTGCATCATTCAAACGGTTCCCGCCGCTCCGAGCGACGCAGGGTGTTCGGAAATCCCGAGGTAAAGGGTGGGGAAACCAGCGGTGCAACGGAGGGGGTGATTGACGGGAAGGGTGCCGAGATCGGGCAGGAGCCGGAGACCCACAGCGCATCCCTGGAAAGGGAGGGGAACGTCCTGGGCGAGTCTCTTTCTGTCGGAGAGATGCATGCACTCGAGCAGGTGCTCAAGCCGCTGTATGTGCGCTCCCTCACCAGCATCGAGCGCGGGCACAACGATTCCAACCCCGTGTGGTCGCCGAACGGCGCAATGATCGCCTACGAACGGAGCATCGGCGAGCGCAAGGAGATCGTCATCCTCCGGCCGGACGGCTCCCCGGTGCAGACGATATACTTTCAGTCAAAGGATTCAGGGGATGAAATGGACTTTTTCTTCCCGGGTGTGTTCGAAGAGGTAAGCTACAATTCGGGTATAAGCTGGTCTCCGGGCGGGGACCGCTTCGTGTTCATGAGCAACGGCGGGGGCGGCAACTACGATCTGTACCTGTGCGACCTGGGAAGCGCCGCCACCACAAGGCTGACCGAGCACGGGGGCAAGGATGGGCACGCCCAGTGGTCTCCGGGCGGCGGGCACCTTGCATTTGTCTCCGGCCGATCGGGCAAGGCGGACGTCTACCTCATGGATATTGAAAACCGGTATACCACCCGGCTCACCCAGGGTGCAAAGGAGTATCTCTATCCCCAGTGGTCACCGGACGGGAGGAGTCTCGTCATGCTTTACGGCAGCAACGAGAATCACGATATCTATCTGATCGGCGATGTGTCAAGACCCAGGGAGACGCTGAAACCCCTCACCACCTGGACGTATGACGACCTGCGACCTACATGGTCTCCGGACGGCAAACGAATCGCCTTTTATTCCAATTACAATCCGGGAAATGATCCACGGATCTGGTGCATCATCGTTATTGCCGCCGATGGATCGGACCCTGCGGAGGGTGAGGGGCTTGTCGCGAAGGTGGCGGCATGGGACGTGGTCCCGGACATCGAGCGGGGACCCGCATGGATGCCGGACAGCACGCGAATCATCTACGTGAAGAACGACCGGAAGGCATACAATCCTCTCTATGTGACGGATATCGAGAAGGGGACCTCCATCCTCCTTTCAACAGATACCAGGATGAACCACGATGTCACCTGCTCGGCTGAAGGGGCCGTCGCCTTCCGGGCACAGGTGGAGCAGTGGGATCATGTGTACATCGCACGGTTAAAGGAATGACTGCCATGGTGAAAAAAAACTGTATGAAATGGGTGTGTGCAAGCGTTCTGGTGATGTCCTTTCTCTGTACACCCCTGCATTCGGCTGAGGACCCCCTCAAGCGCGGCATGGATCTGTACGCGCGGCACCGGTACGAAGAGGCCGCAGATATGCTGGTGACGCTTCTGTCCGAGGCCAAGGCGGGTGACCAGGGGCGGCTCTATCTCACCACGGGGATGGCATGCCTCAAGAATGCCGAGCTGTATCGGGAACTGTCTCGTGCATCCGTTTCCGTGCACCTCGACTATCTCACCAGGCTGTCCGCGCAAAAGGGGGAGGGCAGGAGCAGGTTCGTGGACCTCTTTTTGGGCGAGACACTCCTGGAGGCAGGGACCCCGGAAAAGGCCGCTGCCTGTTTCACTCGGTTCCTCGCATGCAAGGGGGTAAGCGCGACCTACATGGCCATTGCCCGGGTGGGTCTCGGTGCCGCCCTGTATGAGCAGGGAAAACGGCAGGATGCGCTGAAGCTCTGGGCCGCCGTTGATAAGGGTGATCCGGTGGCGCTCTCCGAGGTTGCCGCTGCATACTGCGCAGCAGGGCTTGTACAGAAGGACCCTGCCGCAATGGTTGAAAGGGCGCTTGCCATGGTGGAGGCATCGGGCGGTGTCCCGTCCATGCGGCTCCTTGCCAATGCCATCGGGGTGTACGGGAGCATGGGACGGATCCTAAAGGGGATCGATCTGCTCAGGCGCGCGGACATGATGCAGTGTTCCTTTGAGGAGTCCCCTGTCGCACACAAGGTGATCCGCTTCTACGACCTCGCCCTGCTCAGGGTCCTTTCCCAGTTCTATGGAAAGGCGAGTGTGGAATACCTGGAAAAGGCCCTCACCCACCCGAAGGTGCAGGACGCGGCGCGCTACTACCTGGGCGAAGCGTACGCCCTGACCGGCGATATCGACCGCTCCATTGCCATGACCGATGTGTTCATCTCATCCGCCTCCATGTCCGAGCAGTATAAATGCATGGCCCAGGTACGGCAGGCTGCCAATCGTTACCGGAACGGAGGCAAGGCCGACGCCCTCGCCCTCCTGAACAGCCTGACCAGGGAGCATGCGGACCCCTTTATCCTTGCGGATATCCTCCTGACGTGCAGCAGGTTGAATATCGAGAGCCCGGAGGCGGTTACCAGGGCGACCACCCTGACCGAGCAGGGTGAGGGAAAGCGGCTTTCCGCCGTTCACTTCGCGCTCGGCAAGTACTACCTGGAGAGGAAGGACCACGACAAGGCGCTCCTGTTCATGGAGGCGGGCCGGGACAAGGGGAACAAAAACAGGATCGAATACAATGACCCCCTGATGCTGGTGAATCTTGCCGAGGCATACTACCGCACCAGGCAGTTCTCCGAGGCGCTGGAGATCTACTTCGCCATGAGCGCCCACTTCCCGGCGGTGCGCCAGATCCAGGTCGCCCTGCAGGGGGTGTATTCAATGGAGGAGAGGAGCGCAGGGGATGTCAAGATATTTTAACGATAAGACATGGGTTAAAAAGTTTCACAATGTAATTTTTCAATACATTGTGCGATAAGGGGAAGGATACCGAGCAATTGCTCCGGAATGGTTCATATCACACAAAGGGAGGGGAAACCATGAAGCGCGTATCGTGCATGCTGTTGGTTGTGCTGTTGGTCATAGGCATTATGGCGGCGCCCCGCGCAGGGGCCATGGAAAAGGGGGGGGAAGGCCAGAGTGGGGGCCTGCTCAACTATGGTGAATACGGCAGGCCTGCAATACTGGACCCCATCACCGGCAACGACATGATCTCGTTGAGGATAACCGAGTTGCTGTTCAACGGCCTGGTGACCATCGATGAGCGGCAGGAGATCGTCCCCGACCTGGCGGAGCAGTGGGACATCGGGGAGGACGGCCTTACCTATACCTTCTACCTGCGCAAGGATGTCACCTGGCATCCCCGGGGAGAAGAAGAGGCGAAGCCCTTCACCGCAGACGATGTGCTGTTTACCTACAACATCATGATGCACCCCAAGACAATCACCTCCCTCAAGGTGCGCTACGAATTCATCAGGGAGGCGAGAAAGATCGACGATTACACGGTGCAGTTCGAGCTCAAGAGGCCCATACTCAACGCGCTCGCCAAGTTCAGCTTCAAGATTATCCCCCAGCACGGACCGGGCAACTCCGAGTACCTTACCCGGGAGGACCCCTTCGTGCACCGGCCCATCGGAACAGGACCGTACATGCTCCAGAACATCACCACCGACAACGAGCTGGTCCTGGTTGCCAATGAGCACTACTTCAAGGGCAGGCCGTATATCGACCGGTTCGTGGCCAAGCCCTTCGCCGACCAGAACATCATGGGCCAGGCCCTGATGTTCAACGCCATCGACATGATCGTGCTGGTCAATCCCAGGGACATCCCCGAGATCCAGGGCGATAAGCGATTCGTGCTGCAGCCGTATAATGCGCTGTCATACTCCTTCTTCGGCTACAACCATCGCAAGCCGCTCCTTGCGGACAAGCGGGTGAGAAAGGCCTTCACCTATGCGGTGAACAGGCAGGAGATGCTCGATTCCTTCTTCAACGGCCAGGGGACCATTGTATCCGGTCCCTATGCACCGGGAAGCTGGGCGTACAATCTGGATGTGCAGCCCATCACCTACGACCCGGACAAGGCCATCGAACTGCTGAAGGAGGCGGGGTTCACCCGGGGGACCACCGGGGTCATGGAAAAGGACGGCCAGGAGCTCTCCCTCACCCTGAAGGTGCCCATCGAAAAGGAGAGCGAGGCGGTCAAGCGCGTGGTGCTCGCCTTCAAGAATTACCTGGAGAAGATCGGCGTGCACATCAACGTGGAATTCAAGGAGTGGCTCTCCTGGAAGGAGGATGTCTTCCTCAACAACGACTTTGACGTGATCTTTGCCTCGTGGGTGTTCGACGATTCGGCGGACATCTCCTCCCTGTTCCACTCCGCCGAGATAGGCGCATGGAAGAACAACTTCGGCGGCTATTCCAATCCGGAGGTGGACAGCCTCATCGTCGAGAGCAAGCTGACCCTTGATCACGAAAAACGCCGGACCATCAACCGGAAGCTCCATGCGATCATCGCCGACGAGAATCCGTATACCTTTTTGTGGACCTTGACCAACTATGCGGCATACAACAAGAAACTGCGGCATGTGGCCATTCATCCGTACAAGTTCTTCTCCTTTGCGGATGACTGGTACATGGCACAGAAATAGGAAACGGCGAGATGAGCGATGAAGGCTTCCGCAGTTAAACCGGTGGCATGTCTGTTTCTCAAGGAGCTGGGCATCACCCTGCTCCTGCTCCTTGGGGTGAGCCTCACCGTATTCGTGATCATCTACCTCTCGCCCGGGGACCCCTTCAGCATCCTCCTCCAGGGGGAGATGGGGGCCCGGGCGGTGAACGGGGTGCGGGAGGCCATGGGGGTGTCCACCGCCTGGTATGCCCAGTACCTCTCCTGGCTGGGAAGGATGCTGCGGGGGAACTTCGGCACCTCCATCCGCACCGGCCTCCCGGTGCTGCGGGAGGTCATACGGGTGGGGATCAACACCCTTCTGCTCACCGTGGGCTCCATGCTGGTCACCCTGCTCATCGCCGTGCCCATCGCCCTTTTTTCCGCACGCCAGGGCATGAACCTTCACAACTGGGTATTCACCATGGTCGCCTACGTGTTCTCGGCCCTGCCGGTCTTCTGGCTGGGATACATCGTCATCTACTTCTTCATGCACACCTTCGGGCTCTTTCCCATTGCCTTCGGTTTTTCCAGTACCCAGCGGTTGAGCTGGCTCTATATTCTCCTTCCCGTCGCCGTCCTCGGCATTGGCAACGGCACCATGAGCGAGATCGTCAGGTCCCTGCGGGAGGAGATGGCGAGGGTGTTCACCGAGGACTATATCCGCACGGCACTGGCCAAGGGGGCATCCGTATGGCGGCATGCGTTCAAGGAGGGTTTTCTCATTCCCATCACCGGGATCATTGCCTCCAAGATCCCCTTCATCCTGGGTGGGGCCGTGGTGGTGGAACAGGTGTTCAACTGGCCGGGCATGGGAAGGATGGCATGGCAGGCGGCCCAGGACAGGGACTACCCCCTGATCATGGGGATCACCATCCTGGCCGCGCTCATCGTGCGCATGGGCAGCATGCTCCAGAGAATGGTGTACGTCACGGTCAACCCGCGGGCATCGAAGGAGTAACGGGATGGGGATCATGAAACGATACCGCCAGGCGCCATTGGAAAGGGGGGAGCATCCGCACCTCTCATGGTGGAGAAAGGCGGAGCGGAAGGACCTCGTCTGCATGGGATACGGCCTGGTGATCCTGTGCTTCGTGCTGGTCTCCTATGTCCTGGGTGCATGCAACCTCCTTCCCCATGGCGCCCAGGAGATGGATTTCAGCCTCCTGCTGGCCCCCCCGGGGACCGCCGGCCACCTGCTGGGCACGGACTTCATGGGAAGGGATATCCTGGCCCGGCTCATCCTGGGGATCCAGGCCTATTTCCTGCCCGGCCTGGCAGCCATTGCCATAGCCCTGCTGGCGGGAACCCTCCTGGGGGTGCTCGCCGGATACTGGGGAGGGCCGTTTGACACGGGAATCACTTACGGCTCCAACCTGCTTGACTCCTTCCCCCGGCTGGTCCTCATCCTGCTGGTGGTTGCCGCATTCAAGCCGAACATCTACTACATCATGCTGGTGGTGGGGATCATGAACATCCCGGTGGTCACCTCGCTGATCAAGGAGAAGATCCGGTTCCTCAAACAGAAGAACTTCATCGAGGCGGCCTCCGCCCTGGGTCTCTCCAACCGGATCATCATCCTCAAGCACATCCTGTGGCACAACTGCCGGTCGCTGCTGATCATCCAGGCCACCCTCGGCATGGCGGAGGTGATCCTCATCGAGACCAGCCTCAGCTACCTGGGGTTCGGGGTGCAGGAGCCGATCCCCTCGTGGGGGAACATGGTGCAGTCGGGGGCAAACTATTTCATGAAGGGAAAGTTCTGGCCCTCCACCGCACCGGCCCTCGCCATCCTCTTCACCATCCTGGGGTTTCACCTGCTCGGCGATGGGCTCAACAACATACTGGAGGTGAAGCGGGGACGATGAGCACCACGCCTGTGCTGGCCATAGAGGACCTTCGCACCTACTTCCATTCACGGACCCGGCAGGCCTTTGTCCGCTCGGTGGATGGGGTATCCCTGCGGATCAACCGGGGGGAGACGCTCGGCATCGTGGGGGAGAGCGGCAGCGGAAAGAGCGTCACCTCCCTCTCGGTCATGGGGTTGATCGACACCGAGCCGGGCGTGATCAGCGGCAGCATCACCTTCACCCCGAATGGGGAGCGTATGGACCTTTTGCAGGGGCTGGAACGCTTTGTCCGGGTGACCAAGAAAAACGGGAAGATCATGAAGGTTTCCAAGGATGCGGCCGGGTGGCGAAAAAACAGGGAGCGGATGATGCGCGGGGTGCGGGGACGCCGGATCGCCATGATCTTCCAGAACCCCAAGTCCTCCCTCAATCCCTTCGAGACCATCGGCAGCCAGATCAGCGAGTCGGTGCTATTGAACACCGGAATAAGTGATCCGAACGAGGCGCGCGCGCGGGCCTTGCACTGGCTGGAGAGGGTGAAGATGGACTCGCCCCGGCTTCGCTACGACAACTACCCCTACGGCCTCTCAGGGGGCATGTGCCAGCGGGCGATGATCGCCATGGCCCTCGCCTCCGAGCCGTCGCTTCTCATCGCGGATGAGCCCACCACGGGGCTTGATGCCACCATCCAGTCAAGGATTGTGGACCTCCTTGCCGAGCTCAAGGAGACCGTGGGGACCACCACCATGCTCATCAGCCACGACATCAACGTGATCGGCAGGCTTGCGGACAACGTGGCCGTGATGTACGGGGGCACGGTCATGGAATACGGCCCTGCCGCTGATGTTCTCTCCCCGGCATGTGCATGCAAGCACCCCTACACCGGGGCGCTCCTCGCCTCCATACCCAACAAGGAACATATCAGGGAGAAGGGGTACCTCCAGGCGATTGAGGGGGACGTGCTGGATACCATCAGCGTGCCCGAGGGGTGCCGTTTCTATGCCCGGTGCAACCGGGTGACCGACAGGGTAAGGGACCGGTGTGCGCACCATGAGCCCGGCCTCGAGGAGGCGACCCCCGGTCACCGGATGCGCTGCTGGCTCTACGAGGAATAGACGCATGGAAGAAACACAGGTCGTGATACCGGAAAGCGCAGACGCACAGGTCCCCCTGCAGGAGCGGAGGGTGCATGTGCCCAGGACCATCGTGGAGGTGGAGCACCTGAAGAAATATTTCGCCCAGCACCGCGGTCTTTTCTCCGGGCTCAAGGGAGGCGCCGGGGTGATCCCCGCGGTGGACGACGTGAGCTTTTACATCAAGGAGCACGAGACCATGGGGCTGGTGGGCGAGTCCGGGTGCGGAAAGACCACCATCGGGAGGATCATCCTGAGGCTCACCCCTCCCACCGGCGGGAGGATCTTCTTCGACGAGGTGGATGTCACCGGCCTCTCCCAGCGTCAATTCCGTCCCTTCCGGAAAAGGATGCAGATGATCTTCCAGGACCTCGACGCGGCCCTCAATCCCGCCATGCGCATCAGGGCCATCCTCAAGGAGGCGATCACCGTGCACCACGACGTGTCCGACGCGGAGGTGGACCGGAGGATGCACGAGCTCCTGGAGCAGGTGCACCTCAAAAAGAGCGCCCTCACCAGCCTCCCGCACGAGCTCTCCGGCGGGGAAAAGCGCAGGGTGGGCATCGCCAGGGCACTCGCCGTGGGCGCCCGGTTCATCGTTGCGGACGAGCCCACCAGCGCCCTTGACGTCTCCATCCAGGCCCAGGTGGTGAACCTCCTCGAGGACCTCCAGAGGCACCTGGGGCTCTCCTACCTCTTTATCTCCCACGACCTGCGGGTGGTGGAACTGATGAGCCACAAGGTGGCGGTCATGTACCTGGGCAGGATCGTGGAGACGGGTCTTGCCGAGAGCATCGCCAACCAGCCCCGGCACCCCTACACCAGCATCCTCTGGTCATCCCTTGTGGAGAAGCGCAGCCGCGAGGCAACGGATGCCGCAGCCAGGGGAGGGTGGGGGGTGTTCGACTTCGCCCGGCCCCACACCGGCTGCCGCTTCGCACCACGCTGCCCCGTGTACGAGGCCCAGGGACGGCCCTCGATCTGCACCGATCCCTGCTCCGAGCCCCAGCTTCACGACATCGGCGACGTCCACAAGGTGGCATGCCACTTCCCGCTGTGAGCCCGCTGCCATAGCGCTCGCAGACCACTGCTCGCACACTACGGCTCGCGCGCCCAAATCATATGCCCATATCATGCACCCGTATCGTACGCCGTCATTGTTTGCACACATCGTGCGCCGTCCATCCTCTTTCATTCACTCCCTCCGGCTATATACCTCATATCTGACGTACCTGGCTTCATCTGGTAACGTCCTTTTCTTGCTATCCTTTTTTTGCTGTTGACACACCATGCCTCTGTTAGTATTTTCTATATCAGGCGTGAAAAAGGGTATTCGTCGCACATGAGTAATTATAATCGCAAGCCCATTGAATCAAGACTTTTTCAAACCTTCAGGGAGTATTTATTTATCACGCGGCCTGTGAGAATCCGAAATCGAGAGAGGATAAGTTGCTTGGATATTTTGTCTCAAACGTGTCAGTAAATCCCTTACCCCAAAAGGCAGGGCGAGATTTTGTAGTTGTGCCCCTTGACTATTCTGAGGATACCCTTGATAATTTCATCAGGATTACGATGTAAAAGGCGGGCTAACTACCACCGGACTTGTCGGGCCGGTCCGTGGTTGCATGGCTCTTTTCAATTGCGCCGACAACCCGGTGAGCTTTTTTCGGTAGAAGTTTTGCTGAAAACTATCGGTGACCGTGATATAAAGGGTGCAAAAAAATAATGGCTCACATGAATTATTTGCAGGTTTTGATCGGTGATAGCCTCACGATTTTACCAACGCTGGCGGCTGAATCCATACAATGCTGTGTAACGTCTCCGCCATATTGGGGACTACGTGACTACGATCATCCTGCACAGATCGGAGCCGAGCCATCGCCAGAACTTTACGTCGAAAACCTCATAGCAATATTTCGTGAGGTTCGTCGTGTTCTGCGTAAGGATGGGACGGTGTGGCTTAATGTTGGCGACGGCTATGCAAGAAACGGCGGAACGGGTAATTGCGGCCCGAATGCCATGGTCGGGAACACAAAAAAACTAATCCAAAAACGCAACTGCAAAGTTCCTAATTGCTGGGGACTCAAGGATAGGGATTTAATAGGGCTACCCTGGCGCATCGCCTTTGCTTTGCAGGAGGATGGGTGGGTGTTGAGATCCAAAATAACATGGATAAAAAAAACAGCGATGCCTGAAAGTGTGAAGAATAGGCCCACGAGAGCAACGGAAGAAGTTTTTCTGTTTGCTAAATCCCCAAATTACTTTTATAACGCAAATGGTGTTAGGGAGGCGAGCGGCGCGAATCTCCGTAACTACTGGATACTCGGTCCCGATCCAAGCGGCAATGGACACCCAGCCTCATTCCCGCGTGAGTTGGCGCGACGATGTATTCTGCTTGGATCGCGTGAGGGCGATGTGATTCTAGACCCATTCGGCGGTTCTGGAACGACTGGACTGGTGGCAAACGAGCTAGGTCGCATGGCAATTCTGATTGAGTTGAATCCGGTATATGCCCAGATGTGCAAGGAACGTACGAGACAACTGCAATTATTTTTAAACCTGGAATCTGTACACCCTGATGGGCAAGGAGAGTACACGCCATGTCAAGAAAGCCCGGATCAAAGCAGTTAATTCTTGAGTTTTTTCTCCAGAACATTGGCAAAGTGCTTGAGTCAAAGGATATTCAAAAGGCTAGCGGAGGGGCCGTAGAGTGGGCACGAAGGGTTCGCGAGCTTCGCAATGAGGACGGCTATCAAATCCTTTCCCACAAGGACCGTGCGAGCTTAAAACCAAATCAATATGTTATGGAGACAATTGAGCGAGTGCCCGCCTTCACACGCGGCATTTCCAAGGAGACTCGTGCTTGGGTACTTGAAAGAAATGGATACACCTGCCAAATGTGTGGAGTCGCGGCTGGCGACCCCGACCCGTTCGGAGGAAATCGAACTGTACGGTTGACGATAGGCCATATAATAGACAAGTCGAAAGGCGGCGAAGATACGCCGTATAATTTGCGAGCGGTTTGCACGAACTGCAATGAGGGATTGCAGAATACATCACTACCAAAACCGGATCGAATTCACCTGCTTGCTCAAATCCGTCGAGCGACTATTCAGGATCAGGAAGCCGTACTGGACTGGTTGCTTCAAAAATTCAATTTGGAAACCAAAATTAAGAAATAGAGAAGGGAATTAATCAAAGGTAAGGAAACATTAACTGACCTAACAAAGGCGCTACACCTGACGACTCACTCGCTGGCGCTCGTTCGGCGCAGGTGACTACCACTGAACCTAAATTAACTTAACCGAACTAGATGAAAACAGGAGATGTCATATCATATTTAGATATGTGCCGCGAAGAAAGTGTAAATCTTCAACGAGAAATGAATTTTCGTCTTGGTGGCAATTACAGTGTAATCTTGATGAGCTTGAGAACTAATGCACCATATGCTGACAGAATTGAAAATAATGGCAATGTATTAATTTATGAAGGACATGATATACCAAAAACAAAGGGCATTAATGCCCCTTAATTGATTGACCAATCTATGCGAAATCCGGGAGGTTCTTTTACTCAAAATGGCTTGTTTTTTGATGCTGCACAAAAGTATAAAAATGGCATAGCTGATCCAGAGATTGTCAAAGTATATGAAAAGATACATGCTGGTATTTGGGTATATAATGGTTTATTTAAATTAATCGACTCTTGTCTTGAAATCAGTAATGCTCGTAATGTATTTAAATTTAAACTGGAACTAGTTGAAGACCAAATGCCATATTCATACGAAACTCATGATTTAGAGCATAGCCGAGTAATTCCTGCCTCTGTAAAACTTCAAGTTTGGAAAAGAGATAAAGGTCGTTGTGTTATCTGTGGTAGTAATGATAATCTACATTTTGATCATATTATTCCATATTCTAAAGGCGGATCTTCTCTCGTTGCTGAAAACATCCAATTATTATGTGCTCGGCACAATATTGAAAAACGAGATAAAATTCAATAAATTAATGAAAGGCCAACTTTACATGCAGCAGACGTTGCTACCCGCCGCCGTGAAATTGCGTGCTCGGTTTTAAGGGCGCAAAGCTGGTGATGCCTGGTCGTTGGCCAGTAATAATAAACAGAAGAGAAATCTGATACACTATGCCTATGAACCTTGACGATATCATTCGAAGTCTGGCTGAACGATCTGGTCAGGCTGTAGCCCATTACTGGAAGACGCGGCAGGGGCAGAAGGACAAGCAGAAGCAGACCGGGAAAGCAGACCAGGGGCTGCGCAGTGCCGTAACGGGCGGGGCACAGATGGATGGATGTAACAAAAGAATGGGATCTTCTTATTGTCCGTGATGGCACTCTTCTGGTTGCCATCGAGGCGAAGTCACAGGTCGGCCCACACAGTGCAACACAGGCAAGTCGCAGGGCAAGTCACAGGGGAAGTCGGATGTCAGCCAGAGTCGCAGCCAGAGTCGGAGCCAGAGCCAGAGTCAGAGCCAACGGGGGGGCTCCAAGGTTCCCAATTACCCCACCAGTCACTCCACCAGTCACCCCACCAGTCACCCTACCAGTTGAAGTCAGGCTGCGATTGCTCGAACTGGGAATTGTACAAAGAAAAGTTTTTAAGAGGAGAACATCCATGAACATTTATGAAAGAAGAAGCAGCGTTCTTGGAATTGAATTTGATGGATATATGAGAGAACATCCGGAATTTTGTGAAAAAATTCCCAACAATGCCCATATCGCCCTGCTTCTGGAAGGAGATAAAGAATTCAATGATTGGAGTATCAATCGTGCAAAAAAACAAGCAGAAAAAGATCAGACAATAGTCTATGTCACAATAAAAAAAAATTGCACCGGCACACTCACGGACGCCAGGGCACTCGCGGTGGGTGCCAGGTTCATCGTCGCGGACGAGATCACCAGCGCCCTCGATGCCTCCGTTTAGGCCCAGGTGGTGAACCTTCTTAAGGACCTCCAGAGACACATAGGCTCTCCTACCTCTTCATATCCCACGATCTTCGGTTTGTTGAACTGATGAGCCACAAGGTGGCGGTCATGTACCTTAGGAGGATCGTGGAGATGGGTCTTGCTGAGCGCATCGCAAAGCAGCCAGGCATCCCTACACGAGCATCCTCTGGCCCTCCCTGGTGGAGAAGCGCAGCCGCGAGGCAAAGGATGCCTCTGTAAAGGGAGGTGGTGCCCTGACCAACTTCCAGACAGATTGCAAAGGTTGCATTGCATAGACCTATACAAGGTATCGAAGCACATTGGTGAAAAGTTCTCAAGCTAAATGCTATAATGGATTTCAACGTGCACTGCACCAGACCTGCTTAACTATCGGTGAAAGGTGCAATCCTTCTTAATGGCCCGTAAGGCAGGCGATGCCTGCCGATGCGGGTGAAAAATACAGAGGAAGATATGAGTACACAGATTAAAAGGATGGTTTTTGACTTTCTTGCTAGGGATTACAAGACTATCTCTCCTATTGTGCAGATTCTTTCGGACGGTAAGTACCCTCCTTTGGAAAAAAAGAAGGAGTTCATTCAGCGTTGGTATTTAAGTCTCCAAGGTGAAGACAATCCAATAATATCAAGAACGACAGGCTCTCAGGATACCACAACGAAGCAATTGATATATCGTTATGATTGGGCATTCGGGATAACAGTTACTGAGGGCTTCTATTGGGACTGGATGAAAGAGCTCGTTGACGAAAGCGCACTTGCCGTCCATATTATTTTGGAGCCTGTCAGAAATGCTCCTGAGGCGGTTCCGATCTCTGCAATGCTTAGTACACTGCATCCATCCAGGAATACCAAAAGTATCTGGGAGCTTGCTTTGCAAAAGACACCGAAAACTGCTGCGGACATGGTGAAAATCGGTGCATCTAGTCTTCCACTTCTTGACTATGTTGCAAGTGGTTTAATGTTTGGATCAAATGTTCTGGAATCTTACACTGAGAACCAAAAAAACTGGTTTCTATATCAATTTTTCGATGAAAGGCGGAACTGTCCGGTTGTCGAATGGAGGATAAACAAACGGGTCCTAACAGAGTATGGGCCACTGTTACGTGGCACCCTGTTTTTAGTTTTCTATGGCTCAATAAAATCTGATAAAAGCCGTATAAGGGTGCTCCTGAGGCCGCAAATACGTTTCTGTGCAAAAAGCGATATTGCTTTTATTGCCCCTACGAATAAGTTGGGCGAGGATGAGCAAGTCTTTATTGAGGTTGAAGCTAAAGAGGGCAAAGAGAACACTGCCTAACAATTCGGCTGCACAAGGGCCGCTCGTACTTCGCGGCCTGTGAGCGGCGACGTTGGTGCGCCAAAAGCAGCCTGGCGCTTCTTGCAGGGTGCAAGTCCCTCCCTGGCAAGGCCTAACCAGCTACCAGTACCGAGTGTTGCAGGTATGGAACAGTATTTCATTCCGAGAGAAATGACATGCCTGAAGCGTACACAGGGAATACTGCAGGCCGCAGGGGGGACGTACCCCCCCCAAAGCGATACAGCCACGTCAGAAACAAAGAAGCGGTTGGCAACGGTTTTAACGTGCCGGAAGCCCACACAAAGGGATTGTACAGGGTGAGATTGCGTCCACACAAGGCAGGTCATGCGCAGGGTTCGATATTTAGAAATGATGACCGAGAAAGCTGTTTCAATATTGCGTAGATTGGTTTCTATCATGCGCGGCTTCGTATCCCGTAGGATTTTTCTGCAGGTTGAAATCCTTTACATCCGCGCAAGCAGCGCAGCCGGATCAGCATTCGGCCAGAATCTGTCCCCCAAAAAATACGGTTTTTCCCTTGTCTCCACATTAATCTTGCTTGCAGCAATGGTAACCGGTTGCGCCATGCCGCCCTACGTCGCAAGGCTCGACGAAATTCTCGAACAGGAGGGTATAAAAAATCGAGTCCATTACGGATGCAGATGCACGGCAGGCGCGCATCGTGGCGCATCTGAAGAACATAGGGAAAATACAATGGCGGCTCTTAAGGCCGCAGACAAAAACAGCAAATATGCCTTTATAGAGTTCGACGTTCAATATTCGAAAGACAGAAGGATAGTCGTCTATCATGACAAAAGGATGCTCAGATTGTATGGCAACATGAGAGCTATAGGCAATACGACATTTGCAGAATTATCTAAAATGACCTGTGGAGAAATCGCTGCCTATGATGAAGTCATTGGCATTCTTAGCAAGAAACTTAACATTGAAATAAAGTCGCAGGGAGACAATCAAGAAGACGAGCGCTTGGTCGATGATATCATAGCTGATATCCAGACCCGCAAACGCGATAACGACGTATTGATAAGCTCCATTTCCAGCGATGTAATCAAGTACGTAAATCGAAATTATCCTAACATAGCAACCGGTCAAGTGTTCTGGCTTACATCATCAACATATCTGCATTTCGACGGCCTGACGAAAAAGCTGTACGAGGATATCAGCGCTACCCAGGCAGACTACCTCATGCTGCATGTAGCCAACCTGCGCAATATAGATGACCTGCTCAAGTTCAAACCCAAGGGGAAAACTATTATGTTCTGGGATTTCGACGACACAATATATATAGTGCATAAGGACATCTCTGACCGGCTCTGGGGCGATTCCGGCATTAAAACATTTTGTCAGTTTGTGCGATATAAACTTGTTGCAGCATACAATGTATTTTTTTGATAATAGGAAGAATAAGGCACCAGATATCCATGTTAAATTCCAGGATCAAGAAGCCATATTATCTATTGATAATAATGAAGTTAAAATTTTTAACATGAAGCCCTATCTCAATAAAGGAATATTCAAGGAGTTGAGAGATGCAAGTTTATTCAAAACAGTAAGACCTTTTTGGGTGAGTATGCAATGGGAAAATGGACAAGATTTATGTCCTGATACTCTTTATTTAGATAGTAAAAAAGCCGAACAAGTCAATGCGCCTGATTTCATCTGAAAATCCCCTTTGGGGCATTTTCATGCTTCTTTGTGAGCCGAAGGCTCATCTGCGTTGCACTTCTACATTCTACATTCGCAGTTTCATCCGGTTCATGAGCGTTTCATTTAACTGGCCGTGAATTGCAGGCGGTCGATTGGCATCAGTGCAAGATGACATCCTGCCCAATATCGCCTTTTATCGGTATCAGGTTAACTTCAAGCTGGTGAAGTCATGAAACCCTTGCGGATCTTTACCAGCGGTGTGCAGAAGGAGAGTTTGTTGAAGTCCGGCTGCGATTGCTCGAACCGGGAATTATACAAGGAAGATTTTTAAGATGAGAACATCCATGATCATTTATAGTAAACCTGCGCAAGGACTGCGAAGGCTGGGATTTGACTAACCCTCGTATCTAAAATAAAATTTAAATGACTATAATAGTCATATATATAAGACCAAAAGAGGTAGGATTTGTGAAATCCGCTGCCGTATCCGAATTGAAGGCATTTTTTCGTCATTATTTAAGCATGGTAAAGGCCGGCACGACTCCCCGCCGGTCACCTCGATGGCCGAGGGCACGGGAATGGAGGGGTAGCCTGGGGAGGTGGAGAGACGCCCTGCATCCTCCAATAAGAAGTGCTCCCGGATGTTCGTCTTTATATAAACAGGCTATAAAAACAGGATTGCCCCGTATTTCGATCTTTGCGTTTCTTTTTGCGAACGGCCTTTTCAGGAGAAAAGTGCAGGCAGAATCGGTCATCCGGAATATCTTATCCCCTATTCCCCCGAGTGTTGAAGGACCCCCATTCCGCCTTGCTTCTCCTACGCACCCGGCGGGATAATGGGAGGGGCAATGCGTGATATGCAGCTATGGGTTGCAGTGTCAGGAGATGCCTTTTCCGCAGGACCGGTCATAACCGTACCCTTGTCCACCGGATTTATCCTATTCCTCACGCTCTCGTGAGACGGCAATCCGGGAATGAAAGGAGGTGGGAACCTATTCCATACCATCTGTCATAATCTGTCCTATGGAAAGGAGGTGATGCTCAGAAGGGAAACGATGACGATCTTTCAGGCATGGAGCACGATTACGAATCCACACAATTTTTATCATCGAAGGGATCCATGTATGTTTGGAACAAAAGGAATACCTAAATGGGCGATTATCGTCCCTGTTATCCTTATAGTGTCCGTCTTCATTGTTTCGCCATCAATCAACGCGCAATACTGGGCGGCGATTCCTCCATACAACACGCTGTGGCCTCTCTGGTCTCCGGTTCTCAACAGCACCAGTTTTAAAACCGGAATCGGCTCACCCCTTGTGACGAGCCTTACCCCGAGCACGGTTCTGCCTGTCCAGCCCGCACTCACATGGGATCCGTCCATGGGCTATCCATGGCTCCTGTTCAACAGCACCCAAGGGCTTGCTTACTGGGATCAACTCTTTGGATTCGGATGCTGGCCCCCGAATCAACTGTTTGATCCGATCTTAAACAGGCCCATACCCATTACCTTGACCGGCAACTGGGCATTCCTGCCGCCGACCCCCTTTTCATGGGGCAATCAGTGGGTGCCGGTGGCCAATAGGGAATATCTCACGTATCCGTACGCAGTGAGTCCTATCGGAACGCTTCTGAACGCCTTGCAGATATGGGGGATTTGAGGGCGCATGACTCATTGAACATCGCTTTGTTTTGCTCTCAACGGCGATTCGCGGGTGTGCCCGCGGATCGCCGTTTCTGAATTCTTTTGGAAGGCGGGTCTTAGAGAATGTGCATCGGCCTGACATTTTTTTTGAGGAAGACAAAGTAAATAGAGCGGCCAACACCTGCGTACACCATACCTTACAGGCAATCCTTGATCATCTTCCAAACAGAGATGTTTCTTTCCAGCAAATCCAGATTGATCGGCTTGCTGATCAAGGCTGAGGCGCCTTCCTGGAGCAGTTTCAACGCCATCATGGTGTCGGATATGACGGTGATCATGATGACGGTGAGGTCCGTGTAGCGGCTCTTTATCGCCCTGAGCGTCTCCTCGCCGCCCATGCCGGGCATCACCACATCCAGGAGAACAAGGTTGGGTCTTTCCCGGTCGATGGCCTCCAACGCCTCCTCCCCCGAGGCGGCGGACGTGACGCTGTATCCCTTCTGGGTGAGGTAAAGGGATATGGTGTCGCAGATCATGCAATCATCGTCAACGGTCAACACGGTAAACATCGACTCCCCCTCTTTTCCTGAGTTTCCCCCTCGTAACCTGCCGTTTTACCCCATGGAATACCGTTGTGTTCCTATTATGTTTATCGGCCAAAGGCGGGCCGCCTTTCACCCCCCTGGAGGGGGAATCCAAAGAAGCAGTAAATGGCAAGAGTCCGGAAGGGGTGTGGAATCGGTTGGCAGGGATGAGGCTGGTTTTACTCACGCAACACCACCGGGGGTGAATCCTATGCCTTGAGGGATTCCCACACCGAGAGATTCTTTTCCAGGTACTTGAAATCGATCGGCTTTGTAATGTAATCAGATGCCCCTTCCGCCAGGAGGTTGAGGGCCTTTTTTTCATCGGTCATAACCGTCACCATTATCACGGGAAGGTCGATGTACAGGTCCTTGATCTGTTTCAGGGTCGCCTCTCCTCCCATACCGGGCATAATCATGTCCAGGAGCACCAGATCGGGTTTTTCCATGGAGATCAAATTCAGGGCCTCTTCGCCCGATCGGGCTGTTCGAACACCATACCCCTTTCCCTTGAGAAAATCGGATATGACATCGCAGATCATGCAATCATCATCGACAGCCAGTATGTTGAACATGTTCAAAACCTCTTTTTATAGATGGTTATGCGTTTTACACCCCAACGCTGGTGATCCGTCCTGACCGGAAGGGGTGCCTTGCCCCACCCTTGTTGTCGATTCAACAGCTATGCCGTTACCTTTTTATCGGTAGAAGAGGGCCTAATCTTCGATGGTTTGTCACCTTTGGGGGATGTTTCCACGGTCGCGGCACGGTCAGAAGGAGGATCGGCCCTGTGGGGTATCCGGTATATCTTCTGAATACCGCATGGATGAAGGGAGAGGACGCCCTCCGGGAAACGCCGGATAAAGGCCGATAAGAAATCATGGAATATTTTCCACATGCAGAATGGAGAAAGGCGATTGTTCCATAATATGAGCCGAATGCTTGACGGATCATGGAAGTTCGACTAAGATACGGCGTAATCAGTGGTATGGACAATGGAGCGGCCTTCATTCATGTATACGGGAGGAAGGGTGAGTCAGGCCCGGAAGCGACCCAGAATCGACCACATCCCCAAGATAAGCCAGGATCTCCCTGATCCCTGGGAAGCGACACCCTCGCGGATACTGGTGGTGGACGACGAGGAGGGGATCAGGGAATCGATCAAGGAATTTCTCAGATCCATCGGATTCCTGGTCTTTACCAGTGCGGACCCATCCCAGGCCCTTGAAATCGTCAAAAATCAGTTCCTTCACCTGGTCATCCTTGATCTCCACCTGGAAGAGGCGGACGGCACCGAGCTTCAGCAGAAAATCGCTGCGTTGAGCCCGGATACCGCAGTGATTATCATCACCGGGTATGAGAGCCTTGATTCCGTGCGCAAGACCTTCAAGGCGGGCGCCTATGACTATCTGACAAAGCCGATCAAACTCTCCACCCTCCACAATGTGGTGAAAAACTGTCTCGAACGGCAGCGGCTGGAACTGGAAAATCGCCGACTGCTGAAACAGCTCAAACAGACCTGCGAGCAACTGAAGGAACGCGAAGGCGCCCTCGTTGCAAAGGCCGCAGAGGCGGATTACTACCTGAACAACATCCTGGAAAAGGCGAACGACATCATTTTTACCCTCGACGGCGACGGCAGGTTCACCTACGTGAATCCCAAGATCGAGTCATTGGGCTACCCCCGGGATACCCTGATCGGCAGTTCCTTCTTTTCGTTGCTCTTTGAAAAGGCGGATGCGGTGACCCTGAATCGGTCCATGGCTATGGAAAGACCGCAGGAGTGGGAGATCTCCCTGAGGGATTCCGCCGGCAAGGAGCGGCCCATGATCATCAGCACCTCCCCGATGCACGATGCATACCGTGGTTTTACCGGGGTGCTGGGAATCGCCCTGGATCTTGCCGACCCCGACAGGCTGCGCGCCAGATTCAGAGGCCTCCCGGCGCCCGGGGGAAACCTTGAACATCCTCCAGCCGAGTCTTTGCAATCCATGTCCCGGTACCAGCAGGGAGTGCTCGACGGTATCCCTGCCGGGATCGCCCTCATCGGCAGGGATGGGAATACCCTCTTCGCCAACCGGTCGTTCCTGGATCTCTTCGGCCGTGCATACGAAGAGGTCGTCAATCACCCCCTCGCCGACTGTCTGCCCCCCGATCTCCTTTCCTGCGTGCAACCGATCATCGAGCGAGGCATGCGGGGTGAAACCGCCCTCCCCATAGATGCGGCCATGGGGGGAGCCCTGCACCAGGGAAGGACATTGGAGATCAGGCTCATCCCCTTCTATGGCCAGGCGGCGGGGGAACCGGATGCCCTTCTCATCATCGAGGAGGTGACCAGAACCAGGTCGATGGCACAGGATCGCACGCGCAGGGAACGAATGGAGGCCATGCTCCAACTCGCCTCAGGTGTGGCCCATGAGGTTCGAAACCCCCTCTCCGCCATCTCCGGCTCCCTTCAGTACCTGCATTCCATTATGGAGGGGGAGAATAACCCGCTGCAGGAGCATCTGGGGGTGATGTCCGAAGGCTGTGAATTGATCGACTCGATCATCAATGAATTGATGAATTTTGCCCGTCCGCGCTCCCTGTCCTTTGCAACGACCGATATCAATGCATGCGTGCGCAGAATGGCGTCCCTGCTCGGTGGAAGGTGCCGCAGGAGGCATATCGAGGTGCGGCTTGCACTCGACGCGAATCTGCCGCCGATCGTGTGTGACGAAGAGTACATCGGCCAGGTATGCATCAATCTGACGGTGAATGCGATACAGGCCATGTCGCATGGTGGAATCCTTACCATATGCACACGGAATGAGCCGATTCAGCAGAGGGTGGTGATTTTGTTTCAGGATACCGGATCCGGCATCAAACCGGATGAGATCGAGCGGGTCTTCGAGCCCTTCTTTTCAAAAAAGAGCAAAGGAATCGGGCTGGGATTGACCGTGTCCAAACGGATCATCGAGGATCACTTTGGAAGAATTTGGATAGAGAGTGAGGAAGGCAAGGGGACCCGCGTATACATGCAGTTACCCTATCGCATGCAACCAAAGGAAAGGGAGTGAGCAATGAATCCCGTAAGCATGGGGATGCATAACCGAGAGTCTGATGCCCCCGCATCTCGTGATCCTTCATATCCATCTCACCATTATGATGCCGCGCGTGTCCTCCTGGTCGACGACCAGCCGGAGATACTGTGGCCCCTCATCAACTTCATGGAGAAGGAGGGGCATATAGTGAGGGTCGCGGAGAGGGGGATGGAGGCCTTGAGAACGATTCCCGATTACGGCCCCCACATCGTATTCCTGGATGTGAAGATGCCGGGGATGAACGGATTGGAGGCACTGAAGCGCATCCGGGAGTCGTATCCGGAGATCATAGTATTCATCCTCACCGGCCACGAGAGCATCAAGGACGCGGTGCAGGCCATTAAGACCGGGGCATACGACTATTTTACCAAGCCCTACCACCTCGAGGAGATAAAGTTTTCGATTATGAGGGCCTTAGAGGACAAAAGGCTCAAGGAAGAGGTGGTCATGCTCAGGAAACGACTCCAGGAGCGATTCAATTTCAGTTCGATCGTCACCGCAGACCCGCAGATGTTCCACCTGTTTGACAAGCTGCGCAAGGTTGCGCCGAGCGATCTCTCGGTGCTCATTACCGGCGAGAACGGCACGGGAAAGGAACTGGTCGCCCAGGCAATACATTACAACAGCCTGAGGAAGGATGGCCCCTTTACCCCGATGGATTGCGCCACCATCCCCGAGACCCTGTTCGAGAGCCAGGTCTTCGGCTTCGAGCGGGGGGCCTTTACCGGGGCCGATCACAAGCAGAAAGGGTTGTTTGAGATGGCCCAGGGCGGCACCCTGTTCCTCGATGAGCTGGGAAACCTGAGATCGGACTTCCAGAGCAAGCTCCTCAGGGTAATGCAGGAACGAAGGATCATCCCGCTGGGAGGGAAGGATTACATCGATCTGAATTTGCGGCTCATCTCCGCGACCAATACCGACCTGGAGGCGGCACGGGACAAGGGGCATTTTCGGGAGGACCTCTTCTTTCGCATCAATCAGTTCCACATCCATCTCCCCCCATTGCGGGAACGGCTCAACGACGTCAAATTACTGGCGCAGCATTTTTCACAGGAGGCGGCACAGGAGCGGGGGGTGCCGGTCCAGGAGATCTCTTCCGAGGCCATGGATATCCTGGCGCACTATACATGGCCGGGAAATGTCAGGCAGCTCAAAAACGTCATCAATGGGGCCTCGGTAATGGCCGAGGAGAAGATCCTTCCGGAGCACCTTCCCCCTCAGTTGTTGAACAGGCATCTTACGGGGAAGGGGGTGCGGCTCTCTCTGTTCATACCCTCCCGGTCCACGCTCAAGAGGATGGAACAGGAGGTGCTGTCTCAGGCAAACAGGTACTATATCGAGCGGGTGCTCATTGAATCGGATTATCAGATACGGCAGGCCAGCGACTGGCTGGATATAAGCCAGAGGACGCTGGGTAAGAAGATGGAGGAATACGCCATCACCCCCAAAACGGATACGGATGATCCGGTGTGCGCAGGGGTGGAGGCATTTCTCAATCCCGGGACCACCCTGAAGGATCTTAACAAAAGGATAGGGAGTGAACTGGAGCGCGCCCTGATTGTGCAAGCCCTTCGGGAGTACCGGGGGAACAAATCAAAGACCGCCCGGGCACTCGGCGTGGACTATAAGACCCTTTTGGCAAAGATGCGCGAGTTCTCCATCAACGAGGATGACGTCGATCATGCCCGGTTGCCTGACTGGCTGGAGGAGGTATCCACCCATGATCAATGCGGGAAGTTCAAGGAGATCGTTGCCCGGTTCCGGGAGAAGATGGAGCAAAGGCTGATCATGCTGACCCTCCGGCACACCCGCTGGGATAAGGCCAAGGCATCCCGGGCGCTGGGTATCGACTATAAGACCCTCTACAACAAGCTGCGTAAGTACGGTTTAGAATAATCGGTTGATATTATGCGGTCAAGAGGGCTGCGCACAAGAATACACCTGTTCAATAATCGTCAGTATATGTTCAATTATAGGATTGCTTTCCATACTTTCCGGTAAATTTTATCCATTCAGTTCCATAGATAGGGCATAAATTCCATATATATGGAACCAAATACCCAATGTTTACCCCCTATCCCCTTCACGCCAATCGATTAATTTCCTTTATTTACAATAAGATACAAAACTCATTCCCCCCATGCCATGGATTGGCACCGGGCTTGCTTTATTTTTGAACAAAATCCTGTGATCAAGTCTCCTTATAAAGTTGATTCATAATACGTTGTTATTGTGAGATTCGCTCTTGTAAGGATCAATTTGTGAACAAGCTCTTGTTCGACCGGCATCGATTCACTGCATGAAAACCTTAAATAAGGAGGGGGGCATCCAATGTGGCAGATCGTGGCCATTTTGTGGTCACCGGAAGGGGACATCGGGGCTCAGTTGGGGGACTATGTCCTTGTGACCTATGAAAACCTCGCAGCGGCAGTCATCCACTCAACTGTTTCCAATATCGGCCAGCTTATGCCGTTCGAACGGGTGGATGCCCTGTTCAACTATCAGATAATCCTGGAGAGGGCGGGAATCAATCGGAACATCCTGCCCGTTCGATTCGGAACAATAGCAAAGACGAAAAGGGAGATCTCCACCATTCTCAAAGAGGGTGCCCAACGATTCAGGTCACTCCTTTCATATGCGCAGGACAAGGCGGAATACGATCTCATGGGGATCTGGAAGGAAGAGGTAGGAAACATCGAGCACAACATCTTTGAGGCGCTTGAAAACAAGGGGTATGAATTCAAGGTTCACGAACCGATCAATCAGGTCATTTGCTTTCACCTCTCTATTTTAATGTCACCTGAGGAGCAGGAGACATTCACCACGCTCAAGGAGGAGTTGGGTAAGCGGTTAGGCGACAGGATCGATCTGCGGTTGTCCGAGCCGCTCCCTCCCCACAGCTTTTTCACGCTGGATCTGCATCAGACTCTGGGACGGACATCGAGGGAGCACGTACTGAACTCAACGTGTACATGATCAAGGAGGTTTTGTGGACGGCATATATATTTACTGCCTGACAAAGAAGGGAAATTCGTCCAAATTCAAGGCCAGCGGCCTGGATGACCGGACGGTGCAAAGCATCACCTGCAAGGAGATCATGGCCCTGATGCATCCCTGCGAGGTCGATTCCTTTCAGGTGGATGATGCAAACAAGGTCATTGACTGGGCAATGATCCATCACAAGGTGGTGGAGGAGGCGTGGCAATGCTTTGGGACCCTCATCCCCCTGAGATTCGGGAGCATCATTCGGGGCGAGGATGAGGAAGATGCCGGCAAAAAGGTGAAGGCATGGATACATGATATCTACGATCACATCCAGGAGCGGTTTGAAGACCTCAAGGACAAGGCGGAATACGGCATTCAGATCTTCTGGCCCAATGACGGGCTCATGAAGAGGGTGGCCAGAAACAATACCCAGGTGCGGGTCATGGAGAAAATGATCGCCGGCGCCGGCGGCGAGGCTGCATGCGCCTTCAAGGACAAGCAGCGGAGCCTGTTGCAGCGGTGCATTGCCAAGGAGATCGTTCAGGCATCCCGTACCCTTCTGGATCGCGTCCGTCCCTATCTGAATGATTTTCAGATCGAACAGATCACCGGGGGGGATGCGGACAGGAGAATGCTGCTGAATATATCCTGCCTCCTCTCGGATGAGCAGATTACAGAGGTGAAACAGGCGCTCGAGGAGATCCAGGGAGAGGACGGCTACATTCCCCAGCTCAGCGGTCCATGGCCTCCCTACAGTTTTGCCCGATTGGACGACAACCTTTACCCGAGTAAAGGCCGCATATTTCATGTGCAGCCGGGAGGAAAGGTGCGATGCGTATAGATAGGGTCCTGGTCGTCGATGATGAACCCGAGGTCCTGAGACTTCTGGGAATCATTCTGAAGAAAAAGGGGTATCGACCGGTCACGTGCCTGACGGGGCAGGAGGCGATGGCCCAGATACAGAGGAAGAAATTCTATCTCGGGCTCGTTGATATCCTGCTTCCGGATATCGATGGGCTGGAGATACTCAAGGAGGCCAAAAAGAGAAACAGCGTGGCGGAGATGATCGTTATGACCGGCTGCGACCGCATCGACATCGCCATCAAGGCGATCAAGTATCAGGCCTGTGACTTTCTGCTCAAGCCGATCGAGCCGGAGCTTCTCTATCTTTCGCTCAGTCGTGCAAAAGAGATGATCAGCCTCAGGCTGAAGGACCTGCTGCACCGGAAAAACCTGGAACGAACGGTCGAGGTGCGGACGCAGCGACTCATTCATGCGGAGAAGCAGGCCATTATCGGCAACTCCGTGCAGGGGGTCGTGCACAATATACTCAATCCACTCACGGTCATAGCGGGGCGGGCGGAGCTGCTGCAGGCGGAGATGAATCAGATCGAGAGGATGCACGAGGAGGACTCGGCCCAGGACCCCTTTCGCAAGGAGATCCTGGAGGTCCTCGGGCGTTTCAGTCAGGACGTAACAGCGATTTACCAGAATTCCCAGAAGATCTTTCAAATCGTGGAGAACATCCTCAAAAAATCGAGTATGGAGAGAGAGGTCACCCCGAGCTCGCTGGATATCAACAACATGATCATCCAGGAGATGGAATTCTTTAAATCCGACCTCTACTTCAAGCATCAGGTGAAAAAGAACTACGACCTGGATCCCTCGCTGAAAACAATAAACATGGTGTACAGCCATTTGAGTCAGGTCTTGGACAATCTGGTCAAGAACGCCATCGAGGCGATGTATGACTCCCAGGTAAAAGAGATCGCCATCACCACCTACCAGGATAAGGAACAGATTTACATCAGCGTGAAGGATACCGGAATTGGGATCCCCGAGCACCTCAAGGAAAAGGTGTTCGAACCATTCTTCACCACAAAGGCCTCCACCGGCGATGCGGTAAAGTCCCAGCGTGTCGGGTACGGTCTCGGTTTGCACTCCTGCCTTGAGCTTTTGAGACCCTATGGCGGTGATATCTGGCTGGAAAGCGAGCCCGGTCTGGGGTCGACCTTTACCATCATCCTGCCGCAGTCCCTTGTTGCGGGGGATGCACCCGCAGCGGTAAGCAAGCCGTCCGCGGATTTCACCCAAAGGTCCCTATCGCGCGAGAAAAAGGCAACGATTGAACATACCTATTGAGGAAACATTGCTAACACCCTCGGGGCCTCGCCTTCGAGGGGGAACAAGAAAGGACAGAGAAAGGTGAAAAAAATGCATCAAATTGAAACGGAAGAACAAAAGGATTTGATACTGAACCACATCTTTCTGGTAAAGAATATCGCCGCGAATATCCTCGACTATCTCCCAGCATCCATTGATATGAACGATCTGATGGAGGCGGGAATCATGGGGCTCATCGATGCCGCCCAAAAATACGATCCATCCAAGCAGAAGCGGTTCAGCAATTACGCCAAGTTCCGCATACGGGGCGCGATCATGGATGAATTGCGGGGGATGGATTTCGTGTCCCGGTCGGTCAGGAACAAGGCAAAGATGGTGGAACAAACCATCCTGGGGCTGGAGCAACGATACGGAAGGGCGATCAGCGACGAGGAGGTGGCCTCGCACCTTCACATGGGACTGGAGCAGTTCTATGAGATAAAGAATCAGGTCCACGGAGCCACCCTGGTCCACATCGAGGATATCGACGAAATGATGGGGAATGCCGAGGACGGGTGCAGCTTCCTCAACCTTCTTTCGGACGACTCGGACAAGCGGATGATCGAGGATCTCACCATGCACGAGCTCAAGGCGATCATCGAACAGGCGATGGGAGATCTGCCCGAAAAGCAGCGCCAGGTTCTTGCCCTCTATTACTGGGATGATTATACGATGAAAGAGGTGGGGCAAATGCTGGGGCTGGCCGAATCCACGGTCTCCACCCACCACAACGAGGGGCTCAACAAGCTGCGTCAATCCCTGCGGAACAGAAAGGCGGCATTGATGTTCAGCCTGAACAACTAATGCATGAAGAACGAAATTACCTATCGGTGTGTAACGCAGAGGGTTGGCGAGGGTAATCAGTTTATGACATATCACAGGATCATTCCGAAAGCATTGCCGCGATATCCTCTGACGCCTGCTCGCAATCAAGCCAGATACGGTGTATGGGCAACCCGGCATCCTTCAGCGTAATTGCCAGATCCGCCATCGGGGGGAGGGAGAGCCCCGCTGCGGTAACCATCTCGTGATGTTCCAGGAGCCCTTCGCGACTTCCCCTGGTGAGGATTTTTCCTCCCTGCAGCACGATCCCGTAATCGATGAGGGGGAGAAGGAGCGGGGTGTCATGGCCGGCAATGACCACGATCTTCCCCTCGCAGTGGCAGCGCCGGGCGATGTCCTCCATCATTCCCCTCTTTACCCGGCATTCCAGGCCCGCCGTCGGTTCGTCCAGAATCAATACGTCCCAGTCCTGCTCCCAGACCAGGGCAAGGCTGAGACGCCGCAGTTCCCCGTGGCTCAGGTGAAGGGGGTGCCGGGTCCAGAGGGCCTTCGGCTCAAGCCCCGCCCATACGATTGCCTGACGGGCACGCTGTGCGGCATCCTCTCTCTGCTGACCCTTCTCCTGTAAGGTTCCTACCATTTCGTCGCAGACGGAGTCCCGCAGGAACATGTCCTCGGGGATCTGGAATGCCATGCACACGCTGGTCCCCGGGCGGCGAGGGGGATAGCCGTCCACCAGGACCCTTCCGCAACGGGGATTCAGGAGGCCGGCCGCCAGGAGGGCAAGGGTCGTCTTGCCCGAGCCGCTCGGGCCGAATACGCCCAGGACGCTTCCCGCGGAGACGGTGAGGGATACATGCTCGAGAAGATAAGGGGCATGGTCGTTCTCATAGTCAAAGCACACATCCTCGAACACCAGCCCCATTAATCCCGTCCCTTTCCGGTGAGTGCGACCAGTGCCCGGGCCATTCCATTCACCTCGTGAATGCCGGCGGGGAGCACGAAGCCTCTGCCTTCAAGCCGTTCGGCCAGGGCGAGCATTTCGGGCCGACAAAGACCTGCGCGTGCCGTGACGGTCTCGTTGCACAGGAGATCGGAGGGGGATGAACACCAGCACACACCGCCGTTATGAAGGACCGCCACCCGATCGGCCATCATGATCTCTTCCCATCCGGTGGAGATAAGGAGGATGCTCATGCCCGAGGCATGCAGGCCCCGTGTCAGCGCGAGCAGCTCATCGCGCTCCCGATGGCCTAAAAAGGCGGATGGTTCATCCAGGACCAGGTAGTCGGGATTGAGTGCAAGGAGCCCTGCAAGGGCCACCTTCTGGAGCTCCCCTCCGGACAGGGAATGGGTCGTGTGGTTGGCAAGGTGGGCGATTCCCAGGGCATCGAGTGCATGGTCGGCCCTCGTACGTGCCTCGCGTCTGGAGAGACCGTGGTGGAGAGGGCCGAACTCGATATCGGACCGCACGGTCAATGCGCAGACCTGGTCACGGGGATTTGAGAAGAGAAATCCCACCCGATTTCTCCTGAGCGCAAGGTCCTCATCGCTATCATCGGAAAACATGCGGATACTGCCCCTGGTCGGGTGGATGAGGCCCTTTATGATGAGCCCCAGGCTTGTCTTCCCAGCCCCGTTCGGGCCGGCGAGTGCGAGCCATTCCCCCTTTGCCTGCGTGAGGCTGATGCCCCCGAGAATGGCCCGGGCGCCCGGATGCTCATCACTATCCAGCCCCAGGTCGTCGATGCGCAGAATCGTATCACACATAGAGGATCACAATGCGTAATGAATAAATTGATGTATCTTTGCCTGTATGGCTCGCTTCGGATCTAAGAACAAAGCAATGCCTTGAGGCATTAAGAAGAAGCCGTATACAGTATCGAGCAATAAGTGCGGCATAAAAAAAGGGGATACCCTTTTCGTGTGAAAATTGTATCCCCCGTTTGTGTCGAAGGTGTTGTCAGTCCTTGTCCGGCTTTTCCTCAGCCTCCTGATCTTCGTTCTCATCCGTTTCGGCCTCTCCGGCGGATCGCTCCTCAGGGACATGTTTATCCGAAGGGGGTTCCGCTCCCGGGGCAGGTGTGGTTTCTTCCGCCGAAGGCGCTTCAGCCGCTGTGGGTTCCGTTACGGGGGCTTCCTCTGGAGGGGCGGCCTTTTCAGCAGGGGCGGCCTTTGCAGCGGGGGCGGCCTTTTCCTTCGCCTTCTTCCCCTTTGCCTTTCCTTTTCCTGCCTTCTTTTTGCGGGACTTTCCCGAGGTTGCGCCGGGCTCCAGGATCTCGAGCAGGGCCATAGGGGCGTCATCCCCCTTGCGATTCCCCAGCTTCACGATCCGGGTGTACCCGCCCTTGGTGCGGTTGGATACCTTGGCCAGAATGATGTCGAAGAGACGCTTCACTGCCGACTTATCGGTCACCACCCTCAATACCTGGCGTCGTGCGTGGAGGTCCTCTCGTCGTGCCTTGGTAATGAGCTTTTCCACGATCCGCCTGACCTCTTTTGCCCTTGCATGCGTAGTCACCACCCGATCATGCTTGAACACCTGGGTGGCGAGATTGCGGAACAGCGCCTTGCGCGAGCCGGTGTTTCTGTCGAATTTCCTTCCGTTTACCCTATGTCGCATTGTTGATAAACCCTTATCCCTGATTCATGGCTGTTATACATTAACCTCGGATTCCGATAGATCCTCTCCCTCCTCGACGGAGAACTCGTCTGCTGCCCGGACGCTCTGGTTGCGGTCCTCGATCACCTTTCGCGCCTCGGCAGGCAGGTTGCTCAGATCCATGCCGAAATGGAGCCCCATGTCGGCAAGTATACCCTTCAGCGAGTTGAGCGACTTGCGGCCGAAGTTCTTGATCTGCATGATATCGTTTTCATTCCTCTGTACGAGTTCGGCAACGGTCCTGATATCGGCGTTCTTCAGACAATTGGCTGCCCTGAGGGGGATGTCCAGTTCATCGATGGCCTTCTTGAGATTCTCATTGAACACGGGCGAATCCTCGACAGGTTGCGGGATTTCCGTCTCCTCCGCCGAGGCCTCTTCGAATGCGCTGACGAATATGACGCAATAATCCTGGAGGATCTTTGCGGCCTGTGACAGGGCATCGCCGGGGTTGATACTCCCGTCCGTCCATATCTGGAGAATGAGCTTTTCAAAGTCGGTGGCTTGGCCGAGCCTGGTATGTTCCACCCGGAAATTCGCCTTCAGCACCGGGGAAAAGATGGAATCTATGGGGATGACCCCGATCTCCTTGTCCTCGGAGGTATTTATTTCAGCGGGTACGTAGCCAATTCCCCTCTGTACCTCCATCTCCATTTGCAATGCCCCCCCCTTGTCCAGGCGCGCAATGTGATGATCGGGATTGAGCACCTCCACATGGGACTCGCAGACGATGTCGGACGCCCTGACGTCGCCGGGGCCCTGCTTGTCAATGCGGATCATGCGTGGCTCATTCCCGTGAAGTTTAAGAAGAACCCGCTTGATGTTGAGGACGATCTCGGTCACGTCCTCAATGACCCCGGGGATCGTCGAAAATTCGTGCAATGCCGCGTCGATCTTGACCGATGTCACGGCAGCTCCCTCAAGCCCCGATAACAGGATCCTTCTCAAGGAATTGCCAATGGTCACGGCGAAGCCCCGCTCGAACGGTTCTACCACGAATTCGCCATAGGTATCGGTTAAGGTACCGGGATCACATTCAATCTTCTTAGGCTTTTGCAGACCTGTGTAAGACATTAAAATAGGCCCTCCGTAGGCATTAAAACAGATCCTTTATTTGGAATATAACTCAACTATCATCTGTTCTTGGATGGGATGAGTGATCTCTTCCCTCGTGGGAAGTGCCTTAACCGAACCACGAAAGTTCTCTGCATCCAGTTCCAGCCATCCCGGTATGCCCCGCTGTAGTGCAGCTTCCATATTCTCTTGAATTGCAACGATCTTTCGGCTTTTTTCCTTTACCTCGATACTGTCCCCAGGCCTTGTGAGATACGAAGGGATAGAGACCTTTCTCCCATTTACCAGGAAATGCCCTTGGGTAACCAACAGGCGTGCCTGATTCCGCGAACATGCAAACCCGAGACGAAACACAACATTGTCAAGACGGCTCTCCAACCGCCTGAGCAGGTTTGTACCCGTAATGCCTTTCTGCCGTTCCACCTTGAAGAAGTTGTTGCGGAACTGCTTTTCCAACAGCCCGTACATCCTCTTGACCTTTTGCTTCTCCCGCAACTGCATTCCGTAATCGGATACCTTTTGTCTCCTCTGCCCATGCTGCCCCGGCGGGTACCCTCGTCTCTCTATGGCGCATTTTTCCTTGAAGCAGCGCTCCCCTTTGAGGAAGAGCTTCTCTCCTTCTCTGCGGCAAATTCGACACACTGACTCTCGATATCGTGCCATTTAACCTCCTTTTGACTCAGACCCTTCTGCGCTTCGGGGGTCT
>JBLIRP010000033.1:0-36207 GCA_049472355.1 bacterium | reverse complement strand
TTATAGTAGAATTTTTTATAACAAGATAAAACCAAGGTTGAGAATTGTGTGTAGAAGGAGCCCAACATCCCGCTTCAATAATACTATCCAAGATCTTCTTGGGTATATTCTTATCCTGATATTTTCGTATTGTCCGTCGGTCCTTAATTAGGTTTAATAAGTCATCAGGATAAATTTTATTCTTTTTTGCCATAATTGCTTTCTCAAAAGTTATGAAATAAAGTCTCTTTTCCTACAATATGCAAAAATCTCTGTAAAATTTTGGCCATCGATTTTGGGACACAAAAAGTCTTTTTTTTTAAGTATACTTTGTGTTTTCTCTGAGATAAATCTTGTCTTATAATTAAAATAAGGTATAAATGGTTCAGCAAGCACCTTTTGTACAGGAGTCCAGTTATCAAAGGAAAACTTATTTAGCTCAATCAATCTAGGCAGCTTAAAACCAAAATATTCAGAGGCCAGATCCATAAAAAATCCTACATTAGTATTTTCAGGGGATGTTATATGGTAAACAGAATCATCAATGTCCTCTCCAAGTAAATACATAGCATTACCAACGGTATCTATGTTTATTAGATTCTCATTGAGGTTTCTATCAATTGGGAATTCATTAAATAGTTCTTGGTTGAAAAAGCGCAGGGGCTCGTAGAAGAGATGAAAGTCTGTGGTTTTCCCCTCCTTTGAATCTCCCATAACAAGGCTGGGACGAAAAATAGCTATGGGGATGGCGTTTGTTTTTTGAAATTCCCTGACAAGGCACTCTGCCTCGTATTTGGTCTGTTCATAGACATTGTTGAATCCCTGACCTAAATCAAACATATCCTCTGTAAAGTCTATATCACCAGCAGTACCTGCCACGTAGGCGGTGCTGATATGGTTCACTTTTTTTAGATTACCTTTCTTCTGGCACTGCAGTGCGAAGTCAAAAACATTTTTGGTACCTTCCACATTTATTTTATAAATTATATCCCAGGGGGCGCGTAGTTTAGCCAGGGCGGCGCTGTGGTATATAACTTCAATTTCAGAGGTTAGTTCATCCTGTAATTTTTTGGATTTGATGCCAAGCTGAGGAAAAGTGATGTCGCCTTCTACGATGGTGAGGAGGTGTTCTTTGGTACCTTTGGTACTCTCGCTTTTGGTTTGTCTGCTACGAGGCCCGTTTCGTTTTTCGGTATAGCAAATTCTGGATTCCCCGGTCGAGCCGGCGAATGACGAAAAGGAACCCTCTCCCTGCCCTCTCCGAGAGGTAGAGGCATTTTCAGAGATTGCTTCGCTTTGCTCGCAATGATAAGCTAAAAAAGGTGGTAAGGGGGATTCATCCCAGAAGCGGACATAGTCGTAAACCCGCTCTTTGGCGCTTTTATCTTTTTTGCTCCGGGCCAGCACATAGACCTTGTGGTCATTTCCCAGGAAGAGCTTTAGTAAATAACTGCCTAATAGGCCGGTAGCGCCGGTGAGAAAAATTGTGTACTTTTTATCCATAGGTGTCTCTCAATTCCAAATACCAAATTACAAATGCCAAACAATACCAGAGACTTAATCACTCAATAATCGAAACAGATTATTCATATTTTAATATTTTTTAAGAATAAGACAAGCATTATTCCCTCCAAAGGCAAACGCATTATTAAGGGCAAAATTGACTTTGTGCTTTCTTGACATATTTGGTACACAATCAATATCGCAATCAGGATCTGATGTTTCATAGTTAATGGTAGGAGGGATTGTATCATAAGTAATTGCAAGAGTGCAGGCAACTGCCTCAAGCGCACTTGCCGCTCCCATTGTGTGTCCGAGCATAGATTTTGTTGAACTGACAGGTATGTCCTTTAAATATTCTTTAAATATCTTCTTTAATGCCAGGCATTCTGTTTTATCATTTGCAGGTGTTCCTGTACCATGAGCATTAATGTAATTAATATCTTTCAAACCAACATTTGAGTTTCTCAAGGCCAATAAAATTGCGCTCACAATGCCACCGAATTGAGGTGCAGTCATATGATATGCATCACAACTCAAACCATAGCCGGCTATCTCTGCATAAGTATTTGCGCCTCTTTCTAATGCAGCATCTAAAGGTTCCAATACCATTATGCCTGCACCTTCACCAAGAATTATTCCTTCACGATTTTTGTCAAAAGGGGTACATTTTTCGGAAGCCATTGACAGCAGACGGTTAAATCCTGAAAAAGCAACACGTGAAAATGGATCAACTCCCCCAGCAAGCATTAGATTGTTTCTATTCAACTTTAAAAGATCATAAGCATACCCTATGGAGTAATTCCCTGCAGCACAAGCGCAAGGAATCATCAAATTATCGCTTTTCAAATTTAGTATATGAGCTATGCTATTGCAGATATTATTGGCAGGATATTGAAGGCACCAATCGGCCATTATTGAGTCTTCTACACCTTCTACCCATACTTTATCAACTTTTTCTAATTGTTGACCATCTCCCATTGTTGTACCAATCACTACACCGACCTTTTTTTCTTTGACACCGTTGAAATCCAATCCTGCATCTTCTATCGCCAATCGGGCAGCAACCACTGCCATCTGTGAGGCCCTGCCCATACTGTTAATCTCTTCTTTGCTGAGGTACTTTTCGGGATTGAAATCTTTCACTTCCGCGCCATAGTGGGTAGGATAGTCCTTGGTATCAAAGGCTGTTACCGGACTGACACCTGATTTTCCGGCAATGAGGTTTCTCCAAAACTCCTCCTTCCCGATTCCTATAGAAGAAACCACGCCGATGCCCGTTATAACTACACGATCACTCACTGATCTCTTTCTCCTTAGCGCTGAAGGTCAATTCCGCTTTTGTGACGATGGTATCATTAACCTTCGCCACGCCCTCCATGATGCCGCCGGTACGTATAATTTTTACCGGCGTCATTTCTATCTTCAAAACATCACCGGGGACTACCGGCCTCAGGAATCTGGCCTTTACCCCGGCAAACAAGATGGAGGACTGATGGGGCTTTGTATCGTTTTGTGACAGCTTAAAATACACAAGCGCTGTCTGCGCCATGGCCTCCAAGATCAAGGCGCCCGGCATGATGGCTTCATCGGGGAAATGTCCCTGAAAAAATACCTCATTGCCGGTAATATTCTTCACCCCTATGATCTTCTTGCCCTCTTCATAGTCGGTGACCTTATCAATCATTGAAAAAGGAAAGCGCTGGGGTATCAGTTTCCTTATCTGTTCAAAATTTAGCACCATTAACGGGTAATCCTTTTTGCCTTATCAGCGGGTGGTAAATTCACTTCAAGGACCTCTGTACCAGTTCCACTGTTTGATCCAAGTTAACCAGCTTTGTCAATTCTTCCTCGGGGATCCTGATCTTATATATCTTTTCCAATTTGGCCAGTATCTCCAATGCCATCATGGAATCAAAACCGAGGTCTTCCACAAAATTGGAATCCCCTTTAATCTCCTCTTCGTCTATCTCGGCTATTTCCGCAACGATGGTTCGTATTTGTTGGGTAAGATCTGCCATTTTCTCAGTCATCGAAAATCTCGCCTCCTTTGGAATTTCCGTTTCTAAAACCTTCCAAGAATCAGTGAGGTAGTATTGCCGTGAGGGCTGAAGCTATTGACCATCACCCTGTTTATTTCAGATCTCCTGAATCTGTCAGGAACACAATCAAGATCGCAGGTTGGGTCGGTTTCCTGATAGTTGATCGTTGGGTGAATAATTCCTTTATTTATGGCCAACAGTGCCGCCAGAACCTGGAAATCGCCTGATACCCCGTACCCTTCGCCAAGCATGGACTTTACTGCCGGCGCTGGAATTTCATATGCCCTCTTCCCGAATAGCTGCTTGATCGCATAGGTCTCTATTGTATCCCCGATTTCTGAGGAATTTGCGCATGAGCAAATAAGATCGATACTATCCGGCTGCAGGTTTGCCTCTTGCAAAGCGTTGGCCATTGCGTGAATGGCGCCTTCCGCTTTGGGATTATAGGTGTTTTTCCCCTGGGGATCGAAAGACCTGGAAAAACCCAATATCTCGCCATATATTGTCGCCCCTCGTTTTCGTGCATGATCAAGGTCTTCAAGCACCAGTGAAACTGCGCCCTCTCCCAGGACCGCACCGTTTCTTCTTTTATCGAAGGGCATGGATTCCTCTATCCCCTTTTTTTTGGAATTCGAATTTGAAAGGCATCCGAGCTTGTAAAAACCCAGGAATGTTTGATGACACAGTTCCTCGACCGCTCCCGTAAAAATGGTATTCACTCGATTGAGCAGGATGGAATCATGCGCATAGATAACCGCATCAAGGGCTGAACAGAAACCGCTGGTGATGGTGGCATTAAGCCCCCGTATGTCAAAGAGGATCGATACCTGGCTGGAGGGACTGTTAATCACGGTATTGGGGAAGAGGGAGGGATTGACGGATGAAGGCCCTTCAATCAAGGAAGTCTTATCAAAATCGCTGATGCTCTTTACGCTACCCATGCTCGTTCCCGTGACAATGCCCGTATCATAGGTGTTTATACCATCCATTTCTATGTGTGCGTCGTGCATGGCCAGCTTTGTGGCAACCGCAAGCAGACGGGTGCTTCGATCCAGGGTCCTCAGCCCCTTTCGCCCCAGATGCTCGGCAGGATCAAAATCGGTGATCTCCCCCGCCCTCTTTGAGGCGTACGCAGCGGTATCAAAGAGGGTAATCGGCCTGATACCGGATACACCGTTTGCCAGGGCGTCCCAGAACGGTTCCTTCCCCGTTCCATTGGGCGCCACCACCCCGATTCCTGTAATGACTACACGCCTTTCCTCAAGGGGTGTATCCTTCCGCGCGGCAAAGAGGATTTTTTTAAACTCCTCGATATCCATGCGCCGGTCAAATCGGCGCCGGTTGCGGAAGTGTATCTCTTTCTGCTCAACCCTGCGTTCCTTTTTCCTCTGCGTTTTCATTGAATCATCCCAATGGGTTGTAAGCGTAGTGCTCCACCGATGTAGGTTGACTGATACAGATCGACTTCCGCCTCAACAGTACACAGGCTTCCACGTCGCTGAAACACCTATGATCCCGGTTTATTGCAGTATGAAACCCCTCCATTTCCAAAAGCTCCATAATTGTCATGAGCCATAACTGAGCTCGGGCTCACAGTCCTCCGTCTATGTCCAGGGTGGCGCCGGTGATATACGAGGCCTCCTGCGAAGCCAGAAAAAGCACCGCATAGGCAACCTCTTCAGGGGTTGCGAAGCGTTTCAAAGGAATCATCCTTCTGTATTCCTCAAGGAGCGATTCATTGAGATCATTGATAAGATCGGTTGCCACAAACCCAGGGGACACGCAATTGACGGTAATGCCGTGGCCTGCAACCTCCTTTGACAGGGAGCCGGTCATGGCGATCAGGCCGGCCTTGGATGCGGCGTAGTTTGCCTGCCCCTTGAAGGCGAATCGTGAGACAGGGGAGGTGATGTTGATGATTCTGCCCTGGTGTTGCTGCAGCATGTTCTTCACCGCAAATTTGCACATATAAAACGTGCCGGTAAGGTTCACATCGATGACCCCCTGCCAGCGTTCCCTCGACATCATCCCCACGAGCGCATCATGGCGAATGCCGGCGTTGTTCACCAAAACATCGATGGTGTCATAGGTCTTGGTGACATAGGAGAAAAACTGTTCAACCTGGTGGTAATCGGCGATGTCGAATTTCGGGATATCGATACTGCCTTGATAGGCGGCGTTTTCATGCCTGAACTGTTCCGCCTTTTCATCATGTGAGCAGTAGGTGGCGATCACCTTAGCGCCCCCTTTCAGAAATGCCTCGGAGATGCCCCTGCCGATCCCCCTGGTGCCGCCGGTTACAATAACGGTCTTTTCCTTGAAATCAAACAATCACGGATTCTCCCTATGTGCTCACGCCAACTTTGTATGGCAATAGAAACCCTCGTGTTTAGTAAACGTGTATATTCATATGTATAAATGACCCACGTATGGAAAATCCAAGGTGCCGAACATGCCTGGGTATAATAATCCTATATATACTATATCGGATAAAAGGGTCGGCTCCCTTATCATCCATTACCCTGATATGACCGTGAAAACTATCCGCTCCGGCAATCGATCGATGAATGAAAAATAATAATATGAAAAAAATGTCCATAATAAAATATATAGTAAAAATAAGTAATATTCAATACCTTGTATAGTGATATATACAAAGACACCCTCCCCTGTTCGGCTCTTTTAAGCAATATCAATTCCCTTTTTCGGGGAAATGACTCATCCTCCGCAAGCGGTGGGATGTCAACAAAGTGTCCTGGCACACCCCAAGGCTGGCACTCCCCAAGGGCGGGGAATTATACGCGCAGAGACCAAAAAATCGGGGGACCATTGTGCAGTTTGGATGCCGGGTACGCCATTCATGAGCGAGGAATTGGGCAAAAACGTCCCTTTGAGGGGGGGGATATTCACGGAGGCAGGGAAGACGTTCCGACCGTGCGCAGGTCCGCGTTATGGTTCGCCTGACACCACTTCGGACCAAAAATGACACAATACAAAATAGTGTAGGGCACCTATGGCGGGAGATAGCCCTGCCCGGTCTGCGGCCTATATGATGGGCGAGTGCTCCTGGAAAGGGGCGCAAGCGCATAAAGCGGGAGAGACCCGCGTGTTGCGGCAGCAGGTCAACAGAGCGAGTTGATGGAGTCGGATAATTCGTCGAGGGAATAGGGCTTTTTCAGGTAAATGTCGGGCTTGAACCCCTCCAGATCGTCCTGCAGGGGATTGTCCAGTACACCGGAGGCAATGATGGTCTTGATCGCCGGATATTTCTCCTTGATGAATCGGAGGATTTCAAGGCCGCTCTTGTGCCCTTCAAGGTAGAGGTCAAGGATGGCGAAATCGGGCACCTCTGTCTCGATGGCCTTCATTGCCTCGTCGGCTGTTTTTGAGATGGAAACCTGGTATCCCCTCTTTTCGAAAAACAGTGCGAGCAATTCGGCGATTTCTACTTCATCTTCTGCTATGTGGATCCTCCTCACAGACGACCTCCTTTGTGTGGATGGTGTTGATGGCCTTCAAGGGGGTATACATCCGTTTATACATCCAGTAATTTTTCATGATTCTCTTCACGTAATCCCTGGTTTCATAGTAGGGAATGCTCTCGATGAACTCATCGACTTCGAGGTGGCCGAACCGATCCTGCCACCTGGTGACCGCCCCCGGCCCCGCATTGTAGGAGGCGAGCGCATATACCATATTCTGGTCGAAACGGTCCAGCAATCCCTTGAGAAAAAAGCATCCGAAGGTGACATTCAGTTCGGGATCGAACAGCATGTCCAGGTCCGAGGCGATATCCACGCCGAGTTCCCGGGCAATGGCATTCCCCGTGGAAGGGATGATCTGCATCAGGCCATAGGCGGAGGAACTGGAGAGGGCGACGGGGTCGAACAGGCTCTCCTGGCGGATAACGGAGAGCACCAGGATGGGATCGATGTTGTAATCCCTGGCCTTTTCCTGGACGAGAGAGGAATACCCCAAGGGGTATATGAGGAGATCGTCCGGCTTGCCCAGGGAGGTTTCCTGGGACTTCATACGCTGCTTATGGATGATGCCGATTCGTATCCCCAGATCATGGGCGCCGTTCATGTGGGCAATGGATGACAGACAAAACAGGAGCTCGGGTGATACCTTTTCCTGTGCATAGGCATAGTGCCGTATCTCCCTGATCGAATCATCCCTGAATCCCAGCAGCCACAGCTCCATCACCCGGTTGACAATGTTCTTCTCCCGCTCGTCGAGCAGCAGGGCCGGGTCCTCCTCCATCTCCTCGACCTCGTGGTCGGGTCGAACGCATGCCGGGTTGTTCGGATCGTCCTGGCACCCCAACCATATTTCGGTGAGTCCCGAATAGAACGACCAATATGGCTCTTTGAGGATCTCGCGATATGCCTCGACCGCGCCCTCCGGCTTTCCCCGCTTTTCCTCAATCCGGGCCTTCCAGTAGAGCAGTTGCTGACGGAAATTCACATCGTCCACCCTGGAAAGATGATGGTCGATATGGTTGAGTGCATGACGATAATATCCCCCCATATAATAGACCCACCCGATTCGCCACACCACGTTGCGATAGTATGGATTCCCTGCACCCAGGTCGAGGACCTTCTGATAGTACTCCACCGCATCGATAAGGTGATTTTCCTCCTCAGCCATGCGTCCCAGGATGTAAAGGACCTCTGCACGATTTCCCCATGAGGTGCGAACCTTGGCGAGATGGTCCAGGTGCCGGCGGGCCTCGCTGTTTCGGTGGTCGTTCCACAGGATCCTCGCCAGGAACAACCGCGCATCGAACACGCACTCGGATTCCGGCAGGGTGCGCACCATCTCCTGGAGGGTTTCAATGGAAAGGTCCCGTCTCCCCGTCCTCTTGTAGCTCTGCGCCAGCTTGAACATGGCCCTGCAGTATTCGGGAAACCGGGGCCGTGCACAGATCACCGACCGGTATGCCTCGATTGCCGCATCGTAGCAGCGACGTTTATACAGTATCTCCGCCTTCCGGAATGTGTCCTCGGCCGAAAGCTGGAAAGGCCCCAAATTCCTCTCCCTGTGGATCCTGAGGATGTAGTTGTGGGCCACCTTGGTGAAATCAGAGCTCGGTTCATGAATCAACAGGAACCTGAAGCCCTCCAGGGCGGATTCCCATTCCTCCATCTCCATATAGGATATGCCGATCTGGAATCTGCTATACACGCTCTCGGAGGGAAGCAGTTCCGATGCCTTCTTGTAGGCCTCGATGGCATTCCGGTAATCCCCTGCACAGAAATGGATATCCCCCAGTTTCAGTTGAACCCTGGGTATCAGGATGCTCTCCGGCCAGGTGGTGATGATCTCGTTGAGAAGGGCGATCGCATCATCGTATTGCCCCTTGTTTTCAAGGCAGAGTGCCATGTAAAACGTCGCGTAATCCTTCAGATAGGGGTATTCCCTGAACGACTTCGCAAACCACCCCATGGCCTCGTCCCACTCCTTCCGTTCGAAGGAATGCCATCCCTGCTGAAAGATCATCCTCGTTTCCTGAATATTGGGGTCCCGGAAGTTAGGGCTGATATACTCATCAAGGGTTTTCCCCCTGGAAGGCACCAAGGTGGTCACCTGTTCTTCGGAAAGGTAGGTGTGGGAAAACTGTTCGGGATCCTTCATCTGGACGTGTGAGACCGCACACCCCTGGATGACCAGCACCGCGCAGGCGAAGAAGAGGCCCTGCACAATCACCATAGGACGTATGCGATGCCGAAGGCTCATGCTGTTTTTTCCCCCACACCCTCGACCACTCGTTCGCCCCCCTTGATAACCAGACGCGGATTGCACTCCTGGTCCAGCACCGTGATATCCGCCCTGAACCCGGGTGCGATCCGCCCGATCTCCCTTTCTGCGCAAAGCAGCCGTGCGGGATTCGTCGTTGCCATGGCCACCGCCTGGGACAGCGGGGCAAGACCGAAATCCCTGCAATTCTTGATTGCCTGAGGAAGGGACAGGGAGGAACCGGCAAGACATCCCCTGCTGCCGGTAATGCGCCCCTTGATGTACGTCATCGTATCCACCCCCTCCTGTGAGTCATCCTCAACCCGTCCAACCCGCCTCTTGTGCCCCCCCTGCCCTGTCACGGCATATTCACCCTCTTCCAGTCCCACCAGGGGGCTGCAGTCCGTGACAAGCACCACCCTATCGGCACCGAGCATACGAAGGAGTATCTGCGCGGCGATCGGGTGGACATGGAGACCGTCAACTATTAATTCGGCCGTTATGTGGGAAGCGATCAGCAATGTCCCGATGACCCCGGGCTCCCGATGGTGAAAGACACCCATTGCATTGAAGAAGTGACAGGCATGGTTCGCCCCCAGGTCGATCGCCTCCCGGACCTTGTCATGGGAGGCGCACGAGTGCCCTATCGACACAATAATGCCCTGTTTCCCGGCAAAACGGATCAACTCCGGAGCGCCCTCAAGCTCCGGCGCCATGGTCAGGATGGCGATATTCCCCCTGGATGCCTCCATGAGGTAGGCAAGGTCGCCGGTATTGGGAAGGAGGAGGTCTTCCACGTGGTGAGCGCCCGGCTTTTCAGGGCTGAGAAACGGTCCCTCCAGGTGGAGCCCTCGAATCATTCCCCGCACGTGGCCCGATGCCTGCCAATCGGCGATTCGCCGGGCTGCGTCTCCCATGCCCTCCAGGGGGGCGGTCATGAGGGTGGGAACGATGGTGGTGGTCCCGTGGGTAAGGTGAAACCGGAGGATGCGGTCATAATCATCCGGCCCCGCATCCAGAAAATCGACCCCCAGGGCGCCATGGAGGTGGATATCGATAAGTCCCGGGCAGATCATCATGTCGCGAAGGTCAACGGTTCCCTTGCGCGGGATTGCCCCCACCTCGTCCCGTGCGTACACCCCCTGTATGAGGCCGTCCTTACAGAAAACAACCCCTTCCCTGATCTCCTCATGGGGGGTAACCACCGTACCGCCGATCAGGATCAGCTCACCGGACATTGGTTCCTTCGATCGTGGCAAACGTACATGAAAGGGTATTGCACACCATGCATTAAACCATCAGAGCTTGTAGCCGAATCTTCTGAGGAGTTCCTTACGTTCAGCCTTATCCTGTTCGTTCTCCACACCCTTGGGGCTGAAGCCGTCGATCACACCGATCACCCCTCGCCCCTGGCCGCTCTGGACAACCAGCGCCTCCACGGGATTTGCCGTCGCGCAGAAGATGCGGCACACCTCCGGACATGCCTTGACCGCTTGGAGGCAGTTTATAGGGAAGGCCTCCCTGATGAGGATGAAGAAGGTATGCCCCGCCCCCACATTCCGGGCGTTTTTGACACAGGCGTCGATAAGGGCAGGGTCATTTCCCTCCGTTCGGATGAGACAATGCTGTGAGGCCTCGCAGAAGGCGACGCCGAATTTGATCCCCGGGGCACTCCCCACCAATGCCTCATACAGGTCCTCCGCCGTCTTGATGAAGTGGCTTTGACCGAAAATCAGATTGCCACCCTCTGGTATTTCCAGTGTTATCGTCTGAATCTCCATGGCTCGTCCCCCTGCCTTTAAACCCTGATTCACCACCAATCATGTGCCTGTTTTTTCAATTCCAAAATCGCGGACATTGTAACGTATCCCAATTAAAGAATCAAAATAATGGGAAAGAGTCGGAAATTATGATCGTGATCGTGCATTGTCGTGGGAAGGCTTGTTTACGAAGCGATTTAGGAAGGCCTTGTGCGGTTCACAATCAGCATTGCAGGTCAATTTGCATCCGACGGACGAGGGGGTGAGGGAAGGTTTTTTATTTCCGTGACCACTTGGCATATAATGATATAAATCACTATTGCAGGGAGCCACAAGGAGGACACTATGCAAAAGCCGATAGTCAGTATCCTGATGGGGAGTGATCATGACCTTCCGGTGATGAAGGAGGCGGGCGAGGTGCTCGCGTCGTTTGATATCCCCTTTGAATACGCGGTGACCTCCGCGCACCGGTCACCTCAAAGGACAGCGGACATTGCCCGCACTGCGGAGGAGCGCGGGATCAAGGTGATGATCGTGGGCGCGGGCATGGCGGCCCATCTTGCCGGGAGCGTGGCCGCCTGGACCGTCCTCCCCGTGCTGGGGGTGCCCATCGATGCCACACTGGGAGGCCTCGATGCCCTCCTTTCCACCGCGCAGATGCCCCCGGGGGTCCCGGTGGGGACCATGGGCATAGGCAAGGCAGGGGCACGCAATGCAGGGATTCTGGCGGTCCAGATCCTCGCCCTCTCCGATCCCGGCCTGACGAAAAGGCTTCGCCGCTATAAGGAGACCATGGCCAGGGAGGTGGAGGGAAAGGACCGGGGGCTCCAGGATTCGTCTCGAACGGAGTGAGGCGCCGATCCCGTGCAAAGCGAAGGGGAAATGTAGTGAAGGAGAAACCGCGCGCCACCGAGATCGTGGAATGCCCGCTTCATGCGCCCGACCAGGGGGTGATTGCCAGGGCAGCCGCAATCCTGGCACGGGGGGGACTGGTGGTGTATCCCACGGACACCTTTTACGGCCTGGGAGGGGATCCTCGAAGCGAGATGGCGGTCCGAAGGATATTCTCGGCAAAGGGGCGGCCCGTGCACAAGCCCCTTCCCCTGATCCTTGCCCAACGGGATGATGTGGGTACATACGCGCACGCTATTTCTTGCCTTGCCGGGCAATTGATGGATCGGTTCTGGCCGGGCCCGCTCACCATCCTCTTTCCCTGCTCCCCTGCCCTTCCCCCGGCCTTGACCGCAGGCACGGGAAAAATCGGCCTCAGAATGCCCAATGCGCCGATTGCCACGGCCATTGCCAGGGAGGCAAAAACGGCGATCATCGCCACCAGTGCGAATCTCTCCGGAAAGGGTTCAGTGCGCACGATCGATGCGGTGATTGAGGATCTGGAGGGCCTGGTGGACCTGGTTATCGACGCAGGCGAGCTTCCCCCCTCTCTGGGGTCCACCATTGTGGATGCAACCGGCAAAAAGGCCCGAGTCGTTCGGGAAGGGGATATACCGGGAGAGAAATTGAACCCGCCGAGATGAGAATATGCACAAGGGACCTGCACATGAAAGGCAATGATAGGGGTGGACATAAAGATAGGGATATGAATAGGGATACGGAAAAGAAAAAGGATAAGGCGCCCCAAACAAAGCCGTCCCCGGTCATCCCCAAGCGGCAGGCCCATCCGGGAAGCGTCCTCGATCAGATCCACCGGGCTGCCGAAGAGGTCCACGCCCGGGTCTACCTGGTGGGAGGCTGGGTGCGGAATTATGTCCTCAACAGGCTATCCCTGGATATCGACCTCCTGGTCTACGGTGACCCGGGCTTTCTCTCAAGCCTTCGCACCCGCATCCCCTCCACCCTGATCTGCCTGGACAAGGAGCGAAGCATCCATCGCCTCGCCCTGCAGGGGTCCCCTGCCACCATCGACGTGGCCTTCGAGAAGGAATCGGTATCCCTGGAACAGAATCTGGGGGAGCGGGACTTCACCATCAATGCGATGGCGGTGAAATCGGATGATGCTGCGCTTCGCGATGGCTTCGCTGAGGGGCTGCTCATCGATCCCTTCCATGGCAGAGAGGATGTGGAAAGGGGGATCATCCGGATGGTGCGGGAGGAAAATTTCCTCCTGGACCCATTGCGGCTTTGCAGGGCGTTCAGGTTCGGTGCGGAGTTCGGCTTTGCCATAGGGGGGGAAACCCTGGGGGCGATCACCCGGCACGCAACACTCATCGGCTCCGTCTCACCCGAGAGGATACGTGAGGAATGGGTGAAGATGATGGGGTGCCCTCGCACCGCCCCCTATGTTAAAAAAATGCAGGAAACGGGTCTCCTCGGGGAGATCCTTCCCGAGATCCGCCCCATGGAGGGGCTTGACCAGGGCCCACGGCATGCCCTCTGCCTCTGGGAGCACTCATGGGAGACCCTCCATATCCTCGAAGAAATGATGCATGACCCCGATGCCTTCCTTCCCCCCGTTTGTGCGAAACTGGTTCACTCCTTCACGCATGAGCAGGCCGATCAGGTCCCCTGTCTTCGCATGGCCGCCCTCCTCCATGACATCGGAAAGCCCGAGGTGGCGGGTACGGGGAAACAGGGGCAGATCACCTTTTACGGGCACCAGAAAAGGGGGGCGAAGATCCTGGGCAAGCGGATGGATGCCCTTCGGTTCAGCAGGGCGGAAATCCGCCTCACCACCAGGCTGGTGGAGAACCACATGCGGCCCCTGCTCCTGTCGCTGGCACCGAAGGCGTCGGACAGGGCAAAGGTGAGGCTCTTCATCCGCCTCGGGGATACCTGGCAGGCAGTGCTCCTGCTCTCCCTTGCCGACGTCTTTGCTACGGTCAGGGACCCACAAGGCAGGAACACCTATGCCGGCTTTGTCGCCTCCCTCCTCCATTTAAAAGGGGAAATAGCGCAGCGGGAGAAAAAGGCGCCCCTGGTCACGGGTGACGACCTGCAAAGGGAGCTCCTTTTTCCCCCTGGGCCGCTCATGGGAAAGGCACTGGCCGCAATCAATCAATCACACCTGTGCGGCGCGATCACCACACAAGAGGAGGCACTCGCCATGGCGCGCACATTTCTCACCAAGACCAAAACGGGGTCCGTTTAATCCGTCTGAGGGCACTGCGTACTTGATGAGAATTTACTTTAAAATATTCTCTTTAATTTGTTTATAATCAATATAGTAGATTATATTGATATATCGGTTATGCGGAGAAGGGAAATCCTTCAAAATTGACATCTTAGCTGCAACTATGGTAGAAAAGCGTGATATGTATTTTTATTCCAGGGTATAACCTTAATTGGAAATTGGAGTATCATAAGACGCCATGAAACGGATCATCAAGTTTTTCAGCTCGGTAAAGTTGGCCATCATACTCTTGATATGCCTGGCCTTCACCTCCATCATCGGAACGGTCATCGCCCAGAAGCAGAACCCGGTCCTGTACATACAGCACTACGGGCAAGGATTGTACAAGTTTTTGAATTTCATGGGCTTCTTTGACGTGTATCACTCCTGGTGGTACATCGCCCTCCTTATCCTCCTTACAGTCAACATCCTGTTTTGCTCCTTGAGGAGACTGCCCGGCGACCTGAAACGCATGGACCCGGGGTACGGAAAAGAGAAGCCAAAGGATTCAAAATTCTCTCACAGCAAGCTGCTTCATTCCACAGTTCCCGCATGCCGCGATACCGTCGTCTCCCTCCTCAGGAAAAACAGCATGGGAGCACCCAAGGAAACAACAGAAGAGAGGGGTGGCCTCAGGCTGTTTTTTGAAAGGAATCGTTATGGCTGGGTATACTTCTACCTGACCCACCTGAGCATACTGATCATCCTGCTGGGAGGAATCCTCAGCGCCGGCCTGGGGATCAAGGGATACGTGCAAATCCCCGAGGGGCAAAGCACCGATACATTCTTTGAATACCCCTCCAACGCGCCGCACCCCCTTGGCTTTGTCGTGCGGTGCGATGCATTTGAGATAGAATACTATGAAAACACCATGCGTCCGAAGGATTATCGGAGCCATTTGACCGTTCTGGAGGAGGGCAAGGAGGTCACGAGCAAGGTCATCGAGGTCAACAAGCCCTTGACCTATAAGGGCATAACCCTCTATCAATCCAGCTACGGCGAGGACCCCCAATCGGGTGACCTGGTCATCCAGGTGAAGCCTGTGGACGAGGCATCAAAGGGCCCTGTGCAGGAATTCCGGGTGAATCCTGGGGGAAGCTTTGAATTTACCGGGCCGGATGGAATAAAAAGGCGGGTCACGGTCCGTCAGTTTCTGCCCGATTTCGGCATGGATGCGCAGGGAAAGGCCTTCTCCAAATCGAATCAGATGAAAAATCCCGCTGTTCAGCTCATGGTTGCAAAAGGGGATGAGTCGCCCTTTGCCGTGTGGAGCTTCCAGATGTTCCCCGACTTTCAGATGATCAAGAGGGGTGATTACATGTATACCCTCAAGGGATATCAGGGGACGATGTACACCGGACTCCAGGTGGGGAGGGACCCGGGGGTATGGGTCGTCTGGCTGGGGTGTATCCTCCTGATGGCCGGTGTGATCCTGGTCCTGTTCTCATCCCATCAAAGGGTATGGATTACGTTAACCCCGGCTCCCCAGGGGTGCAGCGCACAGATGATGGGCAGGGCGGACAAAAACAAGATTGGATTTGAAAAAAAATTCAATGACATATGGCAAGGAATGTGTGATTCCTTCGAGCAAAAACCGCATAATCTCGATGTGAGGATTTCATAAATGTACAATGAACAGCTTTTCGGATTGGCAATGCTCATATACCTTGTAGCCTCGCTCCTGTATATCATCAATCTGATCAACCGGCAGGAGCAGATCGCCCGCGCGGCGTTCTGGACGGCATTCGGGGGCCTGGCGTGCCACAGCCTGGCACTCATCCTGAGAACCATGCACTCTTACAGGCTGGGCATCGGCCAGCCTCCCTTTACCAATCTCTACTCATCCATGGTCTTTTTCTCATGGTCCACCGTGTTGATCTACCTGATCTTCGAGAAAAAATACGGCTATCGGTCAGTCGGCGCATTCATCATGCCCATTTCCTTTCTCATCCTTGCATCCACCGGACTGATGTCCAACAGGATCGAACCACTTGTCCCTGCGCTCCAGAGCAACTGGCTCCTCGTTCACGTGGTGACCTGCTTTTTCGGGTATGCCGCCTTTGCCGTGGCCTTCGGTATCAGCATCATGTATCTTTTTAAGGAGTACTACGAAACGATCGGGACTCAAAAGGGCCTCATTGCCCTCCTTCCGGCTTCCGCAGTATTGGATGACCTCCAATACAAGGCAGTGGCAGTGGGCTTTCCCTTCCTGACCCTGGGCATCATCACCGGAGCCGCCTGGGCCCACTATGCGTGGGGCAGCTACTGGAGCTGGGACCCCAAGGAGACCTGGTCACTCATCACGTGGTTCGTATACGCCGCCTTCCTGCATGCCCGGTTCACCGCAGGATGGCGGGGGAAGAGGACGGCGATCTTGTCAATCCTTGGTTTTTTGTTTGTGTTGATGACCTATTTCGGTGTGAGCTTTTTGTTGGGCGGTCTCCATAGTTACGCATGAAATCGAGATGATTCGAGGCTGCGGCATTTCGTATATAATTTGTTCGCTCGTGCTCTGCCTTGCTCTCGCCCTGGCACCTCTGCCGGGCGAATCCGCAACCGTCACCACGACCATCGACGCCAAATACACCCGCACCGATTCAACCGGCTCACCATCAGGTGCGGGAGAGGATAACCTGACCCACGAATACAATCCCCGGCTTTCCGTCAAATACGCCCATCCGCTCACCGAATGGACCGATTTGAGCGGGGAGGTGAAATTCGACTACAAGAAGGAGGACAATCGTTCCATAATGAACGAGGACACGGAGACCAGGGAGCCCCAGATCGAATTGAGGCTCAAATCGCTCATCTACGATTTCAAGACCGGGTTCAAGGAGACCTGGCATCAGAACAAGCCCACTGAAAACCGTGCATTCGGACACCTTCTGATCCAGCCCTCGCAGCTTCCTGAATTACGGCTGGATTATGATCACGACGAAACCAAGGACCAGTTCAAACGAGACAAGATCGCCGTAGGCGCCATCTATAAGCCTTCCAGGGTCTTGCGGGTCAAGGTGGACCTGAAACACGAGTACACGAACAACGAAGAAAGAGCGGATGTGGAGGATGTGAACCTCAGCGGTGAGGTCAAGCTGAATCACACCTTCTCCACAAGCCGGCCGTTCAAGATGGAGATCTCCTATAAGGCGGAGAGCCTCTATCAGGAGGAAAAGGACACTCAATCGGGCGTTAAACAGGATGAATTCCTCCAGACATTGCGGAGCAAGTTGAGCTACAAACCCACCCACAAGACGGACATGAGCCTGGAGTATGAGAACAAGCAAAAGGATGACCAGGAGGGATTCCAGGATAATACGGACCAGGACATCCAGTTCGATCTCAGCCAGAGAATGACGGACTGGCTTTCGATATCCGGGCGGGCGCGCAAGGAGTCCGAGGAGGAACGCCGGGATACCGGTGTCAACACCGTCGACACGGACAAGCTCACCCTGCAGGGACAGCTCAGGGCAACGCCGACCGAGTGGTTCCAGTTTACCTTCAAGGTCATCGATGAGGCCCTCGAGGAGTTCGAGGAGCAGGACCCCAACAGGCCGCTTGATAAAAGGGACAAAAGGATCCTCGAGGCGTCCCTTCGGTCTGACTTTCCCCATTTTCTTCGCAGCTATCAGACGCTGGACTTCAAGACCGTGGACGAGGACAAGCAGGATACACAATTTTCCGAGGAAGAACGCTTCATGTGGAAGTGGGACCTCAATCCCCTCAAAAACCTCTCCCTCAAACCCGAATACATCCATTCGGTCACATCCACAATGGATCCCAATCGTGACAGCCTTCCGGAGGTCACCGATGAATACAAGATGGGCCTGCGATACAAGCTGAGTATATACGATGTATGGACCGTGGATTTTTCACACGTCATGAGCAGGAAGCATATCGAGACCCGGAGAGCCGGTTCATCGTTCTCCGCCAGTCGCAAGGAAACCAACGACGACAGCACCCTCGATGTCGACTACCAGCCATTCGCATCCCTGTTCGTCACCTCCCAGATCACCAGAAAGGATTACCGGATCGAGGGGCAAGAGCCGAGCGAGGAGATGTCCTATTCCCTCAAGTTCGACTGGTCGTCAGCCCCGTACACATGGAGCACCAGTTACAAGTACGACGACAAGGAGCAGGCAAACGATACGGAAACCTTCGAATCCAAGATATTATTCGATTTTTCCGATTATACCCTTGAAGGAGAATATAAATTTACACAGACCTTCGTGGTCCCACGGGACAGGGAAAAGATCATCACCCTTCGTGTGAAGGCGGTGTTTTAGCCGTTGGGGCAAGGGTGCCGGCCTTTGATAATCTTGACATTCGAAGGAATCAGGTGATAGAATCGGCCCTGCCTGTTGAGGAAACACTATCATATTCAAGATATTTACAACCATGGGTTGTAGTAACGAGGAGGATGAGAGGATGGGAAATCCCAAAAGATGTCTGAACGCCGTTGTGCTCACCGCCACTGCACTGAGCCTGTGTGTATGCACCGGATGCGGGACCACAAACAGGATTGCATTTTTTTCAAAACCCGTGATTGCCCCTCAGTTTGTCTCGTACAGCCCGTGGAATTCCAATCGCACCGCGTGCGTCCTCCCCTTTGAAAACCTGAGCAAGGATACGGATGCGGATATCAAGGTGCGGGAGGTCTTTTCCACCGCGTTGTTCCAGGCCCATATATTCAAGGACCTCGTGGATATCGTGGAGGCAAACGCCGCACTGATGAGCCTCAGGATCAGGAAGCCGAACTCCATGGACAAGGAGACGATCAGGGCGATCGGGGAGCGACTGGGGGTGAATTACCTCATCCTGGGGGTCATCACTGAATACGGATACGGGAAGGGGAAGGAATCGGGAGCGGAAGTGGGCCTGAGCGTGAGGATGATCGATGCGGAGAACGGAAATATCCTGTGGAGTGCAAACAACTTCAAGACGGGATCCAATTCGGTGAGCCGCATCCTGGGGATAAGCGAGGGTCCCACCCCCATGGAGTTGACCCGGCAGATCTGTGAGGAGATCGTCGGCGCCCTCTACTTGGAAATCGACGAACAGCAGCGTGTACGGGAAGGCGCTGAAAAGAGGCGCGGCGGACTGATGGGCATATTCGGCGGATCCGAAAAGCAATCCGAAAAGATTGAATATCGTCGTTAACCAATGAACCGGTCACGTATTCATACCATTGTACCACTTGTTAAATTGTGCGGAGTATTGTTTGTACTGACCGTTCTTTTCCTCCCGCCACATCCACTGGTCGCAGAACAAAGCATGATCGAGGATGTTAAGCCGGTCGAGGATGCAGCACTGCCTGTCGAGGATACCGCATTCGAGCCCGCACCGGAATCCCTGTCGCACCAGGTCGCCCCTCCTCCCTGGGATGCCAACCGGACTGAGGGCATTGCGAATCCAAACCAGCCGGTGCAGGCCGCGCAAACAATTCCCCCGGAGCGCCCGAAACCGCTGGGGTATTACGAGTACCGATTCGACAAGAGCTTCGGAGGCTACGGCCTCGGCCACGGCTATTTTCAGTCACCGGTGGACATCGGAGTGGACGAAGAGGACAATATCTACGTATGCGACAAGGAGGGCGAGAGGATCCAGAGATTCAGCCCGGAGGGATACTTCCGGGAGGAATGGAACGGAGAGATGGATAATCCCCAGGCCCTTTTTGTGGATTATAAGGAGGAGTTGAGCCGGACCGTGGTTTACCTCGCTGATACCAGAAACAACCGCATCCTCCTCTTTGACGACGATGGGGATCCTATCGATTACCAGGGGAACAGCGCCATGGGTCCCTTATGGGGCGGATTCGGCTCCGGTACGGGGCAATTTCACCATCCCACCGATGTCACCGTTGATCGATACGACAATGCCTATGTGCTGGACTCCATGAATTCACGGGTGCAGTGCTTCGACGAGGAGGGCGAATTCCGATTCGAATTCGGCGGGTTCGGCTCCGGCCCGGGGAGCTTCTTCAAACCCACCAGAATCGCCTATGATCCGAGCAGATTCGGGGCGCTCTGGGTGATCGACGGCAAGAACGGGAAATTGCACAAGTTCGACCTGGACGGGGACTTCATCAAGGCATACCAGCCAAGGGACGAGCAGGACACCCCCCTCCCCGCCCCTGCGGACCTCTGCCTTGACACCCAGGGATTTCTCTATGTCACCGATTCCTCGTTGCACCGGGTGTTCAAATACAACAGCGATGTGGAATTCATCCAGTGCTGGGGAGGAGAAGGAAGCGAGGCCGCCCAGTTCAAGGCCCCGAAGGGCATCGCCGTGGACAGCGAGGACCGCGTCCTGGTCGTTGACTCCGGCAACTATCGCGTTCAGATATTCCGCCAGTTCTAAGGCGCTGCCCTTTCTCTCACCCCTTCCCCTCGAGGCCTATGGAAAACATGCTCTCAAGGTCGTGTCGCGAATACACCCGGAAGGCAATGAGGGTCTCCGACTTATTGATCCCCTTCACCTTCAGCATATGATTGGTTACCACCTCTGCAAGCTTTTCATTGTCGGCAACCCGTATCACGGCGACAAGATCGTACCTGCCCGCCACCGAGTACACCTCCGACACCTCCTCCATGGCCGCCAGCTTGTCGGCGATCTCGTTGACCTTGTCCCTCTGTACCTCCAAAAGAACCAGTGCAGTTACCATGCCCATCCTCCTTCCAAACCGATTTTTGAATTCACACAATGGGGTCCAAACCACCTATGGGTGTTTCACATCGAGGGTGCGTATGCGATTCAGTGCCGCAGCCAGTTCGAATTTCCTGAACATGGCATAATCCCCCACAGGCCGTGCATTCAATACATCGAGACCGCTGCGCTCGATGTCTGCCATCACCGCATCGAGGATCTCCCGTATGGTCGCCCGGCCGTCCATGGAGTGTTCCCTGGCATACAGGAGGGCGTCTCCCAGTGCCCTGGTCTGGCTGTAATCGGTGAGCTGTTCAACAGCGCCGAGATCGATGGTTTCCTCGCCGAACTGTACGAGACGCAGCCCCCGCGTCTTGATATCCACCTCCCGTCTGCCCCTGCTCGGATCGATGCTGCGGCTGAGGGGAATCCGCGGGGTAAGGCGGCCGAATCCGGTTCCTCCCTCCGGCCTGCGCTCTGCCCTATATTTTTGAGCAATGGCTCGTGCCCTCTCAGTGGCATCGTGCGGCACGTAATCCTCAAGCGCAATCACCGTGTCCGCAACATCGAAATAATCCCCGCTCCCCCCGATCACCAGGACGGTGGAAACCCCGAGGTCCTGATAGAGCTGCCGCACCTTGTCGATGAAGGGAGTGATGGGCTCCTTCCCCTTGTCCACCAGCTCCTGCATGCGGTGGTCCCGGATCATGAAATTGGTGGCGGCGGTATCCTCGTCCAGCATGAGCACACTGGCCCCCACCTCCAGGGCCTCTATGATGTTGGCGGCCTGGGAGGTGGAGCCGGAGGCGTTCTCCGTGCAGAAAAAAGCGGTGTCCTGACCAAAGGGGAGGTTTCCTATAAATGGGGAGATGTTCACCCCCCATACCCTGCGCCCGTCCTCCGCCCTGATCTTGACTGCACCCGAATCGGTTACGACGCATTCCCGCCCATCCCCCGGTTTGTGATTGTAGATGCCCAATTCGAGGGCATTCAACAGGGTGGATTTCCCGTGGAAACCGCCTCCCACGATAAGGGTAACGCCCCGGGGAATCCCCAGCCCGGTAATCGGGCCATGGTTGGGAAGACTGAACGTGTGCCTCAGGGACTCCGGAGACCGAAAGGGGATGACCGTTCCCGAGCACAGCGGGCGATCATCCACCCCCGAGCGCCGGGGAAGGATGCTGCCATCGGCGACGAATCCCACCAGCCCCTGCTCTCCCAGGGCATGACGGAGATACTCCGCATCCTCGTTGGTGCGGATATACCGCTCGATCCGCTCCCTGTCGTTCACCGCATAGAGAAGGCTCCCCGCGACAATGGCGGGCACATGACGGCAGAGCATCTCGATGGCCTCCCTCCCCTTGACCCTGCGGCCGTCCGCCGGTAATCCCACCACAAACCGCGCCTCTACGTGCGCAGGACAGATATCCATGGCGGTACGTTCGAGTATTTCCTGACCGGGCGCGTCGATCCGGATGATACCGCTTTTCCCCGATCCCCTCCGTGCGGACACCTGGTGTGCGTTGCGGGCGAATTCCTCGGTGAGATAGGTGCACAGGGCCACCGCCCTCGCCTTAGGGGTGAAGGTCTCCACAGGGTATCCGGCCAGATCCTGCGGCACCCTCACCCGAAAGCGGCTTGGTGCAGCAAAGGGATCGCCCTGGACGTGATCGATGAACAGGGAAAAGCCGGGGAAGGAATAGGCGCCGCGGATCTCTTTATAGGCCTTGTACCCACGCCCGTCGATTCTCGCCAGTATCCGTCTGAGATCCTCGCTGGTCGGATAATTCATGAGCAGCAACGGGGAGGCTCAAGCCTCCCGATACACCCCTATGCTTCGATATTTTTCGAACCGTCTGGCAAGCAACTCATCGAGAGGAACCGCCATCAACTCCCGCAGATGGCGCCGGAGCGCCCTGCGGATGATATTGGCGGCCCGGGCATAGTCCCGGTGGGCACCCCCCAGGGGCTCTTTTATAATTTCATCTATTATCTTGAATTTAAGTAGGTTTTGTCCGGTCATTTTAAGCGATTCAGCAACCTCGGATGCCTTGTCCCTGTTTTTCCAGAGTATTGCGGCACAAGCCTCCGGAGAGATGACGGAATAGATGCTGTTTTCGAGCATCAGTATCCGGTCCGCCACTCCGATGCCGAGCGCACCCCCGCTTCCCCCTTCACCGATGACCAGGGAGATGATAGGGGTTTTCAACCGGGACATCTCGTAAAGGTTCCGCGCGATCGCCTCCGCCTGTCCCCGCTCCTCGGCACCTATCCCCGGGTATGCGCCGGGGGTATCGATCAGGGTCACCACGGGATATCCGAATTTCTGGGCCAGCAGCATTGCCCGCAGGGCCTTGCGGTAGCCCTCGGGATTGGGCATGCCGAAGTTGCGATAGATGTTCTCCTTGGTGCCCCTCCCCTTCTGCTGGCCGATAATGACCACTGATTTCCCTTCCAGCCTGGCGAGGCAGGTGACTATGGCGTGATCGTCCGCAAAGCGCCGGTCTCCATGGATCTCGATGAAGGACTCGCACATGAGGTTTATGTAGTCAAGGCTGTAGGGACGGTCCGGATGCCGGGCCAACTGTGTCCTCTGCCACGGGGTGAGTTTTGCGTATACCTCCTGATAGACCTTGACCCGCTTGCGCCTGAGGTCCCTGAGTTCCGTTTTTATCTGGGGATTCCATTCGGTGATGCGCTTCTCGGTCTCGAGAATGATCTCGTCGATCTCCACGAATGACCTCTCAAAATCAAGTACTGTGTTGGCCATGGCTTACCAATCCTTCCCTTTTCTACCCTTCAAGGTAAAAGGCGTCCTTTCCCAGCAACTTCTCAACCTCTTTGAAGAACGGCTCTTCAGGTTCGATCCTGATATTCGACTCCGGCTTCAACACCACCTCGTCCCCGCGGGCGCTGGCGAGGTGGAGATAGAGGTGACAGTTCCCCCGGTGCTGATAGCACAGATGGTGGAGCCTGGTGAGGGATTCCTCGGTAAGGTCGGGAATAAACATCCTCAAATGGATGTTTTTGGCAAAGTGTTTGTCCGCGTCCTCGAGGCTGACCACCTCCGCAGCGGTGACCTTGGCGATGTCCTCCTTGATATCCACCGTGCCCTGAACGATAATCGGGGCCTCATTCTCGATCAGGGGGAGGCAGGCGCCATACTGCTCCGGAAAAAGGATGACCTCCACCACACCATAGAGGTCCTCCAGGTTTGCAAACCCCATCCGTTCCCCCTTTTTGGTGGTGATCTCCTTGGTGATGGCCAGAAGCCCGCCAAGACTCACCTTGTCGCCGTCCTTGGCATTGACCAGATTCTGTGAGGAATGGGTGGCGTACTTGCGTATCTGCTTACCGAACCGTTCGAGGGGATGCCCGGTGAGATAGAATCCCAGGACCTCCTTTTCCGCGGTCAAACGTTGCGACTCAGGCCACTCCGGGATATCGGGGAGCGGTATCTGGGCCTCCACGAGAGATTCCCTTCGGCCGTTGTGGGAAAACAGCCCGATCTGACGGCTCTGGGATGCCTTCTGGGCCTGCTGGGCAAGATCCACCGCCTGATCCAGGACCGCCATCATCTGCGAGCGCCTCACCTTCAAGGAATCGAAGGCCCCGCAATTGATAAGGCTTTCGATTACCCGCTTGTTGACCACCCTCAGGTCGGCCTTATTGCAAAAATCAACCAGAGAGGTGAATGCGCCCTTCTGCTCCCGGGCATCCAGGATGGCCCTCACTGCGGTTTCACCCACATTTTTGACCGCAGCCAGGCCGAAACGTATGTGATCCTTCACCACCCGGAAGCTTACCGAGCTCTCGTTGACATCCGGCGGAAGGGTCTTGATGTTCATCTCGCGCGCCTCGGCGATATACTTGACGATCTTGTCGGTGTTCTCCATCTCGCTGGTGAGGAGTGCGGCCATGAACTCCACCGGGTAGTGGGCCTTGAGATAGGCGGTCTGGTAGGAGATGAGGGCGTATGCCGCGCTGTGGGACTTGTTGAACCCGTAGCCGGCAAAAAAGGACATGAGGTCGAAGATCTTCTGGGCCAGATCGTCCTTGATCCCGTTTTTTCTGGTGCCTTCAAGGAAATGCGCCCGCTGCTGGTCCATGACCTCCTGTTTCTTTTTCCCCATGGCCCTCCTCAGGAGGTCGGCCTGTCCCAGGGTGAATCCCGCCAGCTCGGAGGCGATCTGCATGACCTGCTCCTGGTACACGATGATCCCGTAAGTCTCCTTGAGGATCTTCTTCAGCTTCGGGTGGTCGTAGGTGATCTCCACACTGCCGTGTTTTCGCTTGATGAAATCGTCCACCATGCCGCTTCCCAAAGGACCGGGCCGAAACAGGGCGACCAGCGCGATGAGGTCCTCGAAGGTCTCCGGCTTGAGCCTGCGCAGAAGGTCGCGCATGCCCGTGCTCTCAAGCTGGAACACCCCCACGGTGCGCGCCGATTTGAGAAGATTGAAGGTCTTGCGGTCCTTCATGGAGATGGCGCCCAAATCGATCTCCTCTCCCCTGGATTCCTTGATCAGCTTAAGCGTATCCTGAATAACGGTGAGGGTCCGCAACCCCAGGAAATCCATCTTCAATAGGCCGATCTTCTCCACATCCCCCATGGTGAACTGCGTCACCACCTCCCCCTTCTGCCCGCGATACAAGGGCAGGTATTCCACGAGGGGCCTCGGGGTGATGACAATGCCCGCGGCATGGGTGGAGGCATGACGGGCCAGGCCCTCCAGTGCCTGGCTTATCTGGAAGAGCCGGGCGATCTCCGGGTTGCTCTGGATGAGGTTCTTGAGGCGCGGCTCCATATTTATCGCGTCCTTGAGGGTGATCTTGAGGATGTTGGGGATCATCTTGGCCAGCTTATCCACCTCCCCGTATGACATCCCGAGCACCCTTCCCACGTCCCGCACCACCCCCTTTGCCGCCATGGTTCCGAAGGTGATGATCTGGGCCACATTCTCCGTGCCGTACTTGCGGGTGACATAGTCGATCACCTCGTCCCTGCGATTCATGCAGAAATCCACGTCGATATCCGGCATGCTCACCCGCTCGGGATTGAGGAAGCGTTCGAACAGGAGGCCGTACCTGAGGGGGTCCAGGTCGGTGATGCCCAGGCAGTAGGCCACCAGGCTTCCCGCGGCGGACCCGCGTCCCGGACCGACCGGGATGCCCTGCTGCTTGCCATAGTTGATAAAATCCCACACGATAAGAAAATAGCCGGAATATCCCATGCTCGCGATGATCTCGAGCTCCTTTTCGAACCGCCCCTTGATCTCCTCCCCCCTGCGCCGGTCCCCGTCCGTCTTGTCCTGGTCATCCAGCCATGGATACCTCCTGCCAAGCCCGTCATGGGCAAGTTTTCGCAGATACTCGTCGAGGCTCATGCCGTCGGGGGGCTCGTACAGGGGAAGGTGAAGCCTGCCGAACTCTATGTCCACGTTGCAGCGCTCGGCGATGGAGCGTGTGTTGTCGATCGCCTCCTGATGGTCCCTGAACAGGTCGATCATCTCCTCAGGGCTCCGAAGGTAGAATCGATCGCTCATCATGGTCATACGCTTGGGATCATCCATGGTCTTCCCGGTCTGGAGGCAGAGGAGCACATCGTGGGCAGCGGCATTCTCCCTGTGGAGATAGTGGCAGTCATTGGTGGCCACGATCCCCAGGCCCAGTTCCTTTGCAATGGCGATCAATTCCGGAGTAACCCTCTTCTGGTCGGGGATATCGTTGTCCATCAATTCGATGAAAAAATTCCCCTCACCGAAGATGGCCCGGTATTCCTCCGCAACCCTCCGCGCATCCCTTTCCTTCCCCGCAAGGATGAGGCCGGGTATCTCACCTTTAAGGCACGCGCTCATACCGATCAATCCCGTGCTGTACCGGGCGAGGATCTCCTTGTCGATCCGGGGGCGGTAGTAGAAACCCTCCAGGTATCCTGCGGAAACCAGACGTACGAGATTATAGTACCCCTCGTTGTTCTCCGCGAGGAGGAGAAGATGGCAGGCCGCATCATGGATGCTGTGGCTCGATTTGTCGAAGCGGCTTCCCGGGGCCATGTACATCTCGCACCCGATGATCGGCTTGATTCCCCGCTTCTTCGCCTCCCTGTAGAACTCGATCACCCCGAACATGGCGCCGTGGTCGGTGATCGCAAGGGAATCCATGCCGAAGGACCGGGCCTGATCGAGCATCTGGTCGATCCTGCATGCCCCGTCAAGGAGACTGTACGAGGTGTGGTTATGGAGATGGACGAATCCTGACATGGTGCGTGATCCCTACCCTATTACTCCTCTTTCTCGAATTGATCCTTGGTGGCCCCGCATACCGGGCATACCCAGTCGTCCGGGAGATCCACAAAGGGGGTTCCCGGCTCGACCCCCGAATCGGGGTCGCCTTCCTCCGGATCATACACATAACCGCAGACGACACATACATATCGATCCATGGTCAATCCTCCTTTGGTGGTATTGTAACTGCTCAATATCCTGTGGTATTGAGCAATTGCATGACATTCAATCCCTATCCTTTTTACCTGTTTTTACTGATATAATCAAATGCCCGCAACGCTGCCCTGGCTCCCTCGCCGCAGGCAACGATGATCTGCTTTGCCTACACATCGGTCACCTCCCCTGCCGCGAAGATACCCTGAACCGTGGTTGTCTCCGCCTTTTCCGCCATGATCGGATCAGCACTCAGCCGAGGGGGCCCGCAAGCGGCTGCATACACCTCGCCGAAGATCCCTGCGGGTCGGGGTTACTCCCACTCGATGGTGCTCGGCGGCTTGGAGCTCAAATCATACACCACCCGGTTGACCCCCGCCACCTCGTTGATGATCCGGTTGGAAATGCTCCCCATGAGATCATAGGGGAGCCTGACCCAATCCGCAGTCATCCCGTCCTGGCTGGTCACCGCCCGCAGCGCGATTACGTGGTCGTAGGTGCGTTCGTCGCCCATCACCCCGACGGTCCGGACAGGGAGCAACACGGCGAAGGACTGCCATATCTTCTCGTATAACCCGGCATCCTTGATCTCTTCCATTACAATGGCATCGGCCTGGCGCAGGATCTCCAGCCGCTGCTGCGTGACCTCGCCGAGGACCCTGATCGCGAGGCCCGGACCGGGAAAGGGCTGGCGGTTGATGATCTCTTCGGGCAACCCGAGCTCCCGTCCCACCATCCTCACCTCGTCCTTGAACAGCTCCCGCAAGGGTTCGATGAGCTTCAGGTGCATCTTTTCGGGCAGCCCCCCTACATTGTGGTGGGACTTTATGGTGGCCGAGGGGCCCTTGACGGAAACACTCTCGATGACATCGGGATAGAGGGTGCCCTGGGCCAGGAACTCCACGCCGGGGATCTTCTTTGCCTCCTCCTCGAAGAGGAATATGAACTCGTTGCCGATGATCTTCCGTTTCTGCTCGGGATCGGTCACCCCCTGCAGCCTGGTGAGGAAACGCCCCTCGGCGTCCACATACACCAGATTGATGTGAAAGTACTCCTCAAAGGTCTGGCGGACCTTCCACTCCTCCCCCATTCTCAAAAGGCCGTTGTTGACGAAGATGCAGGTAAGCTGGTTTCCGATCGCCTTATGAATCATGAGGGAGGTCACCGAGGAATCAACCCCGCCGCTCAGGGCGCAGATCACCTTGGATGTCCCCGCCCGTTTTCTGATCTCCTCGACCGTATAGTCAATAAAGGAGGCCATGGTCCAGGTGGGGTGGCAGTCACAAATGCGAAAGAGGTAATTCTGAATGATACGATCGCCGTCGGGGGTGTGGGCGACCTCCGGATGAAACTGGACACCGAAGATCGGTTTCTCCTTGTCCCTCATGACGGCGGTTTGCGAGTTTTCCGTTGTTGCGATGGAGATGAAGCCGGAAGGGGGTTCAACGACCCGGTCGGCGTGGCTCATCCATACCTGATGCGTGCCCTGGTCGAATCCGTAAAAGAGGTCGGCATATTCGGCAATCCGCAGCCGCGCGTGTCCGTACTCCCTCCGCTGGGCCTTCAGGACCTTCCCGCCCAGCATGAAGGCGAGAAGCTGCATACCGTAGCAGATGCCCAGAATGGGAAACTCCCCTCCGAGAATCCTGGTGTCGGGAAGGGGCGCCTCGGTCTCATACACGCTGTGGGGACCCCCGGAAAGGATGATCCCCTTGGGACACTGCCGCTTGATCTCCTCGTAGGGGGTGGTATAGGGAAGGATCTCGCAATACACCCTGTTTTCCCGTACCCTCCGGGCGATGAGCTGGCTGTACTGGGAGCCGAAGTCGAGGATGATGATCTTTTCCGCATGGATGTTCATGGATTACTTACCCATACCCACCCGCTGAAACTTCTGAAACACCTTGCCCTCCGTCTTTATGGCGGGTGCGATGATCAGCTCGGTCATCTGCATCTCCCTGATATTCGTGGCGCCGCAGTTCCCCATCGCCGTTTTCAGGGCGCCCACCAGGTTCTGGGAGCCGTCATCCAGGGCCGCTGGTCCGTAGAGGATCTGCTCCAAAGTTCCGGTGGTGCCGACATGGATGCGGGTACCCCGGGGAAGATTGGCATGGGGGGTGGCCATTCCCCAGTGATGTCCCCTGCCGGGGGCCTCCTTGGCCCTGGCGAATGCGGACCCGATCATGACCGCGTCCGCCCCGCACGCGATCGCCTTGCACACGTCGCCTCCCACGCTCATCCCCCCGTCGGTGATGATGGGGACGTACCGTCCGCTCTTTTTATAGTGAAAGTCGCGGGCAGCGGCCGCATCACAGGTGGCGGTCACCTGGGGCACACCGATTCCGAGGACCCCCCTGGTGGTGCAGGCGGCACCGGGCCCCACCCCGATCAGGAGCGCATCCACCCCCTGCTCCATGAGGTCGAGGGCAACCTCATAGGTGACGCAGTTGCCGGCGATGATGGGTATCTTGATCTCCTCGCACAGCGTCTTGAGGTTGGCCACCTCGTATTCCGTGCTTATGTGCTGCACGGTGAGGACCGTGGACTGGATGACGAAGATATCCGCACCGGCCTCCTGGGCGATGTGGGCAAACTGATACGACCGGGTGGGAATGGCGGATACCACCGCAGGCGCCTTCCCTGCCTTGATCTCCTGTATCCTCTTGCCGATCAGTTCCTCCTTGATCGGCCTGGTGTAAATGTTCTGGATGATCTTCGTCGCATCCTCGTTGCTCGCCGATGCAATCTCGTCAAGGATACTGTTGGGGTCCTCGTACCTGGTTTGCACCCCCTCCAGATTGAGGACGGCGAGTCCCCCCAGGCGGCCCATCGCTGTCGCCAACTTCGTATCCACCACGCCGTCCATGGCTGCGGCGAGAAAGGGAAGCCCGAACCTTCTCCCCTTGATCTCCCAGGAGATATCAACCTCGTTTGGATTTATGGTCACCCTTCCCGGCACCAGGGCGATATCGTCGAATCCATAGCACCGCCTGGCCTTCCGGCCCCTGCCTACCCACATACCCATGATGTTTTTCCCCCTTTCAAAGGCCTTCGATTACCCTTGGTATCGAGCGGATTTCATACAATCAGACATGATGCATGGTGCGGAAATGTGCGCCATCCCCGGGAGCAATTCGTGTCGTGTATCATTGAGATCTTCATTCGAGTAATTGTTCTCTATCGTGCGGGAAGGGGGTGCACCTCATGTTTCAGCTTCCTTGCACACAGGCGCCCCCACCTTCCCCATAACCCAAAAGATATTGAGCAGGTGCTCATTCCATTGAGTGAGGCAGCCATTCCTTTATGCATTCGGCGGATATGATCCGTTTGTGATCATTGACGATTGGTGCACGGATTCCATATCCGCATTCTTCATAGAAGGGAACTGCATACAGAAAGATCGTTTTCACCATGAAAAATGAGTTGGCGTCCCCAGGGGGATTCGAACCCCCGTCGTCGCCGTGAAAGGGCGATGTCCTTGACCGGGCTAGACGATGGGGACGCTTATAATGCTGGTGAGCCGTGCTGGGATCGAACCAGCGACCCTCTGCTTAAAAGGCAGATGCTCTACCGACTGAGCTAACGGCTCTCACCCATTTCCCAAATATAATAAAAGACCTAAATTATAGCCTCATTGGGATTTCATGTCAATGTTATTTCCGAACGATCCAACTTTCAAGGGGAGAGCCTTCAACCCATATGGTGGTATCACGATCCGATCCAGTGGAAATAAGGGATATGGGGGTTTCGAGGATGTCCTCCAGGAAGCGGATATAGTCCTTCGCCTCCCGGGGAAGGAGGGCATGGTCGATGCAACCACTGCTTTTTTTCTGCCACCCTTTCATAGACTTGTATACCGGTTCGCCTTCGGTGATGATACGCGGATCATAGGGGAATTCGGTAAAGACATCCCCTTTCCACCGGTATCCCACGCACACCTTTATGGAGGGGAGCGTATCCAGGACATCCAGCTTGGTCAGTGCGAGGGTATGTATCCCGTTGATCCTGACCGCATAGCGGGCCACGACAGAATCAAACCAGCCGCACCGCCGCCTCCGGCCTGTGGTGGCGCCGAATTCATTCCCCTGCTGCTGCAATATCTCCCCATCCTCATCGAACAATTCGGTGGGGAAAGGCCCATTGCCGACCCTCGTGGTATACGCCTTCACCACACCGAGCACCCCGTCTACCCGGGACATCCCGATTCCCAATCCCGTGCATGCATTGGATGCCACACAGTTGGATGAGGTGACGAATGGGTAGGTGCCGTGGTCGATATCGAGCATCGTCCCCTGGGCACCCTCCATGAGGATGGACTTTCCATCATCCAGGGCGTTTTTGATGAAAAGGGAGGTGTCATGGATATATCCCTTGATCCGTTCAGCCTGATCCAGGAGTACGTTCTTGACGAGGGCAAGGTCAAGGGGTGATTCACCGTAGATGTGCTCAAGGGTCCTGTTGAGCTCCTCTATGTTGAGGCTGAGCTTCCTGACGAGAAGTTCTTCGTCCCTTAGGTCCCCCATACAGATCCCCGTGCGGGCCATCTTATTTTCATAGGATGGCCCGATCCCCCTGCCGGTGGTGCCGATCCGCCTGTCCCCCCTGGCCGTTTCACGAAGGTGTTCGACTGTTTTGTGATAGGGCATGATGAGGTGGGCACGCTCGCTGATCATGAGATTTTCTTTAATCGGCACCCCCCTTTTTTCCAGGTCCTCGATCTCCGCGATCAGGGCGGAGGGATCCACCACCACGCCGTTGCCTATGATACATACCTTGCCTGCATGGAGGACGCCGGTGGGGATAAGATGGAGTATGTATTTGTTTTCACCCAGATACACGGTATGACCTGCGTTGTGTCCGCCTTGAAAACGGGCGATGATATCGAAATGCCGTGCGAGCAGATCGATGATCTTTCCCTTTCCCTCATCACCCCATTGGGTCCCTATCACCACAATATTCGCCATTCGATTCTCCAGTTCATGATTGCACCAAGTTCATCGAAGAACTTATAAAGGCAGGCATCCATGAAAGTGCTTGACACACACCGCTCTTTCAGAGATCTCGTGTAAAGATAACATGGCACATTCCGTCTGTCAAATGACGAAGAATTGTGATCCACCGGGCGCAGCATCGCTTGATTCAATAAAATGCTTGAGTAAATCGGTTTGATACCTTATAATAAATAACTTACATGTTTACCCTTAAAACGGCATCACAGGGGGGGAGGCCGCTCGGCTCACACGTGCGTTATTTTTCGAATAATTAATAAAAAACAAGGATATATATATGGTACTCAAAAATGAACTGCTCAGCCATAATGAGAAGATACGCAGGTTGCTGTATAGATTGGTGGGAAATGAGATGGAACGCTGCCTCATTAAATATGCACTGCTCGATTCATATCAGAATTTCCTGGTCAATAATTATCCCTATCCCTTTGTGGAAAAACGCGAATTGAAACCGAAGGCAAAGGTCATTGACAGGGAATATGAATATCAAAACTGCTTTCTGGTGCTTTACTATGAGGGTACGCTGCACAACAAGCACAAAAAATACATCCGATTCCTTTCGGACAACAAGCTGGTCAAGGAAAATTTTCAAAATATCGTCGACTTCAAGATCAGCCCTGACTTTTCTCAAAATATAAAATACTTCGATTCACCGGGCTTCGGCAAGTTCTTTTATTCAATGCTTCCGGTGGATTATGCCCTTATGATACAGCAGGATCCAACCATAAAGACGAGAACGAGGTACATCCTCTCCCATTTCCATGTCAAACTGGACTGGCCCATAAGTGACGCAGCCGAGGACCTTGCCAAAAATCTGCGCTATATATCGAAGGATCTGTACGAAAAGGGTGAAAAATATGCCGAGCTGATGCAACAGAAGCTCTTTGAATACTATGGATTTCATCATACGGTGGGCGGTCGGCGAAGTGCGGCGGTCGTGGCGAGCCAGTACCTTTCACGCGAGAATCTGCTGTATTCCGTCTATACCACGAGCAAGGAATCGCGCACCATGACCAAGATCGATAGTACGAGAATCCACCGGTATGCCTTGATGAAATTGAATAAGGATGATATCAATGTACTGCGCCAGGCGCATAAACTGAAGGGGGACCAGTTTAAAAAACGATACGTGGTCAATGAGGAAAAGGGGGAATCGGTGGTGATCTTCATGGTTATCTATTCAAGGACCCCTCATTCCCTGCCGCCTGCGGATGGAAAACTCAGGGAATTGAATCCGGACTATCGCTGGGTAGCCGTTGAAGATCAGCTCATCCTTCCCCTGCCGTCGGCTTCCCATGCGCGGCCGCTGCCCTTCCCGACCATCTATTCACAATGACGGGGCGATTCGGCGCCCGCTTCCTCTTGACGTATGGTGAGGAAAGAAGGTGTAAATATTCTTTCAATGGTGTATACTATGGTATGAATGGTCCGGCGCACACACGCACGCCATGTCAATGGCCCGTTCACACCCATGTGCGACCGGATGCGAAGGGGAATCATATGGTGCGAAATGGCTGTCACCTCCTACCGATTGGAATAAGGGGTTGATCATGAAGCTTAGCATAAGCAGAGAGGCCTTTTTAAAAGAAGTTCAAAAAATACAAAGTATTACGCCTATTAAGGGGACAAAGCCCATACTATCCAGTTTTATGCTCGAGGCCACCGAGGATGGAATATACATGTCCGCCACCGATTTGGATGTAGGGCTGAAGATCCTTATCGACGCCGAAGTCGCAGACAAGGGCGCAATCTGTCTCCCCGCACGGGTAGTGTATGATATTGTGCGGGAACTCCCGGAAAAGTCATCCATCAGCATGAAGCTCGAAGAAAACAATCGACTCCGGCTGCAATGTCTGCATTCCGTATTCCACGTTCCAGGTATTGCCGCCGATGAATTTCCCCCGTTTCCGGAGATTGATGTCAAAAGTCTTCATCCCATCAACCTGGGAATCCTTCTGGATATGATTGTCAAGGTCAATGTGGCGGTGCCGGCCGTTGAACAAAAGCTGTACAATGCACCGGCCGGCGCCCTTTTTGCAGTCACTGACAAGGGCATGGAGAGCGTTGGAACCGACGGCCATCGAATGGCCTATATCTATACTGAAAAGATCGGCCTGCCGTTTCGTTCCACCATGGTCCTGCCCAAAAAACTGCTGGATGAGCTGCCAAAGATTCTGACTGACTGGGAGAAGGGCAAGGGAAAAGGCGCCACGGCGGAAGATTCCGAAGAAACGGTAAAGATCGGGCTCACGGGCAACCATTGTGTGTTCTCATTGCCAGACATCCAGTTTTTTGCCCGACTCCTGGAACATAAATTCCCGGATTATAAGGGCCCGATCACCGTAGAAAACGATAAACGGGCGATTATCGACAGGGAGCGGTTTCGGCAGGCGGTCAGGCGCGTTTCACTGATTACCGAGAAGAGGGAATGGTTCATACTCTTCAAACTGGCGCCCGGCAGCTTGACTCTCGATTCGGAAAGCGCAGAGGTAGGGGATGCCCACGACGAAATTGAGATTGAATACCAGGGTGAACCGTTGGAAATCGGCTTCAATCCTAAGTATATTCTCGACTTTCTCGGCGTCATCGATGGTACGGACGTCGTTCTCGAGATGAGCGATAATGAATCCTTGGCCATTATGAAGCCTCGTGATAATGAAAACGTCAAATTCATTATCATGCCGGTGAGGCTCTGATTGGGAATCCTCTACCCTCACTTCCGTGTTGAGACGCTGTAGTAATGCGCACATGGCATAATGAATTCATGCCCATTTTTTCAGGGGGTAGACACGGACATGCACATCCTTGTAACCAATGACGACGGGATTCACTCCCCTGGGTTGACGGTCCTGGTTGCGGCATTGCGAAACCTGGGAGAGGTAACCGTGGTCGCCCCTGAAACCGAACGAAGCGCAGCAGGCCATTCCATCACCATAAGCCATCCCCTCAGGATACACGAGGTGATCAAAGGGGATGAGGTATTCGGCTATGCTGTCAACGGCACCCCGGCCGATTGCGTAAAGATCGCCCTGGGAACCATTATGAAGGAAAGGGCGGACCTTGTTGTTGCCGGGATCAACACGGGTTTGAATACCGGAACCCACGTCATTTACTCCGGTACGGTATCGGGTGCCATGGAGGGCGCCATACTCGGACTTCCCGCCCTCGCCGTTTCGGTGGAAGTGAAACCACATGCCGGAGAGAAGGCACTGCCGCATGCCGTTTTTTCCTTTCCTGCGGAATTCAGTGCGTATTTGGCCGGAATGGTTATGGAAAGGGGGCTTCCCCACCAGACCCTTCTGAATATAAATTTTCCCGCCTGTTCCAAATCAGACATACAGGGCATTGCAATAACACAACAGGGACAGAGTATTTTCAGGGATCGATTTCACAAAAGGATCGATCCGAGGGAAAAGGTATACTATTGGCTTGCCGGCGACATCGAAGAGATCGCATCGGAGGGAGGTGATAGCCTGGATTATATTGCGGTAAAAAGGGGGTATATCTCGATAACGCCCCTATCTACCGATCTTACGAATCATCACTACATCGATCAGTTAAAGGGGTGGAATATATCGCTCGAAAGGTAGCTGTACGTTCACAATAGCCCTCTGACGCCCATTGCCGAGCACTCACCTGATGTGCGGCTATGGGATGCAGGACAGATCACAAAACCGTCCGATCGTTTCGGACGATTAAGGAAATGTAGTAGATACCTCAATAAAATGATTTCGTCACCATCTCCCCCGTATCTGCCCAGTGCATGTAAAGGGGGATGAAAGAGTATGCAGAATCGAATGGAAAAATATGACCAAATCAAAGAATCACTCGATTGCCACGATCTTAGGGTAATCATTGCCTCGGCACTTTCTCATCGAAATCTTGCCAAGATGGTGAATAGGCTTAGACTCAACTCCAAGGATATCAAGACCACGCAACTCGCTACCGAGGAGCTCGCAGGCCTATTGG
>JBLIRP010000032.1:0-36667 GCA_049472355.1 bacterium | reverse complement strand
AATCCTGTTGTATTAAAATCCGCTCCGGTAGCAAAGGGCGGATCGATATAGATAAGGTCTATCTTCCCTGCATACTTCTCCAGCAGTGACCCCATCACCAAAAGGTTGTCACCCCATATCAGCTTGTTCTTCCACCCCTCCTCGAAGCTGTTGCCTTCATCCCCCTTCCACACATCGAAGAGGGATATCTGCCGGCCCTTAGCCTCGCGGGTAGCGCGGCTCTCATTGATGGTCTCGATCACCTGGAAGGGGAGGTTGACCCTTGGGACCTCTTTTAGGGTGCCGTCTTCATTGTATTTCCCCGGCCACACCAGCTCTGTCCTCGTAATGTCGATCTTGGCCATTCAGTCACCTCATAGGATTATTACATTATCGTTTTTACACAGCATCCTCAGGTCGCACTCCTTGCAGACCTTTTTTTCAGGAGGCGTTCTGACTGTAAAATCCCTTTTCTGGATCTGCTCCACCACCCTGTCAAAATGAGCGGCTGCTTCATCCACCCGCTCAGGCTCATAGGGAAGAGACATCAGGGCATCCTCCTTCCGGGGTTCCCCAGTCCAGTAGAGGAGGAGCCTATCCGGCCTTTTGTCATAACGCTGCTCCAGTATATGCGCATAGATGCACAGTTGCTTATAGTATGCATCAAGCCTGGTCTCGTCTTCAATAGGGCGGGGCTGGGACTTGAAGTCAAGGAGTTCCAGCCTCTCATCATCGCCAAGAAGGAGGTCGATCTTCCCGATGAGAATGTAGGCATCCTTTTCAACGGATACATCCACCTCCGTTTCTATGATCCGGCCGATCTCATCGAGGTTTTGTGAGTAATAGTTCGTCACGTGCTCAAGCGCGGTCTGCTTCTGTTTGGGACCGATGGGGCGAAGACCGCTATTGATCAGGTGGCGGTAATTGAACTCAAAGAATTCCGCAATCCTTTGATCATCGATGGTATCCCTGTCGCCGTCGAGCACCCTGCGGTGGATATCCTCTATGGTCTGGTGCACCAGCGCTCCGAAGAAGTATTCGGCAGACCTTGCAGGTGAGAAGTCGTAGAACCGAAAAAACTGGTATTGCCTTGGGCAGGTCTCATATACCTTGAGGTCGCTGGTAAAGCTGTAGGTCTTCTTTATCTGCATGCGTCTTCGGAGCTTGAAAGAGAGGGACCTAAGGAGATCCTGCTGGACATATGGCCACTGGGCAAGTCCCTGCCAGATGGGGAAGAAGTAAGGCTTAGGCTGCTCAGAGGAGGTGAGGACAAGGATCTTCTCTGCGCGTGAAAAGGCGACATAGTGGAGGCGCATCCGGTCAAATCCGGTAATAAGACCCTCAGGCTCGAAGGGGGGCCTTTTATAGAGCATGCCCAGGGTTGCATCCACATCCTTGGGGGATGAAAGCTGCACGGAGAGTGAGCCCACAATGACCACGGGGAATTCGAGCCCTTTGGCCTGATGGATGGTCATCACCTGCACATGCCCTCTGGGGATGGGATTGTCAGGGTCTTCATACTCATTGATGCCCCCCTCATAAAGGAGGCGCACAAAGCTGTGGAAGAAGTGAAGGCGCAGGTGCTCACGGTTCCTGGCGGTGATGACACTGTAGTGATAGTACGTCTGAAATACATTGAGGAGGTGGGAGAAGGTAGCCAGGTTGCGGGCCCGGTTCTCATTGCCGATGAAACCGACAAAGGGTTCATTGGCAAGGAAATCATAAAAATAGTCTGCAAGGCGACGGTCAAGGGTCTTCCCCTCGCCGAGTGTTGCGATCTCCTGTGAAAAATGCTGGAGGCTCTGTGCAAGGGGGTGAGGGTATGGGAAACGGCGCCCCAACTCAATGATGCACTCATCAACATATCCTGCCAGCTCATTGAGGCTTCGACCATTGATCTCCCCCCGGCCCTCTCCATAGTACCCAAGAAGGATGGCGAAACAGGCGAGCATGGAACGGATTTCATCATTTTCGAAATATGCGCGGGCACGCGGGCAGAAGGCATTGATACCTCTTTCAGTAAGGGCATCAAGGTAGGGTGTGCTGTGATCTTGCCTCACGCTGTGCAGGAGGATGGCAACCTGGCTCTCATCCTCTATGATACGGTTCTCCTTAAGGAAGAGTACGAGGTCTGCACAGCGCCTCGCCTCATCCCTTCTGTTTTCACCCCAGATCGAGAAGACCGCAGGATATTCGGCGAAGCGCTTGTCAGGATCGGATTCGATCCTCTTTTCAAAACGGTACCTATGCCCTGATCCCTGATCCAGCCAGTCCCATGATTCCATGAAGTTATTATATGCATCAACGATCTCTTTGTGGGACCGGTAGTTTATGGTGAGGGTAACGTTGCGGCAGTCTTCAAAGAGGGTGGGGAACTCCAGGATATTGCGCACTGTAGCCCCTCTAAAACGATAGAGGGACTGGTCTTCATCGCCGACAACGGCAATATTCCCCCTGCCTTGTGATAGACTGAGGAGGATTTGCTCCTGGATTGCGTTGGTATCCTGGTACTCATCAACCATGATGTAGCGGATGGCATCCTTTATTGAGGGCCCAATCGAGGGATTTGTCAGGAGATCGAGGAAGAGCTTTTGCAGATGCGGAAAGTCAATCCTATTCGTTTCAAACAATTGAGCGACATATGCCCCGTATGCACGACCAATGGTTTGAACGAAGGGATCATCGGATGCCTCCATCTGCTCGGGCTCGATCAGCTCTTCGGTTATCTTGTTGAAATATTTCCTTGCTCCTTGTATGGCGGTCCACCTGGTCTTCCACCTCCCTAGGTAGAGACCGCTTTCCTCCTCCCCTATGATCTCCTTGAAATGATCAAAAAGGAAGAAAAGCTGAGTAAAGTCGTCGAGCACCTCATAGTTATTGCCAAGGCGTGTGTGGTGGCGGTATCTCTGTAAAAAGGTGTTTGCAATGCTGTGGAAGGTGCCTACGAGCAGGGCAGAGATGTCCCCTTTGTATCCGGCCTTTTTTGCCTCAAGGGAAAGGCGGTCGCGCAGCTCAAATGCGGCCTTTTGGGTGAAGGTACACAGGAGGATCTCCCCTGGTTTTGCAAGCCCTTGGAGTAGGATGTTCAAGGTACGGAGCACCAGTACGAAGGTCTTTCCAGAACCGGGACCAGCTATGACCAATAAGGGGCCTTCAATACTGGCGATGGCCTTGCGCTGGGAAATGTTCAGTCCTTCATGCCCTGTCAGTATGGCATCGGCAATGGGCATCAGAGCAGCCCCTCTTTCCTAAAGCTGAAGACGCCCTCCTTTGAGACGATAAGGTGGTCGAGGATGTTTATATGCAAGGTGGTGGCTGCAAGCACCAGCGCCCTTGTCAGGAGCTTGTCCTGCTCCGAAGGGATCAAGTTTTCATTCGGATGGTTGTGGGCAAAGATGAGCGCAGCCGCGCCCCTGCGTAGGGCTGCCTCCATGATCCGGCGAGGATACACCGTGGCCCTGTCAATGGTGCCCTCCTCCATACGCTCGACTCCATCGCGAAGCAGCCTGTACGCGGAGTCAAGATAGGCTACCTCGAAGACCTCATCACGCAGCCCCCCAATTTTTGACCTCCAAAATTCATGGAGTGGCTCAGGAGAAGAAAGGCTCATCTGTACCTCTGCCTTTTGTTGAAGGTAAAGGCTCGCGGCCTCGCGGACGATGCGAAGGGCAACCGGGGTGACCGTACCGATCCCTTCGATCGCTTGCAGTTCTTCTACCCGTGCATCCAGGATACTGCGTAGATTCCCAAAACGTTCAATTAGCTTTTTTGCCGGCTCTTTGACATCCCTCCGAGGGATCGCCAGGGTGAGCAGCAGCTCCACGACTTCATGCTCAGCAAATCCTTTCAGGCCGCTCTTCATAAAACGGTCACGGAGACGCTTTCTGTGGCCAAGATAGTGAGGATCATCCCGATTCACAGTCATTGGTCCTTTGGTATAGTGGAGTCGGACAAATGAAGATGATATGAACATTTATAAGTTCAGTAAAAGTATAAACAAACTGGGGTATGTAATCAATGGAGTGTACTATTCATACATCAATCTCAGGCTCCTGAGTAAATGGATTCTATCCGATGTCCCTTCTATTTTATAGAACCAAAAGATACTTATTTTTTCAGATAATGCATGCTAATTTAGAAAAGTATCAAAATCATCTGTAGGGCAGATATCCTATTGAGATTAATCAATAAGATGGAATTATGATTCTTTAGCAAGAAGTCGAGCAATTATAGTAATTTCTTCTTCAACAGGCAATTTTTGATTTCTTAAGCTATTAAATATTTTTAATATCCTTTCTTTTTTTGTTTTACGAGCAAAACATGCTTTAATAAATTTACGATTGTCAAGAATATTTTTAATTGGATATTTGTCATATCTTCCATCTTTATAAGAAAAACAAATTCCACTTAAATTATCAGGCACTTTAAAATAATCTAATTCTCCATCACTCGGATTAAATCCATTCTTAACTGCTTCATCAATTATTTCTTTAAGTATTTTTTGAAATCCCTGATTAGCCATATTCAATCTCTTCTCTATTGTCTATTCATTTTTGACATCAATACCAATGATTTCCTTCCTTTGCCTATTATTAATATTAATAAAACATAGCCTTCCGTATTGTCAACGTTTATTTCAATTTATAAATCAGCTGATTGCTAATGGAAGCCAGTTTGTCTAAAACTTTTATAATCAAGCTATTATCAGAACAAAATATTGGCCAAGGAGACAAGTAAATTCACCTTATAGAAGAATACGGGTAGCTTCCAGAGGCACAATAGTATTGATCGTGTACTTTAAAACTATGTCAACGCTTCTTTACAGAGAGAAGAAAATTGATTCAGCACCAATTGGGGTAGATTTCCAATACCATCGTGAAATAATTCTTAGCAGTTATATATCTTATTTAAAATTTACAGCATTGCTTAACTCTAGAATAAAAAGATAAAGGGGCAGGAGTCTCTTGCGTATTATCTTACGAGCTGCAAAGCCGCCTTCAGGTAGTTCCAGTCAGTCTTTGATTACTCAAATCTATTTTTTCTCTTCCGGTACCCAAATCAAAAGATCGCCAACCTGGCATTTCAAGGCCGAGCATATTTTCTCAAGGACCTCATAGGTTATCTGCTTCGAGCCGGTGCCTCCCTCTTTACCCATCTTGGAAAGTGCATTTATTGAGATCCCTGTGATCTCACTTAATTTGGAGTAATTTAAATCCCTCTCCGCCAATAAAATCTTGAGCCTGTTTTTTATCATTCTCCCCTCTTGTGTTTGGAAAAATTAAATTTATAAATGTAAAAAATCACTTGACAAATGTATCCGGGGTTGGTAAAATTACAATAGCTAATGTAAAATTTAGATTGATAAATAATATTTATGTATTTGACAATCTAACAATACCATGTGTCGTGATTGATTTCAAGGCGGTTTTTGAAAAGGGGGAAGAGATGATTTTTATAGATTTTAAAAAGAAGAAGGTGAGCGAACCGGACAAAAAGGAATATGCACGGATCATTGAAAGAATAATACCGGTTCTCCGGAAGTTTCATAGGGATATATTCTCTATAAACAAAAAGATAGATATACATACCAAAATAATATTCAGATAAGTACATGTATTACCCTGACATTGACACCAATACCTATCCTGTTATCATGGACCCTGAGGAGGTCGCCCGATATCTCCACAAGAGCGTGAGCTGGGTTTATAAAAACTGGCGGATATTGGGCGGCAGGAAGCTCAGAGGATCCTTATTCTTTCCCTGCAAGGAGGATCTCTATGAGCTGCTATTTCATAAAAGGGAGAAGATGGAAATACGAGTTCATCCTCCACAAAAGGCGTTACACAAAGAAGTATTTCAAGACCAAGGCCAAGGAGGCGGAGTCCTTGAGAAGGGAGGATATAAGGTTGGTGCCGGAGGAGGGGATCGAACCCTCATGGGCGCAAGGCCCGCGGGATTTTGAGTCCCGTGCGTCTACCGATTTCACCACTCCGGCACGTTTGTGGACCGAACTATTTGATGGGTGGATGGTGTTTGTTTATCGATATTTTTAGCATGTTTATCACCCAATGTCAAAGCGCAGCGCTGGATTGCATCGAGGGTCCCGGAGGATGGGGAAGGAATATGGGGATGGACAGGGTAATGAGTAGTCAAACGGGAATGGGAAGTTGCCGAACCGGAACGTGTTGACAATACTGACAGAAGATATATATAATGTTTGAATGAGCGTGGGGCTGTGGCGCAGTTGGGAGCGCGTCTGAATGGCATTCAGAAGGTCACGGGTTCGAATCCCGTCAGCTCCACCATTTTTTTGTCCGGACAGGGACCCTTGCAGGGGAAGATCCATCGATGGAACGAACATCCGCCCTCGATCTTTCAATCGTTATTCCCGTATATAACGAGGAGGAGAACGTGGAAAGGCTCCACGGGGAGCTTACCGACGCCCTTTCGGGATACAAGGGGAACTACGAGATCATCTTCGTGGACGACGGATCCAGGGACCGCACCCCGGAGCTTCTGACCTCACTCGTGGAGCGCGACCCCCACCTGGTGGCGGTCCTGCTTGCCAATAATTTCGGGCAGACCGCGGCGATGAGCGCGGGATTCGACCGGTGTCTGGGAAACATCGTGGTGACCCTGGACGGGGACCTGCAGAACAATCCCCGGGATATCCAGGGGATGCTCGACCTGATGGACGAGGGGTACGATGTGGTCAGCGGATGGCGCAGGAGGAGGAAGGACCCCCTGCTCAACCGGCGGCTCCCCTCGTGGATCGCAAATCGTCTGATCAGTTGGGTGACTGGGGTGCACCTGCACGACTACGGCTGCACCCTGAAGGCCTACCGGAGGCAGTTCATCAAGAACATCCGCCTGTACGGGGAGATGCACCGGTTCATCCCCGCCTATGCGGCGCAGTTGGGGGCCAAGGTCGCCGAGATGGAGGTGGACCACCGACCCAGGACAATGGGCAGGTCGAAGTACGGGATCATGCGCACCTTCAAGGTGATCCTGGACCTGTTCACTGTGAAGTTCCTGGGAAGCTACTTCACCAGCCCGATCTACCTGTTCGGCACCGTGGGATTCATCCTCGCCCTTTTCGGGGTGATCGCGGGGGCGGTGACCCTCATCGAAAAGTACACCCGCGGCACCTGGGTGCACAAAAACCCCCTGATCCTGCTTGCGATCTTCCTGTTCATCCTGGGGTTCCAGTTTATCCTGATCGGGCTCCTTGCGGAGCTGCTCATGAGGACCTACCACGAGTCGCAGAACAAGCCCCCCTACTTCATCAGCCGGGTGATGACCGGGCACGGCAAGGGGGTGTAGGACACCGTGACGAGGGATGAGGGAAGAATTCCGCAGGGGACGCCTGTAAAGGCACAGGGTGACGAGAGGACACGCATGGGTATACATAAGGGCGCACCATGGCTGAGTTTCTGAAGGAAAAGGCCAAGCGATACATCCTGGCAAATTACGGGAAGTGCTCGATCCACGAGGTGGCCCAAAAATTCAATGTGAGCCCGGTTGCGGTCGAAGACTACATCATCAATGAGCTGTATGCGGAAGAGGAGCGGAAGAAAAGGGAGGCCATGACGGCCCCCCGGCCGAACACCGCCCTGAAATGGGTGAACCGGACCCTGATCGTTCTCATCCTCGTAGCCATCGTCCTTCTGGTTGTTTCCCTTACCGTTTCGGAGCTTTCCAACAACGATCTGTGGCAGCACCTCAAAAACGGGCAGATGGTCCTGGAGACCAAGCGGTTTCAGTATGCGGATCCCTATTCGTGCAATGCCGCGGGAAGGCCGTGGATCAACGAGGCATGGTTTTCCGGGGTGATCTTCTACGTCATCTATACCCTCATCGGGGTAAACGGCATCATCTACCTGAAGACCCTGGTCATCATGCTCATGACCGCCCTCACCCTGCTCAACTGCCACCGGCTCAAGACGGAGTTCATCCTGTTCGTACCCCTGACCGCGTTCATGATCTTCAACGTGGGGGTCCGGTTCCTGGCGCGCACCGAAATGTTCTCCTACGTATTCATCGCCGCCTTCCTGCTCATCCTCATGCAGTACAAGTACCGGCGGGTCGACCGGCGCATCCTGTACCTGCTGCCCGTGCTCCAGGTATTCTGGTCCAACATGCACGGCTCCTTCATCGTGGGGATCATCATCCTGGGCGTGTTCACCGCCTGCGAAACGGCGAGGCTCCTGTACAACCGGTACTTCGTGTCCTTCTGGCAGCGGGACCTCCTCACCTGGGAGCGGTTGAAGCCCCTGTTTATCATCTCGATGGTCACCTTTTTCGCCTGTATCATCAATCCATACGGATTCAGGCTCTTTATGCAGCCCATCAACGTGGTGATCCACCAGAGCGATTACATCAAGACCATCTACGAGTGGCAGTCCCCCTTCCAGAGCAAGACCTTCTATACCTCCTACGCCTTCCGGTACTATGTGGTGTGGATGTTCCTCCTGGCGGTCTCCTTCATCGCGGACGTGAAACGCCTCGACCTCACCAATCTTGCCATCTCTGCCTTCTTTTTCACCATGGCTGCGCAGATGCACCGCAACATCACCATCTTCACCATCGCCACCTGCCCGATCCTGGCGCTCAACTTCCAGCAGGCGGGCGAGGATTACCTCCACCTGAAGGGTCCGAGATCGAAGCAGGTGATCCGTATTGTGGGAGGGATAATCATCCTGGCGATTCTCATCCCCCTCATCCGGATCTCCTTCAAGCACGGTTACATCTACCGGAAGCACAGCAGCAAGCCCTTCGGGGTTGGGGTTGCCGGCAACATGCCCATCGAGGTTACGAAATACATCCAGAAAAACCACATAAAGGGCTGCTGCTTCAACAGCTACACGTACGGCACCTATCTGATCTTCCACTGCTTTCCCGACGTACGGGTAACCATGGACTCGAGGGCGGAGCACGTCTACGGCGAGGAGTTCTACCACCGCCACCAGACCGCGCTCTACGATGTGAATGCCTTCAGGGGGATACTGGACGAGTTCGACATCGAATTCATCCTCCTCAAATACCAGGCCGGGGACCTGGTCAAGCACTGCCGGTATCTGAGAGAGAGCGGGGAATGGGCCATGGTCTATTTCGACGATTCCTGCTTCCTGTACGTGCGCAGGCTCCCTGAATATGCGGACCTCATCGCCCGGGACGAATACCGGCACATCCACCCCCTGTTGACCCTGTTGGAGACCAGGATCCCCAAGGAGGAGATCGAGGGCTTCATCGCTGAAAGCGAACGCAACCTGGCCATGAACCCCTCCTACTATCTGCCCCGCCTGCTCCTGCTCAATCTTTACGGCGCCAAGGGGGAGTGGAAAACCGCTGTCGTTCACGGGGAGTATCTGCTCAGACACCGATATAAAAACCTTGCCGCCTTTCTGATCATGGGCCTGGCATATACCAGGCTGGAGCAATTCGACAAGGCACGGGAGATGTACACCACGGCCCTCGCCCTCAAGCCCGATTCCCAGGAGGCCCGAACCGCCCTCCAGGAGCTGGAATCGCGTCGTTGAAAAAACCAGGAATCACGTCACGGGCATACAGGGAAATACCCCTTCCCCGTCTTGTTAAAAGCGGCAAAATGTGATACAAGCTTGATAGGGAGCATGCGCATCCATTGCTCCGCCTCATGCGACGGGAAAACCATAAAACGGACCGTACACCCGAGGCAATGGTCCCGATGAGACAGGATATCCCTTGGGGAGTGTAACATGTAACAGGCAGGTGCCTGGGGATGGGAGAACGAGTGCGCGGGAGGAGATCGCGTCTTATTTTCCTTCTGCTGTCTTTCCTGCTGGTTTGTCTCACCTTTTCCTCCTGTGCGAAAGCGGATGACCAACCAAAGCGAGGACAGCCCATGGAGAAACAAGGGCGCTTCAACGAACATAAAAATTTCATACGACAGCCCGTGGTGAGCGGGCAATTTTATCCTGCATCGCCCGAAGAGCTGCGGCGCACGATTACGGGGTTTCTCGACCAGGTCCCCACCCAGGAGGTCTCCGGGGACCTCGTCGCTCTGGTCTGCCCCCATGCCGGGTACTTCTATTCCGGAAGGGTTGCCGCCCATTCTTACGCCCTGCTGAAGGGAAAGGGAATCCGGACGGTGGTCCTGGCCGGGCCAAGCCACCGGTTCCCCCTGGAGGGCGCATCGGTGTGGCCGCAGGGCAGGTATCGAACCCCCCTGGGAGACGTACCGATCGACGAACAGACCGCGGCCAGGCTCACCAATGCATCGCCGAACGTTACCTTCGAGTCGCGCGCACACTTTCATGAGCACTCCCTGGAGGTGCAGGTGCCCTTTCTTCAAACGGTGCTGGAGGATTTCTCCATCGTCCCCATCATCGTGGGAGAGGTATCCGCCACGGACCTCACCCCGATCGCCCGCGAGCTGGCATCGATCCTCAAACGGCCGGATACGGTGCTCATTGTCAGCACCGACCTTTCCCACTACCATTCCTACGATACGGCCACCGCCCTGGACAAGGGGGCCATCGAGGCGATACAATCGGGGGAGGGGACACGGCTGCAGCGAATGGTGCAGGAGGGGAAGGCGGAGCTGTGCGGATTGAGCCCGATGCTCCTCCTGCTCGCGACAATGAAGCATATGGGCGGGAAGGTGGACACCAGGCTCCTTACCTATGCGAACTCGGGGGACACGGCGGGCATGAAGGACAGGGTGGTGGGGTATGCCGCGCTCGCGGTGACCACGTCATCGAGGGCCGGCGAACAACAATCAGATTCCACAGAGAGAGGTGAGAACGAAGTGACCGAAGGGGAAGAGCGCTTGAACGACGCAGAAAAGAAAAAATTGCTTCGCATTGCCCGGTCCACCATTACCGCATACCTCACCGGGCAGGATCCGCCCCGGATCGAGGTCACCGAGCCACGGCTTCTGGAGGCGCGAGGTGTGTTCGTCACCCTCCATAAGAAGGGTATGCTGCGGGGGTGCATCGGGTTCATAAAGCCCGTCATGCCTCTGCACAAGGCGACCGCCGATTGTGCGATATCCGCGGCGGTCAAGGATTACCGGTTTCCCACCCTGAGGAAGGAAGAGCTGGACGACATCGACATAGAGATATCCGCGCTCACGCCGCTGCGCACAATTAAGGACATCAATGAAATCAAGGTCGGCGAACACGGATTGTACATCTCCCATTCCCATAACAGCGGCCTGCTTCTGCCGCAAGTGGCCACCGAGTATGGCTGGGACAGGGAGACATTCCTGGCACAGACCTGCCGTAAGGCGGGATTACCCGAGAACGCATGGGAAAAAGGGGCTGATATCTATATCTTCGCCGCTCAGGTATTCGGGGAAAAAGAGCAGTAGCCATGGCACACGACGACGAGTGGGTTGAGCTGTGTTCCACCACCGCGGATTACGAGGCACGTCTCATTGAAGGACTCCTCGAATCAAACGGCATACCCGTGCAGTTGAAATCCTACCGGGTCTCCCAGTTTCCCTTTGATGTCGGCCATATCGGAGAGATAAGGATACTGGTCAGGGCCGAGGACCTGGAGAGCGCCCAGGCAATCCTCCGGGAGGCAGGGGAGGATGATGGTGCGGACCAGGGGTGAATGACACCGAAAACTTGACAGAAGGCTTTTTTTTTACTACTATTTTTGGATGTCCCTGTAAAAATTAAATTATTCGGTAATGTTCAACAATGGAATATACCCTGTCAGTAAATTCTGATAGGTGACATACATGCTTTGGCTGTTGTTTTTTAGAGCGTTATTACAGGTTGGCATACAGTGAGTATAGGCACGTAGCTCAGGGGGAGAGCGCTACCTTGACGCGGTAGAAGTCGGCGGTTCGAAACCGCCCGTGCCTACCATCGTATAAACGGGTTAAACAAGATCGCCTCTTTTGACATAGCACCTTTTTCATGGGAAAGTCAAAAAAGCAGATTGTGCGCATTAGCATTCAGTCCCTAAAGAGGCATCATCGAAAGATACCCTGACTATCTTTGATGATGCCTTTTTATTAGGGTCATTCGATGGCATAGTGAGAAAAAAGGAAAACGGCAATGATGGTATATACGATGACGGTGTACCCACAGCCCCGATCGACCTATTTCTCGCCGATGATGAGTTGAGCAGGCATGAAGGATGAGCATTCGAAAACCGATGCACGGGTTGATCGAACGATTTCCCTTTCCCTGCCCGGCGGATCGAGCGTGACCTGTTCCCCGGGGGCCAGTCTCCTGGAGGCCGCCCGCTCCGCAGGGATCAAAAACCCCCTGGTCGCGAAAATCGACGGGAGGCTGGTTGATCTGGACCAGCCGGTCACCGAAGACTGCGCAGTGGAATTCATTACCTTCGATACGCCCGAGGGACAGGAGGTGTTCCGCCACAGCGCCTCGCACGTCATGGCGCACGCGGTGATGGATCTCTTCCCGGGGGCCAGGTTCGCCATCGGCCCCGCCATAGAGGAGGGGTTCTACTATGACTTCGAGCTTCCCCGGCCCCTCGTTCCCGAGGACCTGGAGAAGATCGAACAGCGCATGCGGGAGCTGATCGACCAGGACCTCCCCTTTGTCCGACGGGTCCTGCCAAAGAAGGAGGCCCTCGCCCTGTTCGAGGAAAAGGGGCAGCCCTACAAGATAGAGCTGATTCAGGAGATCCCCGACCAGCAGATCAGCACCTACCGGATGGGCGAGTTCCTGGACCTGTGCCGTGGCCCCCACGTGCACTCCACCGGGGTCATCAAGGCGTGCAAGCTGCTGAGCATCGCCGGCGCATACTGGCGCGGCGACGAGCGCAACGTCATGCTCCAGCGCATCTACGGGACCGCATTTGCGAGCCCTGCCATGCTCAAGGAGCACCTGCGCAGGCTGGAGGAGGCCAAAAGACGCGACCACCGCAAGCTGGGACGCGAGCTGGACCTGTTCAGCATATCGGACGAGGCGGGGGCCGGGCTGGTGATCTACCACCCCAAGGGCGCCCTGCTGCGGATGCTGATCGAGGACTTCGAAAAGAAGGAGCACCTCAGGCGCGGCTACCAGGTGGTGTACGGCCCCACGCTCCTGAAGCAGGAATTGTGGGAGAAATCGGGCCACTATGACCACTACCGGGAAAACATGTACTTCACCGAGGTGGAGGGGCAGCGGTACGGCATCAAGCCCATGAACTGCCTTGCCCACATGCTGATCTACAAATCGAAGATCAGAAGCTACCGGGACCTGCCCATACGCTATTTCGAGCTGGGCCATGTGCACCGCCACGAAAAATCGGGGGTGCTCCACGGCCTCACCCGGGTGCGGGGGTTCACCCAGGATGACGCACATATCCTGTGCAGGCCCGATCAACTGAACGACGAGATACAGGGCGTGATCCGGTTCGTCATGGATGTCATGGCTCTGTTCGGGTTCGAATACCACATGGAGATCAGCACCCAGCCCGAGAAGTTCATCGGCACCAATGAGGACTGGGAAAGGGCCACCCGGGCACTGTCCGAGGCACTGAACGATCTCGGCATCCCCTTCGAGGTCTTCGCCGGGGAGGGGGCCTTCTACGGGCCGAAGATCGACGTGAAGCTGAAGGACGCCCTGGGCCGGAGCTGGCAGTGCGCCACCATACAGTGCGATTTCACCCTGCCCGAGCGGTTCGACCTGGTGTACGTGGATTCCGACGGGGAGCGAAAACGCCCGGTCATGCTGCACCGGGTCATCCTGGGATCCTTGGAGCGGTTCATGGGGGTGCTGATCGAACACTTTGCCGGCGCATTCCCGGTGTGGCTCTCACCCGTGCAGGTGAAGGTCCTGACCATCACCGATCGCAATGATGAATTCGCCCTCAGTGTCGCCGAGGCCTTGAAGGAAGAGGGGATCAGGGCGGAAACCGACCTGAGGAACGAGAAGATCGGGTTCAAGATCAGGGAGGCGCGCATGGAGAAGGTTCCCTACATGCTGGTCCTCGGGGACCGGGAGGTCGAAAAGAAAACGGTAAATTGCCGATCAAGGGATACAGGGGAGTTGATCGAGTACGCGCTCCCGGAATTCATCATCAAGATCAAGAAGGAGACTGATCTTACACTACAGGAGGTGAAACATAATAACAAAATCGACCGATAAAATACCCGTCAACAATGGCATCCGGGCCGATGAGGTTCGTGTCATTGATGCAGAAGGAAAGCAGTTGGGAATTCTTAAGCTCGCGCAGGCACTGGTTATGGCTGAAGAGGCGGGGCTCGATCTGGTGGAAGTCGCCCCCATGGCGAAGCCGCCCGTATGCAAGATCATGGATTACGGGAAGTACAAGTACCAGCAGCACAAACGGGCCCAGGAGGCGAAAAAGAACCAGAAGGTCATCCATGTGAAAGAGATCAAATTACGCCCGAAAACAGATGACCATGACCTTCAGTTCAAACTGAATCACGCCCGGAAATTCCTCGATGCAGGCAACAAGGTCAAGATCACCATCATATTCAGGGGACGGGAGATGACCCACCCTGACATCGGCAACGTCCTGTTGGACCGGGTTGCATCGGAGATCGAGGAATTGGGTGTGGTCGAGCAGAGGGCCAAGTTGGAAGGCAGGAACATGACCATGATCCTCGCGCCCAAGGGTCATGCCCATCAAGCACCATAAGGGCTCTATGAAAGTTTTCAAATAATTATTGACGGAATCGCAAAAAATCGATTTTGGCCTATTCTGTCATTCCGTGCTTGACAGGGAATCCGGTTTTTTTAATACTTCTGGACTCCGGCCTTCGCCGGAGTGACGGGTTCGGCGACTTTTTACGAGACCATCATTATTAGTTTCCAAAAACTTTCATTTTTCGTTGTGATCACCGGATCATGGCGGTTAGAGAGAGAGGACAGTTGTGGCAAAGGTAAAATTAAAGACCAATCGAGGGGCGGCAAAGCGGTTCCGCTTTACTGCCACCGGGAAGATAAAGTGCCGGAAGGCTTACGCCAGCCATATCCTGACCAAAAAATCGCCCAAGCGCAAGAGAAACCTGCGCAAGGGCGGTTACATCGCGCCGGCGGACAAGGCCCAGATACGGCATCTCCTTCCCTACGCCTGAATAGAAACCTCCATCAATTTTTCACACAAGGAGATGTATTACTATGTCAAGGGTTAAACGAGGCACTGTCGTCAAGAAGCGACACAAAAGGGTACTCAAGCTGGCCAAGGGGTACTGGGGGGCAAAGAGCAAGCTCTTCAGGTCCGCCAAGGAGGCGGTCAACCGGTCCCTTGTCTATGCTTACCGGGACCGCAAGACCAGAAAGCGGTTCTTCCGAAGGCTGTGGATCGTAAGGATCAATGCGGAGGTCAGGAACCACGGGCTTTCCTACAGCACATTCATGCAGGGGCTGAAAAAGGCGGGCATCGATCTGGACAGAAAGGTGCTTGCCGACATGGCGGTCAACGATCCCCAGGCCTTTGCCAAGTTAACCGAAGCAGCAAAAGAAGCCCTCTGATATGGGACTCGATCTTGAGGCCCTGAAAGCCGAAGCCGAGGGATTGGTTCGGGCTGCAGGGGACATCGAGACCCTCTCGAACATCAAGGTCACCTATCTCGGGCGCAAGGGAAGGCTCACCGGTCTGATCAAACAGATAGGACAGCTTCCCCCCGAGGAGCGGCCCCGCATGGGAGAGCTGCTCAATCGTGCCAAGGACTCGCTCAGCCGGGAGATAGAGGAAAGGATCGAGGCGCTCAAGGCGGGCACTTCCCGGGCGGCCATTCAGCTCGATCTTACCCTGCCCGGCCAGCGCCCGGAACGGGGTCACCGGCATCCCCTCACCCGGATCCTCGATGAGGCATACCGCATCTTCCTCTGCCTTGGGTTCCAGATCGCCGAAGGTCCGGAGGTAGAGACCGACTATTATAACTTCGGCGCCCTCAATTTCCCCGACGACCATCCGGCCCGCGACATGCACGATTCCTTTTACATCGACAAGGACATCCTGCTGCGGACCCATACCTCTCCGGTGCAGATACGGGTGATGAAGCGGCAGGCCCCCCCGGTGCGCATCATTGCCCCGGGCAAGGTATACCGCCGGGATGCGGACGTCACCCACAGCCCCATGTTCACCCAGGTGGAGGGCCTGCTTGTGGACTACCAGGTCTCCTTCGCCGATCTGAAGGGGGTGCTCACCAGCTTCGTGCACCAGATGTTCGGCACGGACACCAGGCTGCGGTTCAGGCCGAGTTTCTTCCCGTTCACCGAGCCCAGTGCGGAGATCGACATATCCTGCGTGAACTGCGGGGGAAAGGGCTGCAGGGTCTGTTCCCAGAGCGGATGGCTGGAGATACTCGGCGCCGGCATGGTCCACCCCAATGTTCTGGTTGAGGTGGGCTACGATCCCGAGGAGGTGACCGGGTTCGCCTTCGGCCTGGGGGTGGAGCGGGTGGCCATGCTCAAATACGGCGTGGACGACATCCGCATCTTTTTTGACAATGACATGCGATTCCTGAGGCAATTCTGACCATGTACATCGGGTATAACTGGTTACAGGAGTATGTGGAGGTCCCCTTCCCGCCGGAGGAGCTGGCGGAGCGGCTGACCATGCTGGGGCTGGAGATCGGGGGGATTTCCCGGTACCTTCGGGGGCTTGATCTTTGCAAGGTCGGCCTGATCACCCGGATCGATCCCCATCCCAATGCCGACAAGCTCTGCCTGTGCACGCTGGATATCGGGGAGCATACCACCACCGTGGTGTGCGGGGCAACGAATATGAAACCGGGGGACAGGGTCCCCATTGCCCTTCCCGGGGCGGTCCTTCCCCGCGCAGGCGAGATCAAGGAGGCAACCCTCAGGGGGGTGGCCTCCGCGGGAATGCTCTGTTCCGCATGGGAGCTCGGCCTGGGAGACGACCGCTCCGGCCTGATGATCCTTCCCCAGGATGCACCCGCGGGAAGCGACCTTGCGGAATACCTCAACCTGTCTGACACCATCATTGATGTCGAGATCACGCCGAACCGGGCGGACTGCCTTTCACACCTCGGCATCGCCAGGGAGGTCGCCGCCATGACCGGCGGCAGGGCAGCCCTGCCGGAGATCCGCTTTCCGGAGGAGGGGGAACCCATCGAACAACATATCGGGATCGAGATCGTGGACCCCGATCTGTGTTTCCGGTATGCAGCCAGGATCATCTTCGGCGTCACCATCGGTCCGTCCCCTGCCTGGCTCGCGTCCCGCCTTGAATCGGTGGGCGTTCGATCCATTAACAACGTGGTGGACGTGACGAACTTCGTGCTCATGGAAACGGGCCAGCCGCTGCATGCCTTCGATTACGACCTGCTTCGGAAAAAACGGATCATCGTTCGGCCTGCCCGGGAGCAGGAGGTGTTTACCACACTGGACGGGGCTGCGCGCACCATGGACCCCTCCATGCTCATGATCGCCGATGCCGAGCGCTCCGTGGCCCTGGCCGGGGTCATGGGGGGCGTGGAATCCGAGGTGACCGAGAACACCACCAACCTGCTCATCGAGAGCGCCATCTTCAATCCCACAAGCATCAGGAACACCTCCCGCCGGCTGGGGCTGGTCACGGAGGCGTCACAGCGGTTCGAGCGGGGGATCGATCCCGAGGGGGTGGTGCCCTCCGCGGACCGGGCCACGCAGTTGATCCTGCAACTCGCCGGAGGCAGGGCGGCAAAGGGCGTCCTGGACGTGTATCCACGGCCCATCACCAGGGAGCCGATACGGCTCCGCCCCAAACGGGCGAACATGATCATCGGCCTGGACCTCCCTGCAAAAACCATGGAGGACATCCTCACCGGTCTTTCGTTTGTCACCCTCTCCCGGACCAAGGAGCATATCACCGTGCAACCCCCTTCCTTCAGGCAGGACATATCCGGGGAGATCGACCTGGTGGAGGAAATCGCCCGTTTCTACGGGTACAACCGCATCCCCACCACCATCCCCTGCGGGAGCATCCCCATGGCCGAAAAGATGTCGAAGGATCAACGTATTATGTCAATGACCAGGGACATCCTGGTGGGCGCGGGACTCTCCGAGGTGGTCAATTTCAGCTTTACAAAGAGGGGGCTATTTGATAATATAAAAATCGGGATGGATGACAATGCGGAACCGGTCCCGATCAGCAATCCCTTGACGGAAGAGCATAATTCATTACGGCCCAGTGTCATTCCCGGTCTGATTCAAAATCTCGTATACAATCTGTCACGGCAGAATCCGGACCTCAAGATTTTCGAATTGAGCACCTGTTTTTTCGCCTCCGAGGAAAAGGCGATGCCCGTCATTGAGCGCACAAGACTGGGGATTGCCATGATGGGGAGAAACAGGGGACGTCATTGGCGTATTCCAGAACGAAATGTCGATATTTATGATATAAGGGGTTTGATTGAGCTTCTCCTGGAGGAGGTCGGGATCAGGGAATATCGCCTCGAACCTGCCTCGGTTCCGTGGCTGGAGGAGGGAGGAGCGCTCCACATAACCGATGGAAGATCACGTTTCGGGATTGTGGGATATGTATCAGGACGGATACGAGAATACTTCGATCTCAAGAAACCCGCCCTGGTTGCCGAACTGGATTTCGATGCTTTGGTTGAACGTGCGCAGCCGGGTGAATATACGTTTGTGGCGTTGCCCAAATTCCCCCCCGTGTTGCGAGATTTGGCCATTATCATCGACGAGCGCACAACCTTCAGAAACGTGCTTGATCTGATTCGAGAAGAAGGAGGGGAATTATTACGGGACGTATCGCTCTTTGATATCTACGTCGGACGACAGATCCCGGAGGGAAAAAAGAGCCTCGCATTCTCCCTGATGTACCGTTCCGAGGCCCGGACACTCACCGACGAAGAGGTCAATGAGGTTCATCAACGAATCATAGATCGATTATGCTCTGTATTAGGCGCTGAACTGCGATAGATTGTGTTCCAGCGGAGGATTTAATGCTCACTTTCGAAAGAATGAGTCTGATCCAGGAGAGAATCGGCGGCTTAATCAGGGAGGTCGAGAATCTCAGGGAGGAAAACGAGCAGCTTCAGGCCAGGATAAGCACGTTACAGAAGAAATTGAAGGAGAATAAGAAACGACTGGAACACGCGCTTATCTCCGAGGAGGAGCTTAAACGGTTGCGATCCGAACGGCTGCAGGTTCAGGATAAGGTTTCACATATGTTGAGTCAGTTGAAGGACATCTAATACGTAAGCGGATGGAGGGGCGGCGTGATACATGCGACTGAGGTGGAACTCCTCGGAGAGGCATATACCATTAAAAGTGAAACTGATCCTGAGCGGGTACTGGAAATTGCCCGGTACCTGGATCAGAAGATGACGGATATCAGGGCGGCTGCACCGACGGCGACGCTGTTGAAAGTGGTGATCCTGACCGCCTTTTATATAACAGAGGAATTATTCGAGAGCAGATTACAATTATCGGAAACAATAAAGACTATGGAGGAAAAGACAGCCAATATCCTAAAAATGTTGGAGGATTCATCCCTTAGATATTCCGCCGGAGAACATGGGCGGGAGCATGTTTCTATGACTTAGGCATTCAAGGGCCGGCAGGCACATGAAGGCCTAATTGACAATAGATTCGAGATGCAATACTATTGATATATGAGGTTTCAAAGGGACGATTTGCACGGATGAATGCTATTATTCCCCTGCCGTGCTCGTGATGAAGCTGATGTTTTGAGCCAACACCAACATAAGGGGAGTCCACATATTGGGATGCTGCAAGCAGGCCCCTTCGAGGGAAGTTTAAGGCATTCTTGAGGACACCCACCTGGGTCACCCAGGTTCAAATTCAAAACTTCACACGGCACATGGCGGGGGATTATTCGTGACTGTAACGAATCCTTCTCATTATATTAGGGTCCTTGGCCTTTTCCTACCGTATAAGGCCGGCTATGACAAAGGACTCCAAGGCTGCCATCAGAAAGCGGTTTTTAGCGAAAAGGGACAGCCTCAGCCCGGATGAGAAGGACCATAAGAGTTCCCATATACACACCCGCCTTCTCTCCCTGGATGAGTATGTCCGGGCGCGTACGTGCCTGCTGTATGCATCCTTCCGCAACGAGGTGGCGACCGACCCCCTCATTCCCGCCATGCTTCAACAAGGCCGAAGGGTAGCCCTGCCCATCACCGACCGCAGATCCAGAGGGCTACTCCTGTACGAGATCACCAACGGGAAGGACGACCTCGTTGTCTCCACATACGGGATCCGCGAGCCGAGGCCGGCTGAACATGCCCTCATCGACCCCGAAGAAATCGACCTGTTCATCGTTCCGGGGGTGGCATTCGATACCTCGGGAACGCGCCTTGGGTTCGGGGGGGGCTACTACGACCGTCTGTTGAGCAAGGTACCCGGCAAGTCAACCATTGCCCTTGCCTTCGAGATTCAAATCACCTCACAGCTTCCCTGTGAGCCCTTCGATATAAAGATGAAAAAGATTATTACCGAGCGTCGAGTGATCGACTGCAAAACGTATATCATGGCAGAGAATGCTCATGAGGCACCAGTGCCACGATGTGATCGATAACCGTATTTCCGTTCATGGAAGCCATAGGGCATCTCCATGAAACGATTTTATAAAGGGGGTGAACGAGATTTCCGCGCAAGCCTATATCGTTCTGACCATTATTACGGGAATTGTCTGTATTGTTATTGGATATGTCATCAGGAAGAAGCTTTCCGAGAACCGGCTGGTGAATGCCGAGGTAATGGCCAAAAAGCTCGTTGCCGATGCTGAAAAGGAGGCGAGCAACCGACTGCGGGAGGCCGCGATCGAGGCCAAGGATCTCATCTACAAGGCCCGGTCCGAATTCGAGAAGGAAACCAGGGATCGGCGCGTCGAGTTACAAGGCATTGAAAAGCGTCTGACCCAGAAGGGTGAAAACATCGACCGGAAGGCGGACCTGCTCGACAAGAAGGAAAACGAGCTCGGCAACAGGATCAAACAGGTTGCCTCTCGGGAAAAGGACCTTCGCGAGAAGGAGGAGGAGTATACCCATCTCATTCAAAAGGAGCGAAGGATCCTGGAGAATATCTCCGGACTGACCTCGGAGGAGGCCAAGAACATCCTCATATCGCATATGGAGGCCGATGCACGGCATGAGGCCGCCAAGACCATCAAGAAGATCGAGGACGAGGCCAAGGAGACCGCGACCAAGAAGGCAAAGGAGATCATCAGCCTGGCCATCCAGCGCTATGCAGCGGACCAGGTGGTGGAGTCCACCGTGTCCGTGGTGGATCTTCCCAACAACGAGATGAAGGGAAGAATCATCGGGCGCGAGGGACGCAACATCAGGGCCCTGGAGCTGGCTACCGGGATCGACCTTATCATCGACGATACGCCGGAGGCGGTCATCCTTTCCGGATTCGACCCCATCAGGCGGGAGATCGCAAAGAATGCCCTGCAAAAGCTGATCATCGACGGCCGCATCCATCCGGCCCGGATCGAAGAGGTGGTGGCCAAGGCCCAGAAGGACATGGACACCGCCATCCGGGAGGAAGGGGAGCAGGTCGCCTTCGAACTGGGGGTCCACAACCTCCACCTGGAGGAGATCAAACTGATCGGCAGGCTCAAGTACCGCACGAGCTACGGTCAAAACGTCCTCCAGCACTCCAAGGAGGTCGCCTACCTGGCCGGGGTCATGGCAAGCGAACTGGGCACCGATGAGCAGGTGGCGCGGCGGGCCGGTCTGCTCCACGATATCGGCAAGGGGGTGGACCACGAGGTGGAGGGTTCCCATCCCAAGATCGGGGCGGACTTGGCAAAGAAGTACGGCGAACCCGAAGAGGTGATCAATGCAATTGCCGCCCATCACGAGGATGAGGAGCCCAAGACCATCACCGCCGTGCTCATCCAGGCAGCAGATGCGCTCTCCGCAGCACGACCCGGGGCGCGCAAGGAGAGCCTGGAAACCTACATCAAGCGACTTGAGAAACTCGAGCAGATCGGCAAATCATTCCGGGGGATCGATAATGCCTACGCAATCCAGGCAGGCCGCGAGATACGGATCATCGTGGTGCCGGAAAACCTCAAGGACGACGACATCGGTCAGGCGGCCAAGGATATCGCCGCCAAGATCGAGAAGGAACTCGAGTATCCCGGCCAGATCAAGGTCACGGTGATTCGCGAATCAAGGGCGGTGGAATTTGCCAAATAGGACTGTGTGGACCAATTGAACATCCTGTTTATCGGAGACATAATCGGAAAACCGGGAAGGAGGATTATCCGCGAGCTGCTCCCCTCGGTGATAAACCGGTACCAGATCGATTTCTGCATCGCCAATGCGGAAAACGCGGCCTCGGGGTTCGGCATCACCAGGAACGTCATACGCGAGCTCCTTGACATGGGGGTCGATTGCCTTACCTCCGGGAACCATATATGGGACAAGAAGGAGATCCTGGAGGTGATCCACCTCGAACCCAAGCTGCTGAGGCCGGCCAATTACCCTGAAGTGACCCCCGGGTTCACCCACGGCATCTACGAGAGCAACGGCGGGCACCAGGTCGGGGTCCTGAACCTCGCCGGCCGTGTGTTCATGTCGTGCGTGGACTGCCCCTTCCAGGTGGCACGGCGGCTGCTGCCGATCATCAAGAAAAAGTCCCGGTTCATCATCGTGGATGTCCATGCGGAGGCAACCTCGGAAAAGATCGCCATGGGATGGTTCCTGGACGGCCAGGTATCGGCGGTGGTGGGCACCCATACCCACGTGCAAACCGCTGACGAGAGGGTGCTCCCCAAGGGGACCGCATATATAACCGATGTGGGGATGACCGGGCCTCATGACTCGATCATCGGGATCAGGAAGGAGATTGCGCTGGAGCGGTTTCTCACCCAGATGCCGCAGCGATTCACCATCGCAAGCGGTGACCTGTGGCTGAATGCGGTGATCGTCCGGTGTGAGGCAAAAACCGGGCTCGCGGAGGGGATCGAACGGATACGGATACCGCTTGCTCAGTGATGGCGCACTTCCCGCCCGGGCATGAATGGTTCCCGGCGGCAAAGGATCGCCCTGTTCATGGAAGATAGAAGTGCCAAGTCCTTGCTTCCGGCATGAGCAATTCCATGCGGTAGAGGGTGGGCCTCGATCCGTGCCATAAGGGTATACATGAGCATGGCCGGCTGGGCCGGGGACTTACTCCCTGGTTATCTCCAGGATCTCGTATTCCTTGATCCCGTTCGGGGCCTTCACCTTTACCGAATCCCCCACCTCGCGCCCCAGGAGTGCCCTGCCCACCGGCGCAGTGGTGGAGATCTTTCCCTCCTTGAAGTCCGCCTCTTCCGGGGAAACGAGCAGGTAGCACACCTCGGACTCCGCCTGGCAGTCATAGAGCTTCACCCGTGCACCGATATAGACCTTGTCGTCAGGGAGATTTTCATCCTCGATGATCTTCACACGGGCAAGCTTCACCTCCAATGCCGCAATCTTTCTTTCCACGTGTGCCTGGGCCTCCTTTGCCGCATCATATTCGGCATTCTCGCTTATATCGCCGTGTGCCCTCGCCTCGCCTATCTGTGCGGAGATCTCCCGCCGTTTCGTGCCCTTCAGATATTCCAGCTCATCCTTTAGTTTTTTGTACCCTTCCCTGGTTAAATATGTTGCATTAATACTCAACGATCATACCTCCCTTTCTTCTGGTTCGCACCGACACCCCCTCGTGCGCAGGGTTCCCCCTCTCTCTTTTTTATCAGTACCATATTATCGTCCTTTGTTCAAGCGGCAGTGAAGGGATGCAGCGATTCTCATTTTTCACCTCCGGCGGGAGTGTGGGCTCCGTAAACATGTCTGCCCACGACATTGCACCATCAACATCAAAATGAGAATTGCAGGAAGGGATGGGTAATAGCCCAACACCTTGAATTTCCGCATCCGGCATGATATCGTGTGTACGATGAAATTGTACATTCCCGCGTCACTGTCCCCTCTTCCCACAGTATATACCCCAAACAGGGAGGGTTTATCCATGGAATATAAACGAGAGTTTTTTCCGAGGGTCAAGAAGACCATCATGCCCAGGCCGGTGGAACGCGAGGAGACCGATGTCCTGGGCCAGCGCGGCATCGCCTGGGCGGCCGATGCCACCATCCACGGGCCGAACTGGTATCACGACAAGGAACAGGGTTTGATCGAGATCTACGATGCAGGCCCGGCACTCATGTTCAGGGACATCCTCCCCAAAAAGGACAAGTACGCACGGGAGGGCCTCTACCTCCAGCTTACCCTCGCCTACCGCACCACGGAGAATGCATGCGCGAACATCCGGACCTTCTCCGGCAATCACATCACCCTGCCGAACAGCGTCCAGGGGGCACTGTTCGTGGATCCCTGGACCCAGCACTGGGTGACCGACGACATGACCATCAACGTCAATTCCATCTACCTGGGTGAGAAGCTGTGGATACAGCGGGTGGAATGGGAATGGGTGAGCAGGGAGATCGTGTACGACGACGAGGTGGGGAAATCCGATCTGTACCTCACCCGCGCCAAGAAGGACATCGAAGGGATCTATCGGACAAAGGAGATCACCACGAACGTGGTAAAGGGGTATCTCATCGATCGCGTCAGGCACGACGACCATTTTGCCCGGCGCTGCCTTGCCCTGCTGAACAGCGACAAGCTCCTGGAACGCGACATGATATCGCTGTTCAAGGACCTGGGAATCGAGCCTTCATAGAGCCGCCCATACATGCGCCGCAATGAGGAAATCCCTCCACTGTGCCAAAGGGGTTGATCTCGGCCCGGACCGAATGGTCACGAACCCCTACCGCACATCCACCCTCCGCGCCCCCTGGGGCCGCCAACTGGGGGAGATGACCCGGGAGCCCTTGTCGTGCTGGGGAAGGAGTTCCCCCCAGATGACGGTATTTGCCCCGTAGCGGTCGTTGATCTCGTCCATGACCCGGCAGACCCGCTCCATGGACATCGACCTCCCGAGCAGGGGGAGCTGCCGCGCCCGGGGACAGAGATTGGTAAGTGAAACCCCCAGAAGGCGCACCGGCTGCCACAGGCGGCACCCAGAGAGGATCTCCTTCGCCACCTCCCATATCTCGTGGGTGCCGTTGATGGCGCGGCTGATGGTCTTCCGGGTGGTGAAGGTCTGGAAGTCCTTGTACCGGACGGTCAGTGCCACGGTCCTTCCCGCCAGGCAGTACGCCCGCGCCCGCTTCCCCACCATCTGCGAAAGCAGGAGGAGATGGCGCAGGATGTCCTCCCGCTCGGTGATGTCCCGCTCCAGGGTCATGCTGTGGCCCACGGATTTGACCTCGGGCTCCTCCCCGATGGGGATGACCGGGGTGTCGTCCCTGCCCCGCCCCATGGCCTGAAGCCGCTCCCCGATGATCCCGAAGCGGCGGGAGAGGATCTCCACCGGCATCCTCCCCAACTGCCCGCAGGTCCTTATTCCCAGATGTTGCAGAGACCGGGCCAGGCGGGGACCGACGCCGCACAGCTCCTCAACCGGCAGGTCCTCCATCAGGCCGGGCACGTCCCGGGACAGGACCCTGAAGAGCCCGTCCGGTTTGCGCAGGTCGCTCGCCAGCTTGGCCAGGAGCTTGTTCGGGGCGATCCCTATGGAACAGGTGATGCCCAGGTCCCCCCGGATGCAGGCCTTGATCCGTGCGGCAATCTCCTCCGGACTCGCAAACAGGGGAATGCACCCGGTGACGTCCAGGAATGCCTCGTCAACGGAGTAGACCTCCACCAGGGGGGAGAACTGCTGGAAGATGCGCACGATCCGGCAGGAGGTATCGATGTATTTCCGGTTGTCCGCGATCACCAGGTGGAGGTCGGGGCATTTCCTGCGCGCCTCGTAGATGGTCATCCCTGTCTTCACCCCGCGGCGCCGGGCCTGGTACGAGGAGGTGGTGATCACCGTGCGCGAGCCGCCGCCGATCACCGCGATGGGTTTGTCCCTCAAGCCCGGCCTGCACTGCTGCTCCACCGAGGCGAAAAAGGCATCCATGTCGACGTGGAGGATGATACGCTCCTGCCCCATGAGACTGCTCACCCCCCCTCCTCCAGGGCCACCAGCCGCCAGGTCATGGCCTCCCTGTGGTAGGCGATGTGGTAAAGATTCGCCCCGTCCGAGACCGCGAAGTTCTGGACCCAGGCACTCCCCTCCCGCTCGTCCCAGGTATAGGTGACCTGCCGCACCTCATGCCTTCTCCCCTTCCACACGAACCAGGCGGGCCTGATCCGGTCCGGAGGGCCGAACACGGCCCCCACGCGTATGGGCTGATCGATTTCCGTGGTCATTGCGAATCAGTTCCTTTCCCGGAACCAAACCTTGTCAGATACAGCGAAGCGAAGCACTAACCAAACTTCGTCAGGCGGAGCGAAGCGAAGCACACACCAAACTTTGTGAGGCGCAGCGAAGCGAAGCACACACCAAACTTTGTGAGGCGCAGCGAAGCGAAGCACTATGTTACCCTTTGCGTCAACCAATAGGGTCTGCGATTCAACTCCAAACCAAACTTCGTCAGAAAGGACGCCCCTACTCCCGCTCATATGTCCGGAACACGGCGACGAGCTTGCCCAGGATGGTAGGTGGGCGCTCGCGGGTGAGCACGATGGGCTCCATCCGCGCATTGGCCGGCCGCAGCACGACCCGGTCCCGCTGTTTATAGAACCGCTTCAGGGTGGCCTCCTCGCCGATCAGGACCGCTACGATTTCCCCGTTGTGCGCGGTGGGCTGGGACCGGATGAGGGCATAATCCCCATCCTGGATATGAGCATCGATCATGCTGTCCCCCTCCACCCTGAGGAAAAAAAGCTCCTTCCCCTTGGCGAGGAAGGGGTCCACCGGGATCTCCCCCTCCAGGTTTTCCACGGCAAGGATTGGGCTCCCCGCCCGTATCCTCCCCACCACGGGCACCATCATCCCCTCCTGCACCTGGGGTCTAAGGGTTTTGGCCTCCCGGTAATCGGCATCCTCGCTCACCCCTTCCTGCAACCGGGGGTGAAGGACCTCGATGGCTCGGGAACTCTTGGAGAAGCGGCGGATGTACCCCTTCCGCTCCAGGATGTCCAGGAACTTCTTTGCCCCCTTGGGCCCGGAGATGCCGAGGTGGGCCCCGATCTCCCGCACTGTAGGGGGAAAGCCCCTGGAACTGATGTGGTCTATGAGGAAATCCAGCACCTTTTTCTGGCGTGGCGTCAAGGGTTCGGTCATGATCTTCCCCCCCTTTCAAAAAGCTAACATTTGTTACCCTGCTTATATACTATCGGCATCCGGGGGAAATGTCAAGGTGAAATGGGAAAAAACAACGGTCAAAAAAGGTTGCCGAGACGCTTCAGGGCGTGGAGCCGCTCCGTCCTGCCGATCCGTGCCTGGTCCACCGCCCGTTTGAGAAAATCGATGGAACGGTCGTAGTTTGCCCGGTCAACGGGATAGGGATGGCCGTCCTTCCCGCCGTGGGCGAAGCTGAATCGCACCGGGTCCCTGAAGCTGGCCTTGGCGCCGTATAGGATCTCGGATAACAGGCTCAGGGAGCGGATGGTCTTGGGTCCCACCCCGGGCATGCCCAGGAGGGAGGCAAAGTTTTGTGGCTGCTGTTCATAGGTGGAAAGGAGCACCTTCTTGAGCCGGTTGGGATGGATGAGGGAGGAAGGCACCGGGTGCTCCCTGGGGAGGGTGAGCTGGTCACGGAGGCCGGTGAACTCCTTCATGATCCTCTCGGGGTGCTCCCTGGAGATGGTGGCGCTCGCATCCCTTGCCTTGTCGCTTTCCTTTGCCACCATGTTCAACACCTCACCCGAAGAGTCGCAGCAGACTGCCGAGTGGGGCTCGCACACGAAATCCTCCACGGTGCTTCCCAGCCAGTGATAGCGCCGTGCATAGCGGTTGGTTTCGTTCATCCCCTGCTGGATGACCGCCCACTCCCCTTCTCCGGTGAAGATCAGATTATGGTGGTAGAGCTGGTAGCCGTCCTGGAGCGCGGTGTTGTCCACCTTGGCGGACATGCGGCTGGCATACACTAGGGGCGCGGGATCCATGCCGAGCATCCCCCCGAGATGGGTAACCTCGTCCGGGGTTTTGCGCGACACCCTCCCCTTCCCCCCGCACACACACAACCCAATCTGCCTTTCCAGCCCCTTGATCCCCTCCTTCAGGGCGCCGCACACCGTGGTGGTCAGCCCGCTGCTGTGCCAGTCGAAGCCCAGCACACACCCAAAGGCCTGAAACCAGAAGGGGTCGGCAAGGCGCACCAGCATCTCCCGGGGGCCGTACTCCTCGACGATGGCGAGGGTGACCTGCCGGGCAAGGAGCCTCATCCGGCTGAAGAGCCATGCGGGGGCCTTGCCGTAGTGCAGGGGAAGATGGGCGATTCCCGTTCTCACGAAAGGTTTCTCCTGTCGTTGTATATCATGGTTCTATAGCATACCGGGCAGGCATCACCGGTATTTCCGGTCGGTATCACCATTATGATCAATTCCCCCCTTGGATGCAACAGATAACAGCGGCGCCCCATGGTCCGATGTCACAAATCTTCATGAGTGAACCATGACGGAATCGTAAGAGGTCGATGTTACCCTATTCGGTCATTCCGTGCTTGACACGGAATCCAGTTATTTCAAATACTTCTTGACTCCGGCCTTCGCCGAAGAGACAGGTTTGACGACTTTTTACGAGGACACCGACCATGATCCATCCGAGACGATTCTGCATTGTTTTCTCGCGTTCTCTATGGTTATAATAAAAAATCATGAGTCATTGATTCACGTGGGGTAATGGAACCGCATACAGGTGACCCTCAGGTGAAGGGGCCGACCGTGGAGCGCCTGAGGCTCATGCATAGGCGTAATCATCGTCACGAAGAAACGGTGATCCTGTTATGAAAGTGATCCCGTTATAAAACAAGAGACCGGTTGTCGTTGGAACATGGCAGTGCACCTGGTCAAGGAGGGTACGATGTCGAAAAAAAGGCTGACCATATCGGTGGTTACCGGGGCGGTTTTGGGCGTCATCTGCATCATCGGGGGGAGCGTGAGGGCCGGAGGGTTTGCCGGCAGGGGGCTGTACCTCTTCGCCATGTGGTACAACCGGGTGATTATGGGGCTGATCATCGGACTGGCCGGCGGGTGGAGGATTGTCAATGGTTCTCTGAACCGGTACATCCGGGGGGCACTGTTGGGTCTTCTGGTGAGCCTTGCGTTCTTTTTGTCCACGGGCATGCGTGACATCGTGGCTTTCTTTGCCGGTATCGTCTACGGGGTGATCATCGAGTTTGCAGCCCGGCGATATCATTAGTTCCGCCATGTATCAGGATCTTTTTCTCAGGCAGAAGGAATTCTTCCGATCGGGCACTACCCGACATGTCGATTTTCGCACCAAAGGCTTGAGGAGGTTGAAGGCAGCCATCACCGCGCATGAATCCGCACTGCTGCACGCGCTTCATCAGGATCTGGGAAAATCGAACATCGAGTCGTTCACCTCGGAAATCGGCTTTGTTCTGAACGAAATCGATCATTCCCTGCGTCATCTAAAAAGGTGGGCGCGGCCCCAGAAACGAAAAACCCCCTGGTTTGACTGGCCGGGCACAAGTTATCTCTATCCCGAGCCCAAGGGGGTGGTCCTCATCGTCGGCCCCTGGAACTACCCCTTCCTGCTGGTGGTGTCCCCCCTGATCGGCGCCCTGGCCTCCGGCAACTGCGCGGTGCTCAAACCATCCGAATATGCACCCAATACCGGCACAGTTTTGGAGGAGATCATCCGGTCCTCCTTTCCCGAGGGGTACTGCCGGGTGGTGCAGGGTGATGCCGCCACCGCACAGGCTTTCCTGGACCACCCATGGGACCACATATTCTTTACCGGCAGCACGGCCATAGGAAAAAGGGTTATGGCATCCGCCGCCACGCACCTCTCTCCAGTGACCCTGGAGCTGGGGGGGAAAAACCCCTGCATTGTCATGGAGGATTGTGATCCGGTCATTGCTGCCGAACGCATCGTCTGGGGGAAATTCCTGAATGCGGGGCAGACCTGCGTGGCCCCCGATCATCTGTGGGTGCATAAAGACATCGAGGACAGATTGATCCCTGCGCTCACGGAAACCATCCGCCGATTCTACGGACCGGACCCCCGATCGAGCGGGGATTACGGAAGGATCATCAACACCCGGCATTTCGATCGATTGATGCACTGCCTGGATGGTGTGACTACTATTTACGGGGGGGAGCACAACCGGGAAGAGCGGTATATCGCCCCCACGATCATCACCGATGCCCGCTCGAACGAGCATGTCATGCACGAGGAGATCTTCGGGCCCATCCTGCCCATATTCGGCTTCGAAGACATCGAACCACTGCTTGAACAACTGCAGGCCGCACCAAGCCCCCTGGCCCTGTATCTGTTCACCGGAAATAGATCCCTCCGGGACCGGGTGCGTATGCGGGTACCCTCGGGAGGTATGGCGGTCAACGAGACATTGAGCCACATCGTCAATCTCCATCTGCCGTTCGGGGGTGTAGGTGCAAGCGGGATGGGCGCCTACCATGGCCGCAGCAGCTTCGATTGTTTTACGCATTACAGGGGGGTATTATTAAAGGGGTATCGCTGGCACCATCGGTTGCGATATCCTCCGTACAGGATCGGCCTGTCCGCATTGAGGGCGGTTTTTCGAATCATGGCCAGGTGAAGACAAGGGATTGAACGTGATCGATCCCGTTTTATTACCATAATCTCAACGGGGCGTATGCCGGCATTGCAGCAGGGAATATGATAGCCGGCGACACGGGACACGGGAGTGAGGCATTGAGCACATCGAAACGCCGCAGGATGTGGGAATTAAATCCAAGGGTCTAAAACAGGGGAAATATCCGATGTTCGTCATGCATAAGGAGAATCGCTGTGAATAAAAAAAGGGTGGTCATCATCGGCGCAGGGCCCGGAGGACTCACCGCTGGGATGCTTCTGGCAAGCAAGGGATTCGAGGTCCGGATATTCGAAAAACAGGACTACATCGGCGGAAGAAACGGGGCATTGCACATGAATGGGTATACGTTCGACATCGGTCCCACCTTTTTGATGATGAAATTCATCCTCGAAGAAGTCTTTGCAATGGCGGGCCGGCGGATCGAGGATTATCTGGACATCAAGGAGGTGGATCCGATGTACCGGCTGGTATACAGCGGTGGTCGCGAATTCCTCCCCTCCCATGCAGATCATGACGCCACCATGCAACAGCTCGACGCACTGTTCCCCGGCAGCGCGACCGGGTATCGGAAATTCCTGGAGCGGGAGAAGACAAAATTCCACCGGATGATGCCCTGCCTGCAGGTCCCGTATGAAAGCTACAGCGACCTGTTCTCGGGACGAATCTTCAGGGCTGCGCCCTACCTCGACGCCCATAAGAGCATCTTCTCTCATATGAAACGCTACTTCAACGACGATGAGCTGCGTATCTCCTTCACCTTTCAGGCGAAGTACCTGGGGATGTCCCCCTGGGAGTGCCCCGGCATATTCAGTATCATTTCATATATAGAGCATGACGGCGGCATATGGCACCCCATCGGCGGGCTGAACCAAATTTCACAGGCCATGGCAAAGGTCATCGAGGAATACGGCGGCAGGCTCTTCGTCTCGCAGGGGGTGAAGGAACTCCTTGTCGAAGACAAGAAGGCGGTGGGCGTTCTGCTTGAAAACGGTGAGAAGGTCGTCGCAGATCACATAATCATCAACGCCGATTTCGCGTATGCCATGAATCACCTTGTGAACAGGGAGCACCTCGCCAAGTGGACCCCTGAATATGTGGAGAAGAAGAAATACTCCTGCTCCACCTTTATGCTCTACCTGGGGGTGAACAGAGAATACAGCGACATCCCGCACCACAATATCCTCTTTGCGGACGACTACAAGAGGAACCTCACCGAGATCTCAAAGACCAAGGTCCTGTCAGAGGATCCCTCCGTCTATTTCCAGAATGCCTGCGGCACGGACCCCACATTGGCCCCCAAAGGGAAATCAACCATCTATGTCCTGGTGCCTGTGCCGAACAATACGGCAACCATCGATTGGGACAATGAATGGGAGGGATTCAGGGAAAGGGTGATTCATATATGCGAATCGAAGGGCGGCCTGAGGGACCTGCGCAAACACATAGAGGTTGAAAAGGTCATATCGCCCGCTACCTGGGAGAAGGAGAAATTCGTGTATAACGGCGCCACCTTCAACCTGGCCCACAATGTCGGGCAGATGCTTATGTTCAGGCCCCACAACCGATTCGAGGACATCGGCAACTGCTACCTGGTGGGAGGGGGGACGCACCCGGGCAGCGGGCTGCCCACGATCTATGAGTCGGGGAGGATCACCTCGGACATCATCGGACAGCAAGCAGTCGATGCATGAGAGGCAATCCGCCCCCCGATCCTTCAGGGATATCCTGAAGGGCCTTCACGGGAATACCAGCGTTATCCTTTCCCTTGCCTTCTTTGCCGGCCTCGTGTTCAACCGGGCCGCTCCCCTGGTCCAACCGGCGGTCACCCCCATCCTGGCCTTCATCATGACCGTTTCCTTGTTGGAGATTCCGTCGGAAATCTTTCTGAACATCAGGGAACTGACAATGCCGGCGCTCATATCACTATTTCTCAGCTACATCCTCCTCAGCGGGGTGATCATCGGCGCTGCCTCGCTGATCATTCCGGATAACGACCTGTGGACCGGTTTCGTCCTGATCGCCACGGTTCCCCCGGCGGTATCGGTGATTCCTTACACCTACCTGCTCGACGGGAACACCCGTTTCTCGCTCATCGGCTCCACGGTGGCCTATCTTGCGGCAATGGTCTTTACGCCGCTTATTTCCGTGCTTGTCCTGGGCACGAGCTATGTCAGCCCGGCCCGGCTTATCGGCATCCTTACCGTACTCATCATCCTGCCCTTCATCATATCCCGCCTTCTGAGGCACACGCAATTGAAGGGCATCATCATCCGATTCCGCAGATACTGTATAAACTGGGGGTTCTTCGTGGTGGCCTATACGATCATCGGATTGAACAGGGACAGCTTTCTCACCGCACCCCTCACACTCGTTCGCCTGATCCTGGTCGCCTTTATCAGCACCTTCGCACTGGGCCTGGTGATCGAGTATGTGTGCACCTTACTGAGGGTAAACGCACACGACAGGATCAGCCTCATGCTGATCGGGACCCGCAAGAATTACGGCCTGGCTGCCGCCATCTCCCTGCTCTTTTTCGATCCGCGCACCGCGACCTCCATAGCCGTGTGTATGGCCGTCGCCATCCTGCATTTTATCTGGCTGCAAACAAAATGGGGTCAGACCACAAGCTATCTGAAAGGAGGAACATGATGAAGATTCGCCATGTCTATCTTCTCTTGTGTGTGATCGGGGCAATCCTGCCATTGACGCAATACGTCCCTTTTGTCATGGCCCATGGATGGAACGTGCAGCTCTTCTTTCAGCAACTGCTGGCCAACCGGATCAGCATCGGATTCGCCCTGGATCTGGTGGTGGCGGCAGTTGTCTTTCTGATATTCCTATTTGCCGAGGGTGCGCGTTTAAGGATGCGTTTCCTCTGGCTGCCGGTGGCGGTCACCCTCCTTATCGGGCTCTCTTCGGGATTTCCCCTGTTCCTGTATATGAGAGAGGGTCATCCGGATCGGGTATAAGGGTGCGCCGTGCAATGCTCCCGCCAGAAATTGACGATGGCCCCCGCAAACTGCGGCACGAACTCCAGGGCCCGCGCATGCTCTCCATGAAGATCGATCCATTGCTTCGGCTCCGGGGCGGCGGCGTACAGTCTCTTGCCGTGACCAAGGGGGATGGCGCGGTCGTCGAGGCTGTGTCCGATGAGGACCGGGCAGGCGGCCTCCCGAACGTACCGGAGGGTGTCGTACCGCTCGGTTGTCAACACGGCGACGGGAAGCCAGGGCGCATACCGGGAGGCGACGTGTGCAAGCGAGGTAAAGCCCCCTTCCAGGACGAGGGCGCCGGGGGTGAAATGGGCCGCCGCCCAGGCTGCGATGCTGCATCCCAGGGACTGACCGTAGAGGACGAGACGCCGGGGTTCGACACCGCGGGATTCGGTCAGATAGCGCCACGCCCCTTCGGCATCGCGGTGAAGCCCCTTTTCAGAGGGGCGCTTCACCTGGCTTTGGCTGAATCCGCGATACCCGAACATAAAGACGTCCGCCCCGGCATCCAGCACGGACTTCATGCCGTCCAGGAACTTGGAAAGGCTGCCTTCATTACCGGGAAAGAGCACCACCAGGGGGACCTCCCGCCGTTCGTCCTTCGCGGATGAACGGGCCGGGATGAACCAGCCGTGCAAGCGGGTCCCATCGGGAGCGGCAAAAAAACAATCCTCGTAGGCATAGTTTAGTGCATCGGGTGTTTTGTCCATCCGGCGGGTGGGGAAGAGGACAAAATAGCGGTGGCCGATAAGATATCCCACACACAGGGCGAGATAGACACCGATCAGGAGCAGGCCGATAGAGAGGAATATATGGTGCGAGATCACATCCCACATGGGATCATTGCCCCTTCCTCACCAGGTGATGCATATGTACCATGTCTCTGAAATGCAGCCCCGGAAGCCCCTTTCTCCGAAACCGCATGCTTCAGGGACAGGGGGACCCACGAAGCCGGGGGCCTCGTCCGCCAATGCACATCTCTTGTTACCCGGCACACCGTAACACAACCGGCTTGACAAACACAACCGGCGGCCTTGCCTATTATGCCATACCGTGATAGGTTATGGAATATCTATGTTCGGCGAATCGATTGTATGCAGGTCCTGGATAGGCATCGGCCTCCTTTTCACCCTTGTATTGACCCCTTTCGGCACCATGGCTCGCGAACCGGAGAACGCCCGTGATCTCATCCTGAAGGGGATCGAGCAGCTCAACCGCGCCTACGATCAATGGGACAAGGAGGGATTCGAGGAGGCATTGAGAACCTTCGAACAGGCCTCGGAAACGGCACCCGATGACCACCTCCCTCGTTATTGGGAGGGGGTGGCGCTCTTTCACCTGGCCATCCATCACCTGTTTGGCCGTGATCGGGACAGGGATGAGACCCAGGGTGAGGCCCGGGTGGATGCAGGCATCACAACCCTGGAGCGCGCCGTGGAACTGAACGACGCCTTCTCCGAGTCGTATGCGCTGCTTGGCGTGCTGCAGGGCATGAAGATCAAGCTGCATATCCTGAGCGCCCTTTCTTTGGGGCCCCGGGTCAAGGCAAACCGCAACCGGGCACTGGAATTGAATCCGGAGAATCCCCGGGTCCACTATCTGACCGGGGTCAGCCTCCGGACCGCGCCCGAGATCTTCGGGGGCGGCACTGAAAAGGCACTCAAGCATTTTGACCAGGCCGAGGCGCTCTTTGAAAGGGAGTCGAAGGAGGACGCTGATCCCCTGCAGCCGCGCTGGGGACACAGCACCTGCCTGGCGTTTATGGGGGACCTGTATGCGGAACGTAAGGATTATCAGCAGGCACAACGCTATTACCTGAAGGCGTTGCAGGTCAATCCCAACGATTCCATGGCACAAAAGGGATTGGAAACGATCAAGCCTCTTATGAGAGAAGGGCCTCATCCATGACCGATACAAACAAGAAGCGGGTCGCCGTTATCGGTGCAGGACTGGGCGGGTTGTCCGCCGCCGTTTCCCTGGCCGCGATGGGCTATGCGGTGGAGATGTTCGAGAAAAACGACCGGGTGGGCGGCAAGCTCAATCAGCTCAAAAAGGAGGGATTCACCTTCGATCTGGGCCCCTCCATCCTCACCCTGCCCCACCTGTTTCGACGCCTCTGGGAGCGGGCGGGCAAGCGGATGGAGGATTACATGCGGGTTACCCCGGTCACCCCCCACTGGCGGAATTTCTTCGAGGATGGCACGGTCATCGATCTGTATATGGCCTGGGATGAAATGAAGGCCGAGGCGGTCAGGATCGGGGGCGAGCGTCTTGCACGGCAGATCGCCGCATTTCTCGCATACGCAAAGAGTCAGTATCGGCTCGTCGAGCGTGGCTATTTCGAGCAGGGCCTGGACACCAAGGGGGATTTCACCCGGTTTTACGACTGGAGATCCCTCCTGCGCATGGACTACTGGCACAGCATGCACGGCGGGGTCAGGAAGCGGATCAAGAACCGATACTTCATCGATATATTCGATTATTTCATCAAGTATGTGGGGTCTTCCGCATATCGTGCCCCCGGATTCATGAACCTCATGCCCACCATCCAATTCGAGTACGACCTCTGGTATGTGGAAGGGGGCATGTACCGACTGGCCGAGGCGCTGAAGCGTCTGGCTGAGGAATCGGGGGTGCGCATCCATGTCAATGCCGAGATCACCCGGATCGACACGCAGGGGGAGCGGGTGACGGGCGTGGTGGACCATTCCGGCACCGGCCATGCCGCGGATGTCGTGGTGTCCAATATGGAGGTGATCCCCGCATACGAGCGTCTGCTCGACGAGGATGCCTGTTTCTTAAAGACCCTCCAAAAATTCGAGCCCGCCTGTTCCGGCCTGGTGCTCCACATCGGCACGGATCGCCCCTACCCGCAGCTTGCCCATCACAACTTCTTCTATGCGCGGGATCAGAAGAAGCATTTTGATACGGTCTTCAACAAAAAGGAGGTCCCCGAGGATCCTACCCTCTATGTGGTGGCGCCGAGCCGTTCGGACAACAGCGTGTGTCCGCCGGGATGTGACAACATCAAGGTCCTTCCCCACATCCCCTATCTGCATCCCCGGCACAGGCCCGACCAG
>JBLIRP010000031.1:0-37965 GCA_049472355.1 bacterium | reverse complement strand
AGGATAAAACATCCAAAAGGAGGTTGCCTCATGACAGATTTTGTATAGATCGCTACTGTGTTTTTCCTTTGTGTAAGCTCGGAAAATCGAAAGCAATAGGAGATAACGAAGATGAAAAAGAACGGAATTGGCACATTCATGATCGTATGTCTTGTGATTTCTTTGATTTTCTGCCTTATTCAACCAGGTGAAGCCTATTACGGAGGTCTTTACGGGGGTTCAAGCGGCATGCTGGTCAGCGGTACCGGCAATCTCTATAATTATCCTGCATCCATATACAACGGATACGGGACATATGGCTACGGCCTCTACGGCATGTATGGCGGTATGTACGGCGGCATGTATGGTATGTACGGCGGTATGTACGGCGGCCTCTACGGCGGTATGTACGGTATGTACGGCGGTATGTATGGCATGTATGGCGGCATGTACGGCGGTCTCTATGGCGGTATGTACGGCGGTATGTACGGCGGCATGTACGGCGGCCTCTACGGCATGTACGGTATGTGGTAATGTTTTCAAGATCGAAGGGGTAATAAGACCCTTATTTTTTGCGCAAAAATCATGACAAACGGGGGTAATACCTAACCGATACAAGGTATCACCCCCGTTTTTTTAAAAAGGATCAGCCACATCAACCTTATGCAACGGTCGAACATGACGTTGAGATTATTCCCTTGAAACACCCGCCCTCATCGATTTGATGACCGCTTCCTTGACCTTATCAACCTGCTCTCGGGTAAAGCTGCAATTGCCTGCGGTCTTTTCTATGCCAAGATCGGTTACCAGTATATAGTCGGAAGGCTCAAGCTGAACTTGCTCAAGGACCTTTTGTACGCATTTGAGAGGGCAACCGTCGAGCGCCACGATTCTCCGGGCGCCTCTGCCCGTGGCGATCATTCCGCTTACATGAGCCCCAATGCCGACCGCACAATTCATGCTTCCGACGCCTTCCTGGGTCAATTCCACTGCGGCCTGGTTGGCGATCTGTCCCACATTCGCTGCACCGGAACAGGCATACATTACGACATCGCCTCCTCCGCATAGGCATTTTCCTCCGGACATACTTCAAATCCTCCCATTATAAATAGCTTATGATGACTGACATTATAGCAAATCCAGTGAATTAGTATTCCGAGGTCGCCATTGTCCGAATCGGATGATGGTAACGAAGAATGAGCGTACAACGATTATTCTAATGAATCCGCTAAAAAAGGAATCCATACAACATGCCCGTTATCGTGGCCATGATCACCACGAGGCTGACGAAGACAATGGTCTTCTTTGTCCCCATGACGCTCCGGATGACAAGCATGCTGGGCAAGGACAGGGCTGGCCCTGCAAGCAGGAGCGCAAGGGCCGGGCCCTTTCCCATGCCGCTTCCCATGAGCGCCTCAAGAATAGGGATCTCCGTCAGCGTGGCAAAATACATGAATGCGCCCACAATGGAGGCAAAGAAATTCGCAAAAACGGAGTTCCCGCCCACAAGGCCGCTCACCCATACGGATGGTATGAGCCCCTCCTGCCCCGGACGGCCGAGCAGCAGGCCTGAAATAAGCACGCCGAAGAGAAGGAGGGGAAGTATCTGCTTTGCGAAATCCCAGGTTGCCTTGAACCAGTCCCCTGCCTCACCCTTCTTCGTGCTCGTGATCACCGAAAGGCCGATGACACCGAGCGTGAAGGGTATCTCCGGCCTGCCGGGGAATATGAGCGCAAGGGCCGCTGTAGGCACTGCAACCAGCAGGACATCCCGCCACCTGATATCGAACCATGCGACGAGAATCACCGCAAAGAGGATCGAAAAGAGCCCCGTGATCATCCACTTGGCAGAATAGATGGCGTACCACAAGCCGACGGTCTCCTGGCACTTCCCCCAGTTGGCAAACACAAGGATCGCGATCATGGTGGCGAAATAGGCGGTGGTCTTCCACAGGGGCCTCGTCACCTCAGGCTCGGGCATGGCCATCTGGGCGTTGGCCTTGGCGATCTCCCCCTTGCGGAAGATGAAGTGCATGCACAGGCCGATGATGATGCTGAAGGACACGGCGCCTACCGCCCGTGCCACGCCTATCTCCAATCCCAGGACCCGGGCGGTGAGGATGATGGCCAGGATGTTGATGGCAGGCCCTGAATAGAGAAAGGCGGTTGCAGGGCCGATACCGGCGCCCATGCCGTAGATGCCGGCAAAGAGCGGGAGCACCGTACAGGAGCATACGGCAAGGACTGTGCCGGAGACCGATGCCACGCCGTATGCAAGCACCTTGTTGGCCTTTGCCCCAAGATATTTCATGACCGAGGCCTGGCTGATGAATACGGCAATGGCCCCGGCTATAAAGAAGGCCGGTACCAGGCACAGGAGCACGTGCTCCCGCGCATACCATTTAACAAGGTGAATCGCCTCCATGACCGCGTTGTCGAACCGCGCCATGCCAACAGGAACAAAAAAACATGCCAGAAAGACAGCCGCGATGATCAGGAGCGGCTTCCATTCCTTCTTCCAATCCATAATGTTTTATCCCCCTTGATGTTTATTCACATTTTCAGACAGTACTTCACGATATTCAGAACCATTGCGGATGCCTGAGATCACATTGTTACCATTGTTGAGATAGGGCATTGTCTTGAGCAACATGCATACCTTAAACGGTATATAGTCGAGTTTTCATTTTCTTCGCAGAGGGCACAGAAAAAACCATACCCTATAATCTCCGCTACTCTCCGCGGCAGGTTTAAAGGCTCAATATATGCCCGTGCAAGGTATAAAAAAGCGCTGTATTGGGTATATTAGGTGCCACCCCACCGGCAGGGGCAAAAGTTCCTTACCTTCATCCGTTCTGTCATCCTGTGTTTATGTTATCCGAAGATCTTCATCTCGATAGCCGTTTTCAGGCGCCCCGCCGGGGAAAAATCCGGCTTGATGGCGAGCACCCTCTCGCAATCCTCAATCTCCCTGGTAAAATCATGTAAGTCGTACGAGGTAAGCGCCTTTGGCAAGTATGTTTCGCATCCTTCGATAAAGCCGGCGAAGCAGTACGGCATAGTGCGGGCGATTTTTTTCACAAGCGGCCTCCAGAGCCCCCCGGTCGGCAAGTTCTATCGAACCGCTCTTCTCCCGCGCCGTCTGCTTTAAATCCTTTTTTACGATATTCATTTTCCCCGCCATATCCATTCTTCCCTGCAGGTACAAAAACCTTCACCCTTAATCCGTTTTGACCTTAAATGTGATGAGATCCGCGTAGGATTCATCATGGCAATTCAGACAGGAAATCTCGTTTGCCTTATGCGCATCGATATGACAATCCTCACATTTCACTCCTTCACCCTCATGTATTTCATAGATCTCATCGACATCCCCTTCAATACGCGGATGGCGTGGATGGCAGATGGAACAATTTTGATACCGTATATCCGAATCGGAATGACAGATAAAACAGGTCTCCTTCATATCGGGCATGAATTCCCTGTTTCTGGCATGGGCGATGTTTTTGTGGCAGGGGATGCACTCGTAGCGTGTTCCTATCCTCCCGGTGAGCTCCACATGACGCACATGATCCAGTTTCACGGTCTTGACGGCATCCTCCCTTGCGTACTCACCGGCGTCTATCTTCTCAAGGACATGGCATCCCTCCCGGAGGCATACCACGGGAAGTGTCGCCTCAATATGATCAAAGCCGAGAACATGGAAAAAAAGGGAGAACAATCCGTTGACCTTCGCCTTGAGGAAATTCAGGAAACCCGGCTGGGCATGGCAATGCATACAGCTTCCCCGGGCACCGTGATTGCAGAGTTCCCATGTGTCATAATAGACATTCATCTCATGACAGCGGTTGCAGAACCACGGGGAACACGTGATCTCGATGCCGGCGAATCCCACGCCCGCCACGATCGCCACGACGGCAATCAGTAGTAATAGCTTTTTTATAAAGGTGTATCTCTGAAAACCCATTCTCATCACCATCTTTCTTTACGGATTCAACGAAAGACTTCCATACCAGGTCCGCCCGGATAATGCCTGTTTGATTCGGTCCGCATAAAGGCATTGATCGTTCGGGAAAAGATACTTGTTATAGTTGTCGTTTCATGATCCGGTCAAATCATCACTATTTGGTAGTATAGCCAAATTACCAAAATATGTCAAACGTATGTATTTTTGTTGACAAACAAAAATGAAGCCTTCCTATTTTCACTCCATTTCATCGATAAAAACTCATACGGCGGCAACATAAATTCCGCATACTTTATTTATCATGGACATCATCTGACCCTTCCATTTTTATTCACCCATCAGTCCGGATAGATGATAAATCAAACGCCTAAAACATCCGGTTATGATTTCCAAAGGATCAGAATCCTTCTTTCTCAAAAGTAAAAAATCAAAGGGCGGCCCGCCTTTCCAAGAATCCAAATCCTGTTGTTACGCAGGAGGGGATAATATAACGTAACAAAGGGGATTAAAATATAAATGATGCATCACTATAATACGGGCCGCCCTCGCCACTGTCCAAATGTGATACTGAACCATACAATTATTTCTTGTTCTCTATTGGTTATTTTACCAAGTTTTCAATAAATGTCAAGTTCACATCCATGATCATGTCACACCATTTTAATCCGGTCAATCCGGCATCGCGGATTGAAGCGCATGTTTTGAAAGGAAAATGGTATATATTCAATTTACGGAAATAAATGCTTACAATCAGCTATACCTCAGCGGTCGGCTCTTCCTCATACGCAAACAAAACAACCATGGAGCGCTGCTCCAGGCTGTAATGATCCTGATTCTCAAGAGATTTTTCCTCCCCGACCGGCAAGATATCATGCGGTGAATCCTTGCCTGTGTCGATGGAAAGAAACCACATCTTTCCCTGAGGCGGGTCCGGGATACTGAATCGATGTTTTTCAAAATCAGATCCTTTACATCCACCAAGAACATTGGAAGAACCGCTATAAACTGAAACAGTTTTTCAGCTTATGTTTCCGGCTGATTCGCGGTCCTTGCATTCTTCGGGTACATTCCAGAGATATGTTACCATTGCCTTTATTTTATCCGCAATTATCTCAATTGTGCCCTCTGTTACGGGCGATTTCCCTTTCTGAAGGCCCAAATCAGCCAAACAGATATGTTCAAAATTATTAAATCCCGAATGCTCCATCGTCTTTTTGGCACAATTCAGTGGACATCCATCGATGACCAAAACCTTCAATGCAGTGTCCGTAGAAATTATAATCCAGTTGATCCATCCTCCGATCCCGGCCAGGCAGAACATCTTGCCAACCCCATCCTTGCTGAGTTTACGTGCAACCCTGTCGGCAATCTCCCCGGTGTCTGATCCCCCGGAGCAAGCAAAGATCAATTTGGATCCAGGGCTACAAAGATACGGATCGACCTGAAAGTCAGACATAAAACTCACCCCTTGTATTCGTATGACGGTTGTTGTGTAAGGTTGACACCTAATCTTACGGATTCAGCACATCAATCTATTTCAAATTTGATCCATACAAGGTGTTCACAAGACCAAAGCCAGGTGCTCTTTGGCATTGCTCTTCAGCACCTTTTCAACGCAATGCACAAAGTTCAGGATACACGGGCATTTCAATGAATAATAGATCTGGGTCCCGCGTTTTTCATCCTTGACGAGGCCCGCTCCTTTCAGCACGGAGAGATGCTTGGATACGGTGGACATATCTGCGCCGATCATTCTTGTAAGCTCACACACACATCTTTCATGACGGGATAATTCGTCAACGATACAAAGACGGGTCGGATGTGCCATGGCCTTTATGACCTTCGCCTGTGCGGTTGAACGGAGTCTTGATATATCGTTCATAGATACACCCCCTTGATGACATGGATATTTATTTTTAATTTTTCCAAATAACCAATTTTCCGTCAAGTAAAAAAAGCTAATGACCTTATGTTTATGATTACGCCCTTTTCTTTACCTGTTTTAACTGAAAGATCTCTTCCCTTTCCTTTTCCTCGAGGTTATCCTCGAGGTATTTGATGGTATCCCTATATTCGGGAATAAATATATTGTTCAGGGCATTGGCCCTTCTTTGCGTTTTTTTCAATTCATTGACAAGCCTCCACAGGGTGATTTCGATCTGGGAAAGCTTGGCCAATTTCTCAAGACAGGAGTGGAATTGTTTCACCGTTGTGTCAAGGCAGTGGGAGGTGTCCTGGAATCCGTATTGATTACATGATGTCTTTTTTGTGGTGAAGCTGATGATGGGAACCACGATCCCCATGATACTCCTGTCCCTCACCCTGATATCCTCGGACGGGACCGAGGAAAGGGCGGCCTTCAACACCCTCTTCTCCCCTAAAATCATCTGTGACATCCTCAGGGATCCATACGCAAGGGTCAGGGAATCCTCCACATCCTTTTTGCAGCGTCTGAAATCCTCGATGAGTCCCATGACCTCCATAACGAGGACCTCCCTCTTCTGCTCAAGGATGTCATAGCCTTCCTGGGCAAACTCAAGCTCTTCCTTTATGCTCAGGACATTGCTTTTTGTTATAGAGATGCTTAATCTTTTTGACATTGAATCTCAGCCTCTTTTCCCGGCTCTTCCTGCTTTTTCGTATAATACTGCTCGATCTGCCTTTCCGTTACCCGAATCAACTCCTCCTTGGGCAGGATGGAGACCATCTCCCAGGCAAGATCAAGGGTTTCCTTGATGCTTCTTTCTTCATGGAGATCCTGCCTGATGAATCGCTCATCGAATGCCCTGCCGAACTCGAGGTATCGTTTGTCCTTGTCCGACAACTCGTTCTCACCGATGATGGAGGCGAGTGTCTCCACCTTCCGTACATAGGAATACGCCGCGTAGAGCTGATTGGATATATTCGCGTGATCATCCCTGGTCTTTCCTTGACCGATGCCGTCATTCATGAGCCGGGAGAGGCTGGGCAACTCGTTGATGGGGGGATAGATCCCCTTCTTGTTCAGCTCCCGGTCCAGCACGATCTGCCCCTCGGTGATGAACCCGGTGAGGTCCGGGATGGGATGGGTGATGTCGTCGTTCGGCATGGTAAGGATGGGGATCTGGGTGATGGAGCCCGCACACCCGTTGATCTTTCCCGCACGCTCGTAGATGGAGGCAAGGTCGCTGTACAGATACCCCGGATACCCCTTGCGGCTCGGAATCTCCCCCTTTGAGCTTGCGATCTCACGCAGTGCCTCGCAATAGTTGGTCATGTCCGTAAGGATCACGAGCACGTGCATCCCCTGATCGAAGGCGAGGTATTCGGCCACGGTGAGGGCCGAGCGCGGGGTCACGAGCCGCTCGATGGAGGGGTCGTTCGCGAGGTTCAGGAACATGACCACCCGGGAGATGGCCCCGCTCTCCTCGAAGCTCGTCCGGAACATGTGGGCGACATCGTTTTTTATGCCCATGGCGGCAAACACGATGGCAAACCGCTCATTGTGGCCGGGAACCATGGCCTGGCGGACGATCTGGGCGGCAAGCTCGTTGTGGGGAAGGCCCGAGCCTGAGAATATGGGCAGCTTCTGGCCTTGCACCAGGGTGTTCATGCAGTCGATGGCGGAGATGCCAGTCTGGATGAAGTCGGAGGGATACTGGCGCACGATGGGATTGATGGGAAGCCCGTTGACGTCCCGGTGCTCCTTTGAAACCGGTTCGGGATAACTGTCAATGGGCATACCCATGCCGTTGAACACCCTGCCGAGCATATCCATGGAAACCGGGATCTGCATCGGCCTTCCCTTGAACCGGATCCGGGTGCCGGTGATGGTCAATCCCCCGGTTCCCTCGAAGACCTCGACAAGCGCGGCGTTCCTGCTGACACTCAGCACCCTGCCGTGCCTGATTTCATTGGTGTGTGTGCGGATTTCCACGACCTCGTCAAAACCTACCCCCTTTACATCCTCGATGAAAAGAAGCGGGCCCGACACCCTGGAAACACCGATATATTCCTTGCCTGCTGCACCGTTCATAGGACGTCCAAACACTCCTTTTCGATTTCCGATATCTGGTTGTTGATCTGATCGATGATCCGATCAAAGTGTCCATCCTCCTCGTTGGGAATGTTCTCCTTCATCCGGTGTATCTCATTGAGAACGGGAAGCTCTATAAGCCTGTAGATGGGGATATGGGCCTTCAGGATCTCGGATGCCCGGTGATAGAAATGCATGATCACCGTGAGCATCAGAAACTGTTTCTTCGGAAAGGCATAGGTATCCACATGGTCAAAGGCATTCTGCTGCAGAAAGGCGTCCTTGATCAGCCTGGCGGTTTCGAGGATAAGACGCTGGCTGTCCGGAAGGGCGTCCTCACCGATGAGCTTGATGATACGCTGGAGCTTGTAGTCCTGATGCAGCACCTTCATGGCATCCTCCCGAAGGTCACGCCAGCGGGGGTCAACCTCTTTGTGCCACCAGTTCTGCACAAGATCAAGGTACTCGCTGTAGCTGTCCATGTAGTTGATGGCCGGGAAATACCGTGCGCTCGCCATCTCCTTATTAAGGCCCCAGAAGCAGCGCACGAACCGCTTGGTATGCTGTGTCACGCATTCGGAGAAATCACCGCCGGGCGGTGATACCGCGCAAATCGCCGTAATCGATCCTGTCCGGCCGTTCATGGTCTTCACCCGGCCCGCGCGCTCATAGAACTTGCCGAGACGACTCGCGAGATAGGCGGGAAACCCCTCCTCTGCCGGCATCTCCTCGAGCCTTCCGGAGATCTCGCGAAGGGCCTCGGCCCAGCGGGATGTGGAGTCCGCCATGAGGGCCACGTCATATCCCATGTCCCTGTAGTATTCGCAAATCGTGATACCCGTATAGATGCTCGCCTCACGCGCGGCCAGGGGCATGTCCGAGGTGTTGGCGATCAGGATGGTGCGCTCCATCAAGGGACGGCCCCTTTTGACATCCAGCAGCTTCGGGAAATCCGTGAGCACGCCGGTCATCTCGTTACCCCGCTCGCCGCATCCGATGTAGACGACGATATCCGCATCCGACCACTTGGAGAGCTGATGCTGAGTGATGGTCTTTCCGGTGCCGAATCCCCCCGGGATACCGGCGGTCCCCCCCTTGGCGATGGGGAAGAAGGTATCGATGACCCGCTGGCCGGTAATCAGGGGTGTCTCCGGCAAAAGACGCCGCAGATAGGGCCGTGGAAGACGAACCGGCCAGTGCTGGAGCATGGCGACTTCCTTGATCCCGTCCGCTGTCGAAACCCGAATCACGGGCTCATCGATACGGTATTCCCCTTCCTCTGCAACATGCTCGATCCGGCCTTCAATAGTGGGGGGAAGAAGGACACGATGTTCAAATATGGGGGTCTCCTGGACGATGCCGAGGACGGCCCCCGGTCCGACCGGGTCACCCTTTTTCACCACCGGCCGGAACGGCCACTTCCTTTCCCTGTCGAGGGGATGGACCTTCACCCCTTTATCGATGAAATTTCCGGCGTGGGCAAAAATATCGCGCAGGGGCCGCTGTATGCCGTCGTAGATATTGCCGATAAGACCGGGACCAAGCTCAACGGACAGGGGGATGCCCGTGCCGAAGATCGATGAGCCGGGCTTGAGTCCTGTGGTGCTCTCATAGACCTGGATCGTACCCCGCGTCCCATCGAGCTCGATGACCTCTCCGATGAGCCTTTCCTCGCCGACCTCCACAAGCTCCATCATTTCAAGGGCATGGACATCTGCGGCCTTGATCACCGGGCCGCTTATCCAGTCCACGATCCCTACTTCATTCCTGGGCATAATCATTCACCTTCTCTTCACTGCCCTGTTTTCCGTTTTCAAAGATGCACTCGGCAGCCATGCGCCGCATCTGCCGTCGGTTTCTCTCGAATATTGCCTCAAGGGAGTTGTCGTACAGGACCCTGAAATCGGTGCGATACAGCATGACGCCCCCCACGATGTCCGCCGCGGTCGTATCCAATGAAAGCGTCCTGCCGCACCTTTTCCCCAGGTCTTCAAGAACCTGAGGGGAGAGCAAGGACCGATCCCGTTCATTGACCCTGCAGACGAATGCATCGCCGTCATCCCTTAAATATCCTATTGCCTGCATAATCAATCCCTTCACAATCTCGGGGTAATCCTCGCGATCCGGCAGGGAAAAAAATATCTTCTGAACCTGCCGAAGGACCTCGCTCAAAATCCCCTCCTTGCAGCCCAGGATCTCGCTCCTTGCCTGGAACTCGGCCAATGAGACCGCCTTTGCCTTATTGCACGAGAGGTCTATCTGCACCTTGCCCTTCATGGCCGCCCTCTTCAACCCCCCGGCCTTGCGAACGCCCTCTTCCGTTATGGATTCGGATTCCATCCGGGCCTTGTCAATGATGGACCTGGCCTCGTGAGAGGCGTCGTCCATGATGACCCTCGACAGTATCTCGATATTGTTCTGCATAATGCCCCCTGTATTCATATCAACGGATACGGCCACCTACACCTTGACACCCACAGCGGAGAGCACGAACTCCTCAATGTTCCTTCCGCAGTCAAGGGCGCCGTTCATATCGGGTATCCGGAGAATCAAGGTACACTTCCTTTGTGAGAGTAACTCATCAATGGCGGGCCGGATCTCTTCGGCCAGCTTCTCGGTAATGAGGATGATGCCGATATCCTTCGTATTCAGGGCCTGTTTGAGGGCCCTCAATGCGTCCGAACGGGAATGCGCCACACACCCTTCGATCCCGACCAAAGAGAAACCGGCCACGGTATCCTTGTCACCTATCGTGTAAAATCTCATACGATGAACCTCGTTCCGATTGCACCTTCCCTTTTAATATCCTTTCCTGCAATCAATTCATTCGAAAGGGGTTCACCCTGCTCCGGGGCCTTTGCGATTGCGGCCATCGTCAATGCATGATGACCGGTCGATTCATTATATGACCACGCGGCCCCGGCTTCATCCGGGGAAGGAAGGCGAAATATCTGCAGGCCGGCATTTCCGTCCGCCACATACAGGTAACGTCCGCTTATGCCGATACCCAGCGCATACCCCGGGGTATCATAATCGCCGATATGCAGGATGTCCGCCGGCGTCTTGATATTCATGACCCGTATGCCATCATGGCCGTCAACGATATAGGCATAGTCCCCGGCTATGGCAAGCCCGCGGGCAAACCAGGATATGTCATAGCCGCCCTCCATGATCGGATGAGCCGGGTCGGAAATATCCATGACCTTGAGGCCGCTTCCCCAGTCAACCACATAGGCGTGGTTGCCCTGCACGGCAAGGGCATAGGCAAACCCTGGCGTCGCACAATGTCCAAGCTCCCTGGGCTCATCAGGCCGGCTGATGTCCACGACCCTGAGGCCGCTCCCCGTCTCAGGCAAATAGGAGGTTATGCATGCGAAGTCTCCCGCAACCACTATTCCCCTGCAATTGCCCTGAATCCTGTGGGAGCCGACACCTCCGGGGTTTTCCGGGTCGGACACATCGATGATCCGGAGTCCACGGGAGCCGTCGGCTACGTACGCATAATCCCCGTGTAATGCAATACCTCGCGCATAACCGGGTGTGTCGCACCCTCCCACGATTCTCGGGTTCTTCGGGTCGGCGATATCGATCACCTGGAGACCGTAAGCGCCATTCGCCAGATAGGCAAAATGATCCCTGACCGCAACCCCCCATGCATATCCCGGTGTCCGGCAGGTTCCGGCACGTGCGGGATTCTCGGGATCGGATACATCGATGATCACAAGGCCGGCAGGACCGTCCGCTATATATGCATAGGTGTCCTGTACGGCAATACCCCATGCAAACCCCGAAGTCCTGCAGGTTCCCACCTTGACAAGCCCCTCCGCATCAGGCTCGACCTCGGACACGATCAACAATTCCCCGGCGGATGGGGGATCCGGCGGCGCCTGCCCCGGCATCGATTCAGCAACGCCGTGGGCGGGGAAAATGCCCATTACTGCTGCAACGGCAATGGATAAAAATATGGACAATACATGTTTCCCTCGAAACATCTCTCATCCCCCCTTTCAAAACCGGCCGATTCACGATGTAAGCGGTCCGGTTTGAGATTTCTGATATCCCTCTGCTACACCATCCCCAGAATCATGATGGCTACAATCAGGCCGTAAATGGCAATGCCTTCCGCCAGTCCCACAAAAATGAGGGCCCTGCCCGCCATCTCCGGCCTTTCACTCATGGCGCCCATGGCTGATGCCCCCACGAGCCCCACTGCAATGGCCGCGCCAATGGTGGCCATTCCGGTCGCTATGGCGGCGGCGATGAATGCCCATTTCATGGTTACGGGATTTTTCCCGGCATCTGCAATCCCTTCGGTGGCGCCAAAGGCGTTTCCCGCCAGTTGAATCGCAACCATGAAAATGACGAACATAAAGAGGAAAAAGATAATCACCGACACATATCGCGATATTTTATGGCTTGCTTCAATCATATAGATCCCCCCTTAAACTACTTATCGATAACAACAATCTTTCTTTAACCTGTAATTCTTCAGCATCTCTTAACCTTCAACCTGTCAGCAGCTCTTAACCTGTGATTCTTCAACAGCTCTTTAACCTTAAACCCTTCATCAACTCTTAACCTGTAACTCTTCAGCAGCTCTTTAACCTTCAACTCTTCAGCGGCTGATACAGCTCCCCGCCGCCCTTGAAAAACTTGCTGAAAAACTCGTAGTACTCCAGCCGTATCGTCTGTATGGAGACCACGAGACCCTCAATGACGATTATCCCGATATTCCCCAAAAGGACGACCACCCAATACCAGAGGATGCCCCCTTTCAGACCTTGCATGGTCTGGGCCAGGGCGAAAACCGCCAGAAACAGCCCGGCATGGGCAAGGGCAAAGGCCGACACCCGGATAAAGGAAACGGTGTTCGAGAGAAAACCGATGACCGTGTCCCCGATTTCGATGAAGGACTCCAGGAAATACATGCCTATGTTGGAGGGGAATATCCTCACCTTCTTCTTTAACACCAGACGGCCGTACAGATTATTGAGCGGCTCCTTAAAAAAGATGATTCCAAGCGGAACAAAAAGCAGCCACACGAGATAGACATTCTCTGCAAGCAGCCTCCCTTTCACCATATACATGATGAGCAATCCCACGCATCCCCAATAAAACAGGAGGCCCATGACGCCGAGCTCCCCGAAGATCCCCTTCAGGAAATCCCTGTTGTTGATCGAATTGATGATATTCAGCAGGAGCCCGAGACTGATGATGCCGATTCCGAATCCCACGGTGACCTTCATGAAGTAGTAGATGTTTTCCATGGGATGAAACCATAGGGCCGGCAGGACGTGCTCGAAGCCAAAGATGGAGCCGTACAAAAAGCCGAAGATGATCGACATGACCCCGCATTCCATGGCAATAAGCCCTGTCTGAACCATGGCCGCCCTTTTTATCCTTCTGGAGACATAAAGCCCCACAAGAAACAGCACGAGGCCATGGCCCACATCCCCGAACATGACGCCGAACATGAGGAGAAAACCAAGTGCGAAGAAAAGGGTGGGTTCGACCTCGTGATAATCAGGTATGTCGTATCCGAACACCAATTTTTCAAATGGCTTTATGAAAAAGGGATTCTTCAGGCAGGTCGGGATCTTGATGAAGTTTTTCTTTTTCCCCTTCTCATCCTCATCGGAAGAGGAGGCCGAGACCTTGACCTCTTTTGAAGGACATGCCTTTTTAATCTCCTTTTCCAGATCGGGGATGATATCCTGCGGGACCCATCCGGCTATGTGGTAATGATTGCCCACCTTATCGAATGAACTTGCCGCATCCAGGATGATCAGGGCAAGATGGATCCTTTGATGCATCTCCTCGAGATCCTTTGCCATCCGTTTCTTCAGCTTCTCAAGGTAGTCCTCTGCAAGGTGTATATCGATCTTGAGGTCGCGTATCTGTCTGCTCAGGTCCTGAAGCCTCGACTCATCCAACCCCTCCTTTATCAAGGAAAGCTCCAGTTTCTTGAAGTAGGCGCTGTTAAACGCCTTTTCGAGTTTTTCCTCATCCTTCTTTGATGCCAGCACAAAACAGAGGCGCCTTTTCCCAAGCGGGGTCGAAGGGAGCAGGATGTGATAGATGCTCGACAGGCTGAACTCCAGCCGTTCGATGTTTTCCACCGGGATCAATCCCACTGCAAGGTAGAGAAACTTGCAGTCGTGGAACTGGCTCAAATCGATCCCCAGGCTGAAAATCATCTCCAAAAGCCGCAACAATTCCTGTTTTTCCCTCTTCGACTCCTGTTTCACACCGATTGTGCCCATGATCTCATTGACATTCGCCTCCTTTTCCTCCATCTCCCTCTCAAGAATTACGATATCCCGGAAGGGATCGAAATCCTTGATCATCGGACAGCAGGGTATTTCCGGGGCAATCCCAAGGGATTTATAGATATTCCGGAGACGGGTATTCAGTTGCCTGTATTTGGTGACAAAGAGGTTTTCCTGATTCACCCCGATATCGTTTTGCCCCAGGGGGATTTTGCGCACGTTCACCAGGTGCATGCTCTTTTGCTGGGCGATGACCATTGTCGCCTTGGATATGTATTCCTCGGGAATCTGCACATCGATTTTTGTCATCTGTGTGGGTCGTAACATATATCAACACTCCTAACCTTCAATGATCGTCCGTTGTGATTGATTACCGGTCAATATCTTTAAAAAAACTCATATATTAAAAGAAACGCTTATATTCATTCTCTTAGGTTAGTCCCCTGCATGGACCAGATACCGGTTGAACCCTTCCGTTGAGGATCCCATCCGCTTTGCCTCGGTGATGGTTATAAGGGTCCTGACCTCCATCTCTTTAAAAATGATATAATCGAGGATGACACCGATCTGAAACGGTTTGCCTGTCCAATTCCTCTGGGCCCGGCGCAGCAGGTACTGCAACAAAACCGTGTAGGCCGCCTCAGGATCATTGATGCCGTTCAAGATCACCTTATAGGGTGTATGCTCCAGATTATCGATAATGTCATCCCGGTCAATGGAAAATGCCATTTTTTTTCTCTTTCTTGAATTGATACAATGGCCGTTGCTCAAGCCATAGTTGAGGATCTCCTCGGGAAAAAAAAGATAGCTCTCCTTAAAACGGATCATCCAGACGATATTCAATGCATCCAATTGTACCCCGATAAGCGACTGCGCAATCCCCTTATCCCTTCCCTTCAGAGAGGAGGCGATCTCCCATAACCGCCCGTAATATCGAAGATCCAGGGCCATCTCCAAGGGAAATGTCCCCCCTTCCTGTTCAAAACGGTAGGCTGCATGATCCAGGGGATCATGGTACCATGTGCCCTTTAACCGTTGAATGAGATCGGCAAGGTCCTTGGACTCAAGGAGCGTATCCGCTGAAACGGTCCGATATCCCGGCAATGTAAAAAGAAGCCTTGATACGCCTTCTTTGGGCCTTCCGTGGCAAACGGACCTCAAAGCCGCCTTTACATTCTCCAGTTCATACCGTTGATACAGGTGATAGACGAGGGCCCTGCGTTCACCCGATACACTGTCCATGATCTTTATATAATCGTTAAAGAGATTTTCATAATATACGCCTATCAATGTGTCATAGGAGCAATCGGATTCATGTAACCCGCTCCCGTAGGGGGTGGATTTCAGACATTCCACAAATCCGCCCAATCCCGGCGACTGGATCAGGTTTTTATAATCCGATTGTTGAAGCAGGCGGCCCTTCAAGGAATGGACCTTGGCGTTTATGTACGAGTAGCGAACCGCCGACGCAAGCATCATAACCCCCTTGACAGCTCATCCAATAAAAACTGCTCGATCCGATTGACAGCCATTTTCATTCTTTCACTACCTTGCCTTTTTATCTCCCCTATGGCCGTCTTTTTTTCCTCATTGATCCTGTTAATCGTTTTTTCACACTCATCCATCATCCGCTTCTTCATGGTCTCGCGATCCCCGGACAATGCCTTTTTGGTTCTCTCGGTCAGGGTCCTCGCTTTTTCCCTGGCATCAATGAGCAACCTGTTCGCCTCTTCCTTTGTCTCTTCAATCAGATGACAGGCCTCTTTTTCGATCTCCAGCATCTGATGAATGACTTCCTTTTCCGTCATAATAATAAGTCCTTTATTTTTTGTAACGGCGAGCATTCGACGATCAGACTTGAACTGTTGAAATGATAGGGATAATGAGGTGTAGTTATCCTGATGACATGAAAACCTTGATCATACCACCTTGATCAAGATTCTTATAAAAACGCCACGACTTGCGTCGGTTCCTTATCCCTTTGGAAGCAATGTGTCGATCGCCGAATGCTCCCCATTATTTTTGCAAACACCCTTCCATTGATCATACAAACGCCGCATGTCTCTTAAAATCGTTCAACGACTATGCATGACCACTCATGCCTATAGGCCAGGAATGCACCTTCGATGATCCGGCATTACCCCCCAGGCAGGGGGTTTCGTAGCATTGTTCAATCTTCTTATCCCCCCTATGCCTTTTGTAATCATCATGGTGACCAACAACCGGCCTTTTTCTCAGGTGTGGCATGATAACCCTGATATTTGAGGCATACACACATAAAACACTCAAACAAATGGCACATATTAAACTCACAATAAACCCGAACATTTCTATCCCCCCTTTTATTTAGACTGGAAAAAAGGGACTGTGAGATTCGGCAGAAAAATATAACAAAGAACTGTTGAGGTGTATAATATTTTTTACTTACTAAGTATTAAAGCATTTTCAGTGCCATACAATATGATAATTTTGCTATTTCGAAAATTAGTCAACTGTTTTTCAAAAATTAAATATACATTTTAATCAAAAAATACGCCGCAGTAATAACAAGGGATGCAACATATCGTTTCATATTGTATGAGCGCAACATTTGTATAATATTCAATAAATAATTCATCCTTTTTCAGCCGGCTGCAGGCGTGACCTCAGGCAATGCCTTATCCTGCATGCACCATCAGTTCACTGCCGATAAAACATTAATCGAGTTTGGTCCGAGCGTATTCGATGATTTCATCTTACCTTTTGGATGCCTGATCAGGTAAGCGCCACATTAGAGATCATAATGCATCATGCCCTTCGACATCCCTTTCTCATCCCAGTTTTTTTAGGAAAATCATTGATGATCTTTTCCTTTTTTTAAAATCCCCATTCCGGGATTGGCAACAAGCACACTCAGAAGACACAAAAACACCAGAATCTCGGATTCCCTGCAGTCAGTTCCTCCTCCGTATACCCGGTTATCTCATTCACGGCGCCCTGACAAAAAATGGGCGACAAATGGGCATCGGACTGACAGGCACAATTCCTTTACAGCCCGGTCGACATTTCCAGCCAGGTTTTCTAATTTAGGGCAATCAAGGCCTAATATCTGGATCTTCATAACCAGCTCCTTGTACAAAAGATCTTCTCCATGGACCATCAAGGAGGTCGTAAATAAAAACAGCAAAATATTTGTTTGAACCAGGCATTTTTTAGTGTTATTCGTTCTGAAACACCTTGAAAAATACCTGCGTCGTCTCGATTCTCACAATGCAAAAAAGGGGAGCAGAAATTCAGAATCATCTTTGGAAAGGCACCGATTCCTGATTCACAAGAAAGGTGCCTATTTTGCCATGGCCTTCTTTCACCTCCAAAAAGGATTACAGGCCATTTGGGGAAATGTGGATGGAAGACGATCTATACTGTGCGCGAAGAATACTTACATGCACGAATGTGGGGGAAGGGGTTGATTTCATTGCGACACGGTATAGATCGTCTTTTATATTCTCCTGAAAATGTAATAATGGTCTGTTATCCCGTTTCAATGCATAGGCAATGAATAAGTGAACTATTGGTAAAATTGCCAAATAATTTATTACACTATCAACGCCTATAGCACATTGACAATATTAATTCATATATGTTTTAATATGCTTACTTTTCAAATAGTTTTAATAAATATTTTTTCTTGGTTAGAGCAACCTGACGTTTCATTTCACTATATAACCCTGTATTCTTGATGCCCTAAAAATGTCCCCTTTTAACAAGCATTTTATAATTTTTAACAACCATATTTAATTCTTTTTTATCCCCTTCTTTTCTTATAGATCAAATAAAAGCTCATCTGGTTATGATACGGATATGGAGCTAAACCGACGGCATTCTGCGGTCAAGCCGGATAGATTCTCGGATCGGGTTTCTTGGCAGTTCTAATGTCTCCCGATCCGATCTCCTATTTGCAAGTATAACCAAATAGCCAATAATTGTCAAGGAACAATTTTTCGAACTGATGAAGAGGGATCGTCCTCGGATCAAGACATAATTTTGACATCGGATTCCCGTTCGACTATATTCTGATTCATGCCAACGGCCTTATAGGGGGAATGCGCGTGCTATGATTACCAACGGATTTACCTACCTGGCGGTGATCGTCTTTTTCGCCGGGATGGCGGTATGGGCGGAAAAGGCATTCAACGGCAGGTTCTTCAAGTATCTCCCTGCCGTGGTGCTGATCTACCTCGGTGCAATGCTTCTTTCCACATTCGGGATGTGGAAAATGACCCCTGATGTGGAATTCTACTACTCAATAACCAAGAAGAACCTTCTCCCTCTCATGATCTTTCTCATGCTGCTTCGGTGCGACCTGAGGAAGATCATCAAGATGGGCCCCAGGATGCTGGTGGGGTTCCTCACCGCCACCCTGAGCATTGTCATTGGTTTTATCGTGGTGTTCGCCCTTTTCAAACCCCTGTACGAGCCGGACACCTGGAAGGCATTTGCAGCGCTCTCCGGGAGCTGGATAGGCGGGACGGGCAACATGGTGGCCGTTCAAGGGGCCCTGAGCGTACCCAGTGCGAAGATGGGGTATGCACTCCTGATGGATTCGATCAATTACGCCGTATGGGTGATGCTCCTCCTGGCGCTGGTCCCCTTTGCCCCCCTGTTCAACAGATGGACGGGATCGGATACGGGCCTGATCGACCGGATCGGGATGAACCTGCGGGAAGCAGGGGAGAAGGGTCGCCGGGGCATTGAATTCCCCGATCTCATCCTGCTCATCGGGACCGGTTTGCTGGTCTCCGCCGTGTCCATGAACCTTGCAGGGAGGCTTCCCACCACCCCCTTCATCACCGCCACCGCATGGACGGTGATCATCGTGACCACGGCCGGTATTGTGTTCGCCATGACCCCCTTTGCGGGTATTCCCGGGTCGGCGCAGCTTTCCAATGTCGCCCTGTATATCCTGGTGGGAATCATCGGATCACGGGCAAACTTCGCCGAATTGACCAGGGCGCCGCTGTATATCATCTCGGGGTTTTTGATCATCGGTATTCACGCCCTCCTTCTGGTGCTGGCAGCCAGGCTTTTCAAACTCGATCTCTTCACCTGCGGGGTGGCCAGCCTTGCCAACATAGGAGGTGTTGCCTCCGCCCCGATACTCGCGGCCGCCTATAGCGAGGCATTGGTCCCCATCGGGGTGCTGATGGCCATGATGGGATACGTGGTGGGTACGGGCGGGGGATTGCTGGTGGGAAAGATCCTCTCGCTATTATAGGAGATCCATCTCGGCAGTCGACACCGTCGAAGAAGTAATACGTTATCGTCTCAGGGTCTGTAACATCCTGATTCATTGATCACGATTTGTTTGTAAGGGTATCGATTCACCAGCAGGGGCGATCATGGAGTTTGGCCCATGAAGATCACCGGCATCCGCCTTGGTCATCTATCCACACCGTTGAAGGCGCCGTTCAAGACGGCGTTGAGAACCGTCACCCATGTGGAGAGCGTGCTGGTCCGGGCGGAGACCGACACCGGGCACACGGGTTACGGAAGCGCGTCCCCCTCTCCCCCGATCACCGGCGAAACAAGCGACAGCATCCGGCAGGCCATCGAGGGACAGATTGCACGGCAGATCATCGGCTGTTCCATCGAGGACTTCGAGGTGCTCATGTCCAGGGTGCACCATGCAGTGGACGGGAACACCAGCGCCAAGGCAGCGGTGGATATCGCCCTGTACGACCTGTACGGCCAATGGCGCAAGGCACCGGTCTACCAACTGCTGGGCGGACAAAGGCGGAAGCTCTCCACGGACCTCACCATCAGCGTGAACGAACCCGAGGAAATGCTCCGGGATAGCCTTGAGGCCGTCGCACAAGGGTTTACGGTTCTCAAGGTAAAGGTGGGCAAGGATCCGGCCAAGGAGTTGGAGGCCTTGCGGGCGATCAGGGAGGGCATCGGTGATGCGATTGCTTTGCGCATCGATGCAAACCAGGCATGGACGCCCCGGGAGGCCGTCCGTATCCTGAAAAAAATCGAAGACGCCGGCATCCGCATCGAACTGGTGGAGCAACCCGTGCCGGGGCATGACCTTGAGGGACTGCGGCAGGTGAAGGAGCATGTCTCCATACCGGTGGTGGCGGACGAAAGCGCCTTTTCCCCGGAGGATGTCCGGAGGATCATCCGGATGCGCGCCGCTGATATGATCAATATCAAGTTGATGAAGACCGGCGGCATCCGTGAGGCGCTCGCCATTTGTGCTCTTGCCGAGAACGCCGGCATGGAGTGCATGATCGGGTGCATGATGGAGAGCAGGGTCAGTGTCACCGCGGCTGCGCATCTTGCCAGCGCCAAGCAGATCATTACCAGGGTCGATCTCGATGCCCCGATCCTGTGTGCTGATGACCGAATCGAGGGAGGCGCCCTGTTCAGGGGTGACACGATCACCCTCTCCGATGCACCTGGATTCGGATTCACCTTTGACAGTGATTCCTTTTCATGATAGATATTGAATGCGCCTTCCCGCTGCAGGCAGCAGCGGGAAGGCAAAGGCACCTTTTTCACGGGCCCCGTGCGCAAGGAATCATATCCATAACGAGAATAGCCTATCCCGCCGCAAGCAGCGGGGTACTAAGACCGTTTTTTTGATCGCCCCAAGGGGCGGGGAATTAAACCCGCCGAGATTAAAGGCCGGACAATCGGAGGATCCTCAGGGTATGGAAACACAGGGCGAGGAACCAGCCGAAATGATGACGCATATAGCAGGCAAATCCATCCTTCAAGGAGTTGCCGAAAGACAAGGGTGAGGAACCGACTGAGGCGATGCACATGCTTGAGAATCTGATGAAAAGATACCACCCCTGGCAGGTCTGCCTGGTCCTGTTCATCACCATCTTCCTTGTATCCCCGGCAACGACCCCCTGCGCAGCCGCCGGCTCCCCCCCTGCCGGGGCATTGCAGTGCAGCACGCCGATCACCCAGCGATACGTGGTCATGGACGAGCTTCGGGAGCGCCTTTCCCTGGAGTACATTCGCGAACACTACCATCTGACCCCCGAGAGGCCGCACATAGAACCCCGCATCATCGTGCTCCACTGGACCGCGATCGAGGATTTCGACCGTTCCTACAACTGCATGCATGCATCCACGTTATCCACGCAGAGGACCGATATTGCCGGCGCAAGCAATCTCAATGTATGTGCCCATTTTCTGGTGGACCGGGACGGCACCATCGTGCAATTGCTCCCCCTCCCCTACTTTGCACGGCACGTGATCGGTCTTAACTTCCATGCCTTCGGGATCGAAAACGTAGGCTCCGATACCCTGCCGCTGACGGACAAACAGGTGGCGTCAAATGCCGCCATCATCCGCTGCCTCCTGGACCAGTATCCCGGTATTCGCCATATCATCGGGCATTACGAATATCTGCAGATCGAGGATACCCCCCTCTTTCTGGAGGTCGATGCCGCCTACCGGACCAAGAAGATCGACCCTGGGGAGGACTTCATGCGGAAGGTGAGAAGCAAAATCAAGGATCTGTATGACACAGGAAGACTGCAGGACATCGATGCAATAGAGAAGAAAGGCCCCGCCTCTCCCGGCAAGTGACGTTCGCCTGCCTTCAGAATCCTGGTCCTTAAATCCGCGTGCGGACTACTCAGACGCGAATAGCAGGGCATCCGTAAAGGATTTTCTCATTTTTCTCTTATCCCAAGCAGCGGGGAATGGTAGCCTTGATTCACCCCCATGACCGGTGGGGTGTAGCGGAAACGCAGGGCAAAGGGCACCAGATATCGGCCGCCCATAAACAGGGTCGGCAAAAAATTCTGTTGATGGAAGGTATGGTAATACTGCTGCCAGGTCCGGCCTTGTCGCTCCAAGGACAGGGGAAGAAACGATTGGCTCCGTAGCTGAACGTAGTGTATCCGCAAGGGGGAAGGAGGGGTAAACGTCGGGTATGAAGGGCGTCTTCGTTCGTCATTCTCCATGGTACCGCTACAATCATTGTCCTTTCCCTCATACGTTCCCGGCGCACCCGGATACACAGCGGGATCACCGTCATCGCAGTCTTGATCGTCCATGACATACCCCTCGGGCCGGACAACCGCAACAATGGAATTTTCCGAATCGCCGAATCCGTCGTTATCGGAATCCCGGTAATACACCGTACACCCCTCGTCCGTCTGCCCGTTGCAGTTATTGTCGATCCCGTCACACACCTCTTCGGCCCCCGGATTCACGGCAGGATCAAGGTCATTGCAATCCCCCTGGCACACCAGGAAGCCATCCCCATCCGCATCGTGAACGGGATCGGCGGGGCATGCATCACACGGATCGCCGATACCGTCCCCATCCGTATCCAGTTGATCGGGGTTATACACCAGGGGACAGTTGTCCTGCGGATCATCCACATCGTCGCCATCCGCGTCCGAATGGACCTGGACGTAGATATCCATCGACCGATAGTCCTGATGCGTTGAAAGGTTCATGGGGATCAGGGTGGCCCGCTTGTAGAGCCCCTCAGTGCCGAATGAAATGATTTCGGCCCTTCCCACCTGCTCCTCCTCATATTCAAGGGGAATAGAGCGCACCTCGTATCCCTGGTCCTTGAATAGCACCAGGGCGATCCCGAAATGGGATTGGTCCTGCCCGTCCACATCGATCACCAGTTTCTTATTCCCCGCAGGGCCCTTGATCCCTATGTACCGGCAGGAAAGGTGGGAGATGTCATCCCCAAGATCCAGGCTCAGGGGATACTCCCCATAATTCCCCTGGTGGCGGATCAGGGGATATTTTTCGCCCTCCTCGAAAACGGCCGGATCCAGGGTGAGCACGCTCACCCTGAAGTCAGCATGCGCCTCCTCCAGGGAGGAGCCGTAATCCTGGAGGGTTTGCTGCAGGGCGGTCACGGCATCCGTGTTATAATCGGCGATCACAAAGCTGTCCCTGATGCATTCGGCGCCGAACACGGCGCCGATGTACTTGGCCCATACCACACCGCCATAGTCGTATCGCTTGAATCCACTGGCGTATTCGGAATCCAGGGAGACATGCGGGGCCTCGAACCACACCTCCAGGTCCCTCCCCTCCGTGCCGCCCCAGGTTCCGTCGTGCCGGTACCAGTCTTCACCATTGTCCCACCGCAGGTTTTCATTCAGGTCATCAAAGGGGGTGCCCAGATAGTTCAGATACCCATCCACCTCGTCAAACACCTCATCCTCCATCCACACGGCGGTATTCTCCTCCCACCATATGGAGTCATTATTCCAGTCGTCATAAAAAAACTGTATCGCGTGGAAGAACTCATGGGCCGCGGTTATCTTCATATTCCCGATCCTGGGGCCTTCCGGGTCCAGGTTGGACTCGAACCCCACATAGTTCTTGTGCACCACGATATAGGGATGATCGTTTTCCACGGAGGTATACCCGTAGTAGTTCATACTCTTTATATACACATCAAACCGCTCATCCCCGCCCCCGGTTCCGTCCGAAGGGGGAGGCGCATATCCCATTTGATCGACCTCGTGGTCCCATGCCTGTTCGAAATAGGCGCCGAACGAGATCACGTACTCGGGGACGGTATCCGGATCTCCATCCGCGCCATAGACCGCATGAATCCCTGACTCCGCATAATGCAGCTTGAAGTGCCCCTCCGGCGTATCATAGGTCAGGGTAAAGGAGGCATCCGGTGAATAATAACGGACAAATGCGGGATCATCGGGACGATGGAGGATGAAGAGGTTCTCATTCTCTATCCAATCCGGATGCGACAGGGCGTGAATAATGACGGGGGTCGCACACTTCCCGTGCATCCGGGCCGACGGTTCCTTCAGCCGGTCCCTTTTCATTCTCCCCTGCTGTGTTGCATAGATGCCCGATATCCACAGGTTCACACTCTCCGGGTTCACCTTTTCCGCACAACTCGAAGGAATATGCATTGTTCCAATGAGCAGGGGTATCATGGAGCAATAAAAAAACGCCAGCCCAACGGATCTTCTCATCGCTGATTCCCGGGTATCATACAAATAGGGTGAACGGACACCTCTCTCGCTGATCCAAACATTAATGCCGTGGCAACGAGCTTCATCAACAAGGGGAGTTACAATGACCAGCAATTTCCCCTTCGCGTCATTTTATTTATTGTAGCATAAAATTCATTAATTAACAATGAAATAGGCGATGATCGGCAGATTGGGGGGATATGATTACAACGTCTTCATGGAGATAACGATGATCCCATGTGCAATTAAAAACACCGCATACCACCGGATTAAACCGACAGTATGCGGTGTGAAATGATCAAACAATAGCTTCTGCATCTACGCAGAGGTATTTTCGAAAACTGCCCTCAACTGGGATAACCATCCTGTTCCCAATTCTTTATGAGCAGCGCGATCCTTATGGGGCCGTCATCATGTGAGTTGGATCGTGCACATGACAGGCTCGCCATAAGGCCCGTTGAGCGCTTTTAATATATGCCGGATAAGCCGCCGTAGAGGCCACCGTACAGACCGGTTCCATAGAGACCACCATAGAGGCCGCCGTACAAGCCAGTACCAAGGCCGCCGTACAAGCCAGTACCAAGGCCGCCGTACAGGCCGCCGTACAGGCCACCGTACAGACCACCGTACAGACCACCCAAGAGCCCCGGGCTGTAGCTGTAAGAGGTATACGTCAAATTAAAGGGGTTGTATGAGCTATATGATATACCGCCGCCGTAGAGGCCGCCATACAGGCCACCGTATAAGCCAGTACCAAGGCCGCCATACAGGCCGCCGTACAAGCCAGTACCAATGCCGCCGTACAAGCCGGTACCAAGGCCGCCGTACAAGCCAGTACCAAGGCCGCCGTACAAGCCAGTACCAAGGCCGCCATAATAGGCATTAGCCTGATTAACAGCACCAAGACAAAGGGCAATGGCAAGGACCAGAATCAGACACATAAAAATTCCGTACTTTCGCATTTTCTTGAGCCTCCTTTTGGAATCTTCACCAGGAAACTTCGATGAAAATAGTGAAAAAATATGAGAGATAAACGCTGCTCGAAACGGTTACCTGGCCTTATACCTCACCCCCTTTCCGGTATCCTATGGGCTCTAATACCTTGTGGTACTGGGGCTGAAATATTTCATAATGGGGTGAAACAGTGATCAAAGTCGTCACTTTATACCATGAGAATAAATTTTTGTCTGAATCCCCTTTTTGACAAAAATCCATTGAACACCAGACGCTGTATCCATTGGTTTCATTATGTTTTTAAAAAAATCAATGCAACGTGTTGGCGACAATTTGGGGATGATAGATCAAGCTATTGATTTATTGTTAATTATATACAATCAATTACAGATTGAAAAACAAGACAGATTATTTCAGATTCTGATTCGTGCGTGTTTCTCTTCCGTGTTGTCCTTGCAGTCGTTGACGTACCCGATAGATGCCGAGTTCTGCTTCTGCGCGACTACCAATACATTCTGTTTGGGGATACAATACTGAAAATCAGTGGGTTGTTCTGATAACTGTCTATTGCCCAGACCCAAGATTCTGGATTAACTGGAGAAAGAGAAGATCCAAAGATGGTAGCCTTTAAAAAATGCCCCGTTTGTGGCAGGGAGATTATTGAAAAGGAAGTGGAAAAACTTCTTCGTGGCGGAAAAAACACTGCAGTGGTAACAGTCCGAGCCGAGGTTTGTCAACACTGTGGGGAACGTCTTTATTCCGAAGAAACTATACGTCGATTTGAAAAAATTCGTGATAAACTTGCTCGACAAGATGTTTCGGATTTCCAACCTTTGGGACAATCATTTCAGGTAAAGAAATAAATAACGCGCCTGGCAGGATTCGAACCTGCGACCCTCGGATTAGAAGTCCGATGCTCTATCCACTGAGCTACAGGCGCATATCGATCGGCAGTTGCTCTTCGTGAAGGATTCGTTGGACTCCATAAAACACCTTATTTTTAGCATGTTTTGGCGATTCAGTCAACCGGGATATCGCGCGGGTAGTGGGATGACTGGAGGGGTGGCGAGGGATTGGCTGGAACTGTCGGATCGCGCGGGAAAGGGTGCCAAAAATTCAGGTGATTGAAAGGGAACGCCATCAAAGAACAGGAAGGTGAGGGGATCGGTCACGACCTTCACCCGGCCGTCCGTTTGCGGGCGGATATGCTTGAGCCGTTTGATGCGGTTGATGATGATATCCCGTTCAATCAGGCCGGGATACTCCCTGAATCCCCCGTTTTCCTTGATAGCCGCCTGTCTCAGGCCGAATGCGCTTCCCGAATGACCCCACAGGAACTCCACGGTTGCTATGGTGTAAAGGCGATCGGGATCGAGCGGTTTGCCGTTGACCGTTGCACTGATACATCGGGCACCCGAAGGCCTTTTCGGGTTGAAGGTGTAGCGCAAGCCCCCTGAGAAAAAGAGGTGCTCTCCCGCAAAGGAAAGGTGCCGCTCCAGGAGGATCTTGACCTGCCGTCCGGTGAGGCAAAATTGTACCAAGTGGTTTCCAAAGGGGAACATCTCCCAGACATCCTTGATCCTTATATACGGGCCGGAAAGACCCTTCCGGATACCACCCCGGTTGTAGATCCCGATCTCCGCACCTGTTTGCTCCGCAATGGCGTCCGTTGCGAAGTCGGCAATCGGCCACTCGATTGCCTCCGCCTCCCTGGTCCATTCCCCTTCCAGGGTGCCGATCACCTCCTCCATTCCTCCGGCGGTCCCTTGAAGCCGCCCCTCAAGCCACTGTGCAACCTTCGGGTGTGACATACCTTCACACAGGGTGGGAATGAGATCCCAGGAATGCGCCGTGATCAGGCCCTTTCCCGGTTCCATATCCACCGCGAGATGTCCCAGGTATCGTCCCTTTGAGCCTGCCTGGCAGATGATGATGCCGTTCACCGTTTCGGTCTTTTCCATGAGGTCGTGGCTGTGGCCACCGATGATGATATCCACCCCCGAGGAGGGGGGGAGTGCGGCAGCGATCCTTCGGTCTGCGGAGAGGCCGGAATGGGAGAGCACAACGGTGAGGTCAATCGTGCTGTCGAGGCTATCGGTGCACTGCAGGATGGACTGAACAGGATCGGTGACCTCCAGGTCACCCAGACGGCCCGGCAGCACGATCTCTGCAAGATTCCGGCAGATCACCCCGATGACGAGGACCCGTATCCCCTCCATCTCATGAATAATAAAGGGCTTCACCAGGGTTCCCCCCTCCCCTTTCCGGATATTGGCACAGACAATGGGAAAGCGGGCATCCCTGATCCGTTCTGCGAGCACGTCCAGACCGTAATCGAACTCGTGATTTCCCAGGACATAGCAGTCGGGCGGGATCAGGTTCAGGAACTCGATCATGGCCTTCCCTTGGGTAAGGGAGTCGAGGTAGTGCCCCATGAATACGTCGCCGGTCACCACCCACAGCGTGTTCGGGTGGTCCTTGCGGAACCGCTCCACATGGGCCGCCACGCAAACGGCCCCTCCAGCCGTGCCTGCCCTCTCAAGCCACCCGGCGCTCAACGGCTCAACCGCGGCATGGAAATCATTCATACAGAGAAAGGAGATTCCTTGGACGCAGAAGGCCCGGCTGCAGGAGAGGTAAACGAGCCACAGGAGGACAAGAAGGAGGATGAAGGCTATGCGGGTTGTCCATCCCTTGCGGATAATCGAAGGCATTATTCGGCTCCTCCTGCGAGTGATACCGCATGTCCGTTTCCGAATGAGAAGCAGGGGCACGTGCGACGACATCGTCCGCCATGCGGGTCATCAATGCTGCCTGGCGCCTGTTTGCGAATGCGAATCAGGGGCAGGTCCCGGGCCTAAACGATATAATCCTGGTCCATGACCCTTCGAATGGCGGTGGCAAGGTCCCGTGCAAGGAAGGGCTTCATGATGAAGTCCCGAATCCCGGCCGCCTTTGCCGTTTCCTCGGTTATCACCTCGCTGTATCCCGAGGTGAGAATGATCGGGATGGTCGGGCGTATGTGCTTCAGTTTACTGGCAAACTCCATGCCGGTCATGGTGGGCAACGTCTGATCGGTGACCACCACGTCGAAATCGTTCGGCTTCTCATGGAAGACCTCCAGCGCCTCCACGCTGCTGGTCAGTGCGGTCACCCGGTATCCGAGACGCTCCAGCGTCTTCTTCCCGACTATGGTGATCGGCTCCTCGTCGTCCACGAAGAGCACGCGCTCCTTTCCCAGGGGTACTGGTTCCTGCTTCAACTCACACAGCTTCGCCCGCGTGCCCAGACAGGGGAAATAGACCGTAAAGGTGGTCCCCTTGCCCAATTGGCTTGAGACGGTGATGACGCCGTCGTGTGCCTTCACGATGCCGAGAACGGTGGACAGTCCCATGCCGGTCCCCTCGCCGGGAGACTTGGTGGTGAAAAAGGGATCGAAGATCCGCTCCAGGTTTTCCGCCTCGATGCCAGAGCCCGTATCATTCACCGTGAGGCGAACATATCTCCCTTCCTTGAGATCCGGACAGGTGCGCATGGGCTCCGGGGTGATATCAATCTCATCCAGGGTCACGGTCAGGGTCCCCCTATGCCCCTTCATGGCATGAAAGGCATTGGAGCACAGGTTGATGACAATCTGGTGGATCTGGGTGGGATCTGCCATGACTGCGCCGCAGCTTTTATTTATGTGATGCACTATTTCCAATGTCTTCGGCAGGGATGCACGCATAAAGGTGAGTGCCTCCGCCACAATGGGGTATATCTGCACGGGCTTCCGTTCCTGCTTGACCTTTCGGCTGAAGGTGAGGATTTGCCGCACCAGTTCCTTTCCCCTGGTGCACGCCCTCATTGCCTCTTCCATGTTCGACAGGGCAGGACTCCCCATGCCAAGTGCATCCATGGTCAGTTCGATGTATCCCAGGATGACCAGGAGGATGTTATTGAAATCGTGAGCAATACCTCCTGCCAGCGTCCCGATGGCCTCCAGCTTCCGGGCCTGGCAAAGCTCGGCCTCGAGTTTTGCCTTCGCCTCCTCAGCGAACTTTCGCTCGGTGATATCCCTCCCCACGGCAACGATCCCGGTGGGTTTTCCATCGGCGCCGATCAACAGCGAGGATATCAGGGACGCGGGAAAGAGGTTCCCATCCTTTCTCATCAAGGTGACCTCCTTCTCAAAATAACCCTGCTCCCTGATCATTCTCGCGGTGCTGCGGATCAGGTCCTTGAACACCGCCTTGTTCGGAAACAACGTCCTGATGCTCCTGCCCACGATCTCTTCCGTGTGGAAGCCGAATACCCTCTCAGCCGCATTGTTGCAGGTGACGATCCTCCGTTTCAGGGTGGTCACGATGATCGCATCCGTCACGCTGTTGAAGACCTTCTCCAGATACTCCTTTGCCTTGAAGATCTCCTCCTGGGCCAGCATACGATCGGTGATATCCTCGTAGATGACGAACAGCTTGTCGTCGCTCATGGGAAGCGGTCTGAATATGATCTGGCGTGTCTTTCCGTCCTTGCACTGTACGGGGAACAGCCGTTGCCTGAGTCTCCCCTTGCGCAGCTCTCGTAAGTCGGCCTTCCAGGCGGATACGATTGCCTTACGGGATTCTGGATCGGGAAATGCCAGCTCGAACCATCGCTTTCCGGTGGGGATATCCTGCAGGGTGTAGCCGAAGACCTCGTTGAACTTCCTGTTGGTATACAGGTATATGCCGGTGGAATCGAAAATGGATATGGGAAACGGGGCATTCTGGACAATGACCCGAAACCGCTCCTCACTGTCGCGAAGCGCCCGTTCAACCTGCTTGCGCTTGGTGACATCGCGGACCAGGAGCTGTATGCCGGGTTCATTCTCAAAAACGGTCTTCCTGCCGACGCAATCGATGCTGATCCGCACCCCATCGGCGCGCTCAGCCGTAATCTCCGTGTAGGCGGTATGATTCCTGCGATGCAGTTCCCGTTCGATCATGGTGATCATATCATCGATCTCTTCGGAAACAACGAGGAAATCGAGGCCCTTTCCGATCAACTCCTGGTGCGAATACCCGAATATGTCCTGAAAGGCCTTGTTCACCCATCGGATCCTCTTGTCCACGATCACCACCACCCCATCGGAGATCTCTTCGGAGAGGTTCCTGAATCTCCTCTCGCTCTCCTTCCGCTGGTCCATCATCTGTTTCCAGTAAATGAGGACACCCAGGATATCCGCTGCGGTCTTGAGGGCGTCGACCTCGGTCGGCGACCATTCCCTTTTCCGCCGGGTCTGTTCGAATCTTATGAATCCCCACCACCTTCTCCCTGAAAAAATGGGAAGCACTGCTATGGAAACGGTATCCTGCAACCCCAGGGCATCGCGTTCCTCCGCCGGGAGATCCTTCACCGGACCGTAAATGATGCCGCCCTGTGAAAGGAGATCCCTCCAACGCCTTAAGGACGTGTCCTTCCATGAGTACACCTGCAGTCTCCGCACGTCATGGGAGGGGATGATGTCCGGGGCAGCCCATTCATACTGTTTGCTGGTGAGGAGATCACCATCTACCCCGACGGTGTTTTCATAAATGGAGATACGGCTCATCATGGTGACCTCACCAAGGGGAGCCACCATATCCTGCATAACCTTGTCATCCTGCGGCGCGGAGCGAAGAAACTGCTCGGACACGGCACACACGGCCTTGAGGATCCTGGCGCCGCTGCATTCAAGGTCGCGCTTGAGTCGTGCATTCTCTTTCCTCAATGAGGAAACCGTGCGACGGAGCGCCGTTAGCTCCGCTTTGAGCCGTGCTGTGTTCTTTTCCTCATGTTCCATGCGTGTCTCGTTATCCAGAAATATGGGGAGAAAAGGGGGGGTCAATACAGTATATTTTTTACCGCATATTTTTTCAAGGGATTGGATTTCAGAAAAATATTCAAGGGATATATATCAAAAAATGAAAAGAGGTTCTAAATTTTTTCAAACTGTGCTTTGAATGGACTAATATACAACAATTCAATGAATGTTTTATCCCAAATGATTGTTCTCATTTTCTTTCACGGTTCTGACTTCCCCTACCCTACTCATGTGGCAAAACCGTTCAGGATCACCGGATATGTAAAATGTCCATCCACTGAGCTGTCCTTTGGCATTGTAGAAATTTTCCTCTATTTCGATCGCAGCAGATTGCAATCCCGGCCTCTCAACGCGTACCGTATGCCCAAGCATATCTGTAATGGTCTTTTCCCACCGTGGGGAATCGATCCGCCCGGTCTAGGCCACTGTCCACTGCGTGCCAGAGGAATGACAGTCGTCCTTGGAAAAAAAGATAAGAATCTGCTATTATTTTATTATCCTTACTAAATTGATCTTACATTAAATATCAAAATCTTTAAGAAAGAATGAAGAGAATACTTATGATAAAGTACCGGTTGGAATCTGCTAAGAAATATCTTGAAGATGCCATTGAGTTATTTAACCAGAAAAGATTCAATAGCTGTGAATCAAGGGCGTATTATGCTTCATATCAAGCAATGTTCAGCTTTAGGTACTCTCAAAGATGGAGAGATGTGGCGACATCTTGCCATAATAAAACATTTTATTAGGGGATATTGGTTTGAACCGAATCATCCCAAAACTGGCCCAGGTTTATTGGAAGATAAACGATTAGCTTTAAGGCAGCTTTACTCTTATAGGATTAAGAGTGATTATGATGCCTTAGAGATAGATGAGAATAAGTTAGAGGAACTGCTAAAGGTAGTAGAACAAGTTATAAATATTATTGATAAAAAAGGAGGTAGATAAAAAATGCCTCAGGCAATAGCCGTTGAAAAAAGCCTTGCAGAGGCTGTCACAAAATTGGTAAATTCCCTTCACCAGAAGTATCCGGGAATAAAAATAAAGCCAATCCATAATTATGAGGATGAAGATTTTACGTTCGAAATAACTATTCCAAAAGATTTACCTATTGATCAAGTTGAGGAAACGTGCCATAAAGAATGTATCAAAATTGAAGATGAATATGACCTATTTATTTTTCCTAAAGTTGTTTACAAAAAATAATTATGTCCTGTCAAAATGCCTTCATTAAACAATATTAACGAGTTATATAGAACATAATGATTTTTGAGCATCATAGAAAAACACACCACAAAAATATCCAATTTCTGAAATTCCAAAAGGAGTATTCTTTTGTCAATGTATCGAGTTCTAACCGAGATCTTAATCATTTTGACAACAATTTCTAAAACAGTTTTTACATCAAAAAACGACCTCATTATTTAAAATCTGGCACTGAGACAGCAGCTTTCAACATACAAGGCCAAAAAGATACAACAAGCAATAAAAGAACGGGATCGCTTCTTCTGGATTGCGTTAAAAAAATCATGGTCTAAATGGACTGATACCTTGATCATTGTAAAGCCTGAAACGGTTATCCATTGGCAAAGGAGGCTTTTTAAAAGGCATTGGACAAAAATATCCTCCCAGAAAAAGTGTGGTCGAAGGATGACCACAAAAGAAATGAGAGACTTGATTTACCAAATGGCGAGGGAAAAAGGGTCAATCATGGACTACATTCCTGAAAAATCATCGAGAGGCCATTTCAGCGATGGATTTCTTTGTCGTTCCAACCGTTAATTTCACGTTTGTGTATGTTTTCTTCATTATAGAACATGCAAGACGAAAAATCCTTCATTTCAATGTAACCGGGCATCCTTCTGCAGACTGGATGATGCAGCAACTGCGGGAGGCGTTTCCCTTTGATTCGGCTCCTCGGTATCTGATCTTTGATCGAGACAGCATCTTCTCACCGCAGGTCAAACAGTGCATCAGGAATATGCATATACAACCAAAACTAATCAGCTATCAGGCTCCGTGGCAGAATGGTATCGCAGAACGGCGGATTTTATCAGCAAGGGATGACCTGCTCAATCATATGATTGTCCTGAGCGAAGGGCATATAAGACGGGTATTAGCAGGATATATTGACTACTACAATAATAATCGGTGTCATCTATCTCTATATAGAAATACACCAAAGGGACGGGCAATAAAACATAAGCCTTCTGAAGCAGCAAGGTGACGCCAATTTCACGGGTTGGTGGCCTGCAGCATACATATGAATGGCAGAAAGCGGCTTAAGCTCATTTTTTAAAAACAAGTATCTTTAAAGTATTCTTATGGGATAGCTCTCCCCTCCCTTATATTTTCTGTGAATATTTTCATCGTTTAGGTTGGCTTTTATGCAGTGGATGTTTATATCACAATAATGAATGCTTAAAAATAGAATAGATTAAGGTTCATTTTGGAGTCGGATGAGGTTTTGACAAGGGACAACGGTGATTCCTGTTTCGAGATTCAGTGGCCTGCAGCATATATATTAACGGCAGGAAGCTGCTTAAGCCATTTTTTTTAAAGCAAGTACCTTTGCTGTATATTTACTACCCTCTTTTCTATTTTTAATGACTTTTTTCATCATAACGTTCTGCTTTTATCCATAAGATGGCTCCATCGCACTGATAATTTCTTAAAAAATTTCTTCTTTAGTGTCTATTTTGGAGTCAGACGGGATTTTTACAAGGGAAAAGTTAATTTCTTCTCTTGGAATCATTTTATTATCATTTAAATTACCGACAAAAAGAGAGCTCGGCATACCTTTATCATAAAGAACTATAAGCCACAAATTACCTGAATGATCTAAAAATCCATCTCTGTTATAAAAGACATCTCTTTTTAACAAAATATCTTTTATGATGTCGTAATCGTTTAATTCATCTATTTTATTTGGTAATGTACTCTTTTTATATTTATAATAATTTAATTTTGAGATTATTATAGTAACGTAATGATTATTTAAGGCTATTTGAGCCTTTTGTTTATTTAAAATTATATTATCACATCCTAAGAAAATGGTAACAAAGAGAAATATATAGATAATTTTATTTGTTATTTTTATATACATATTTTACTTTTTGTTTCATACGGAAATGGGCGCCTAAATAATTAACTAATAATTTCAATATCTTAAAAATTGTAAAATAATATACCTATTTCCTCTTCGTCACGATAGACGTCCAAATACGACGGGAAGGCTATTTCCTTTAAGGGAAAAAGTCCTAAATTAATTGTACTGATTAACAAAATAGACACAATTCATAGACATACGAGAACCAAATATTCATATTTGGATGAACTTTTTTTTAATAAATCGTTACAATTTCTTAATCTGTCGCTTTCCCAACTAATCCATTCCAAGTTCCATACCAACGTATCGTTCTTGTTCCTGAAATAACAGATAATCCTCTCGCACCATAGTATTTTATTGAAAGCATATTCCATTCTTGTTCATCAGCAAAACAATGATAATTAATTCCTAACCCAAATTTAAAGTCTCTTTCTAAATGATATGGCCCGATAAATTGAAAATTTTCCATATCCCAAAGAAAAGTACCATTAACAGCAGCATAAACAGGATCTTTTCTCCAATCATACCATGCTCTAAGTGCTATATTGCCATGGCCGAAAAATGCATATCCCCATGTATCATCATTTATTGTGCTACCAATTACATTTTGCATATTACCACCATTTTGTTGATCATACCATAAAACAAGAAACCCTCTACGTTCCAAAGCTTTTGTAAGTGCCATGATATTTTGAGCAAGTGCAAATCGTGATATACGGCCTTCATTTTCGCCTATTGCAATGACAAAAGTATTTGGAACTAAAAATTCTTCATTTTCGGTTACCTCAGCATTCTTTTTCCATCTTTTTAGCCACATCGCTATTTCAGATAAGTCAAGATGCACCAATTTTGCCAAATCCTTATAAGGATCAGCGCATTTTTCAGAAATAACTGTTGCTTTCGAGTTTCCTTGACGCCTTCCATCTTTCCATTTCCATAAGCCAATTACATCAATAGAATTAATAGAATCATTTCCAGCAAAGGCATATAAATTTGCGCCACCATTCTCTTCAAGTGGGTCCTTACTTATCGATCTTCCAAACTCAGGAAAATAATATCGATACCCATAAGAGACTAATACTGTCTCAACGTCTAAGTATTTCGTACTAAACCTAAACGCATTTTCCCCAGCTACACTGCCACTCACTGTAATTCCATTCCCAAATGGATCATACTCATAATGAGCCACAATTTCCCCGCTACCACTATCCACCAACTGCCCAACATTCCCATTCACATCATAAAGATAATAATAGGTACTGGATGATCCTATATCCACTGAAGCTAACAGTCCACCTACCCCACCAGCACCCTGCAGTGACCTACTCAGATCAAGGCCCCAGACATAGTATTTAGTTGTTATTTGTTCCCCATTTTTTATTTCTGAGATAATATTCCAGTTATCATATATAAACAAAATCTCTTCGTCAATAGTCCATGCAACTTCATTCCATCTATATGATTTCTTTATTACCCGCCGTCCCATGTAGTCGTATATACATTCAATCTTTTTTTCACTATTTGTGGGATTTTGGGGTTCGACTGCAACAAGCTGGTTTTCAGCATTATAGGTATATAATGTATATTTGAGATCACTTGTGACTCCTCTTAGGTTGCCGTCATCATCATAGGTAAAACTGCTTATGCTATCTCCGGGAATCGTATGCTGGATATACTGGTTTAGGGCATTGGTCGTATAGCTTTTAGTTTCGGTTGCTTCAGCAATCTCTGTCCGATTTCCTATAGTATCATAGATATATGCACGATATTCGGATTGAACCGGATTGCTGATATTGGATAAATCTTCTCCTAAGTAACGGGAAGATTCGGAAAGCTCACTTCGATTGTTGTATTGATAAATATTGAAGGCATTGGTAACGGCAGAGAATGCCTGGCCGCTGTTTGAAACAGAAATCCTCCGGCCCACAGGATCGTATTCATAGTCATATTGCGAGATGACCTGGGTATTAAATTCATTTTTCACCTGGGTACGAAGATCACGATGCGGTTCATACGAATACGTTGTCTTTTGCCCGGAGTCCGTGGTCAGTTGATGGAGAAGATCCGAGTCGGGCAGATAGGAGTAGGTTGCCGTCCCGCTGTTGCCTTGCACATTCCATCCGACTTGATAATGGCGGCCTGCATCATCATAGCCATATGTCAATCTATAATCCGATATGCCGTCCGATCCAAGCGTAAAGCCGCTGCTCTGGCCGGGTACCCCGCCGGTATCGTAGGTGCGGGTGATCACCTTCTCATAAAGGCCGGTGATGGTTTCCGACTGAAGCTGCAAGGAGCTATTGTAGGCAAAGGTACGCGTGCCTACGGCATCGGTAACGGTCTTCTGCCGTCCCAGGCGGTCATAGTTGAAGGTGATATCCGGGGTAGAATCGGAATAGTCGATGGAAAGCAGTTCCCCGGTGCTTGAGCTGTAGGAATAGGCTGTCACGAGTGGACTGCCACTGTCCAGCCTCGCCCATGTCCGGGCAGCAAGCCTTCCGCCAAGGGTATACGTGTAGGTGACACTCTTTCCTGCGGCATCCTCTTTGGCAATCAGAAGGCCTGTTGCCTCATCGTAATGCCAGCGGGTCACGTCACCGGTGCCTGCTGATTCAGAGGGCCAGGTTTCGGAGTTCCAGTTTGTTCCATCACGATAGGTATACATTTCGTTCATCTGACCATAGATGTCATAGATATAGTGGACAGGATAGGGGACATCACCCCATGTATGCGTGATCTGCCCCAGGTCATTGTATGCATAGCGGGTCGCCTTGTTGAGCGCATCAATTTCAGCCGTTTTCTGCCCTGTCGTAGGGTCGTACTCATACCGGGTGCGGTTCCCTGCGGGGTCCTCCACATAGTCCACCTGGCCCTTACTGTTATAATGGGTAATGGTGGTGCCGATGCGCGGATCGGTGATGCCGGTTTGTCTTCCGAGGGCGTCATAGACGTAGGTGGTATCAACTCCGGTCTTGCTTTGCGAAAAAATAAGCAGGCCGTTCACGCTCACGGACACCTCATTGGTTGAAGAGTCAGGATAATCCATGATGCGGGTCTCGGTCTTATGATTATGATCGATAACGACACGGGTTATGGTCTGATTTCCGTGGATGTCGATCGAGATAACCTCTTCCGTATTTGTGCCGGGACCAAGACCGGTTAATCGTGTCCTCCGGATACCGGTGATGGCGGCATTCGCATCGGATTCTTTGACATAGACATGCTGGACTGTCTCTTCCCATACAACACCACCGATCACAGTATAATAAGTTTTGCTTTCGGCTATTCGATCATTGGCGTCAAGATCAAGAGATCCATTGGCATTCACATCCAGGCCGCTTCTAATCTGGTTTCCTATCTCATCATATTCATACAGGGTATCAGCCAAACCGCTGGCAGTTGTTTTTATCAATTGTCCTTTAGTATCGTAAGTACTTTCTTCTGCTTCAATGCCAATGGATTGAAATCCCGGCCTCTCAACGCGTACCGTACGCCCAAGCATATCCGTAATGGTCTTCTCCCACCTGGGAGAGTTTTCTCTCCCTGTGTATACCTTGGTCCATTGAGAACTATCCGGATTGATGCGGTATTCGTAGTATTGCGCAATTACCCCTGTGCCGGTGACGCTTTTCGTCCGGCCGTCAAGGTATTTGGTAGTGACTTCGGTTGCACCACCCGGCCGTGTCACCGTGGTAACCAACCCATCCGGATCATAACTATATGAAGTAATGAGTCCTGCTTGATCGATGCTGGTAAGGAGTCTCCCTGATGTATCGTACACATTGGTGGTAATGAGGCTTAAGCCACCGGCGCTCATTGTTTCGTTGAGCCTACGGCCCATGGCATCATAGGTATAGGTGGTGTAGATATC
>JBLIRP010000030.1:0-38130 GCA_049472355.1 bacterium | reverse complement strand
CCCGGCTGAGCGAGGTGAACGACGGCAATCGGGAGATCACCGAGGCGGATATCGTCCGGGCATTGCCTTACGACCTCGACGGCTCGGGGATTACCGTGCTTGTTTACGACGCCGGCACTGCTCGATCCTCGCACGTCGACTTCCAGGGACGCCTTGCAGTCCGTGATCTGTCGGGAATGGCAGATCACGCCACCCATGTCTGCGGCACCATCGGCGGTGCAGGGGTGGCCAATCCCACCTACACGGGAATCGCCCCCGGTGTCCTGATGGAGTCCTATGGGTTCCAGTACGACGGCACCGGGATCTTTCTTTACAGTAACCCGGGGGACATCGAGTCCGACTACACCGAGGCCATCAACACGTATGGTGCGGACATATCCAACAATTCCATCGGCACGAATACGGAACCAAACGGCTTTGATTGTGACATCCAGGGTGACTACGGTGTCACCTCGGCACTCATCGACGCGATCGTTCGTGGTTCCCTCGGCACGCCCTTCCGGATCATCTGGGCCAACGGCAATGAAAGGCAGGGAAGCCGCTGTGACGTGGAGGGCTATGGGGACTATTACAGCACCGCACCGCCCGCCGGTGCAAAGAATCACATCACCGTGGGCGCACTCAACTCGAACGACGACTCCATGACCTATTTCAGCAGTTGGGGCCCGGTGGACGACGGGCGGATAAAGCCGGACATTTCTGCGCCGGGCTGCCAGATCGACGGGGATCGCGGGGTAACCTCATGTTCGTCGGGCAGCGACAACGCCTACACCGTTATGTGCGGGACCTCGATGGCATCTCCCACCGTGTGCGGACTTTCCTCGTTGTTGCTGCAGGATTTCCGTGCCCGGTTCCCGGATAAGCCCGACTTCAGAAATTCCACCCTCAAGATCCTTCTTGCCCACAATGCCGTGGATCTCGGCAATCTCGGCCCGGATTATCGATTCGGGTATGGGTCGGTACGGATTCAGAAGACCATCGACTTCATGCGGACCGGGAACTTCCTCGAGGACCAGGTGGATCAGGACGGCGTCTTTTCCGTTGTAGTGCTGGTGAGTCCCGGTGATTCCGCGCTGAAGGTCACCATGGCCTGGGACGACGTACCGGGGACCCCGAACGTGACTGCCGCCCTGGTGAACGACCTCGATCTTCGGGTCTTCAGCCCGTCATCGATCCGGCACTATCCCTGGACACTCGACCAGTACAATCCCGACAGCCCGGCGGTGCGAACACAGGCCGATCATGTCAACAACATCGAGCAGGTATATGTGGAAAATCCGGAATCCGGTGTCTGGCAAATCGAGGTCCACGGCCACGATGTGCCGCAGGGCCCGCAACCCTTCTCGTTGTGTGCATCTCCTGGATTGATTGCGTGCTCATCCGCGGGCGTCATTGCCCTGGATGCATCAAGGTATGCCTGTTCCGCCACGGTCGCCATCGAGGTAATCGACCGCGACTTGAACACGGACAGCGGCGCGGTCGAGACGGTTGCGGTCACGGTCGCATCCGATTCCGAACCTAACGGCGAGATGGTGCAGTTGACCGAGACCGCCGCAGGGACCGCTGAATTTCGCGGGACGATTCCGGTGGCTGTCGAAAATGGCGCGGGCATTCTTCTGGTTGCCGGCGGCGATGCGATAACCGCCACCTATATCGATGCCGACAATGGCCAGGGCGGCAGGGATATTCCTGTTACCGCTACCGCCGTTGTGGATTGCACGCCTCCGGCCATCAGCAATGTTCAGACTACCGCCATCGCCACGCACACCGCAACGGTGACCTTTGATACGGACGAGCCTGCCTGCGGCACGGTACGGTACGGTCTCGATTGCGGGAACCTGACGCAGACCGCAACGGAGGGCGGATTTCCCACGGCCCATACGATTAATCTCATGGGATTGCAGCACAACACATCATACTTCTATGCACTGGATGCCGGGGACGAGGCAGGTAATGCGGTCAGCGACAACAACGGCGGAATGTGTTACACGTTCACCACCCATGATATTCCCGACTGCTTCACCGAGATTTTTGTGGACCCCTTTGACAATGACCTCGATTACCTGCGCCTGACCTTCACGCCGGATGGCTCGTACGACTTTTACTCGGGCGGCGTGGAGGCGATCGCCGATCTGCCGATAAATCCGGGCGGCGGGACGATAGTGAGCCTTTCGGATGATTCGTACAGGAGTGTGAGCCTGCTCAGCGGGAAAACGGTGTCGCTCTATGGCACCAGGTATGGAACGTTCTATGTCGGCAGCAATGGGTACATCACCTTCACCGGCGGCGACCGCGACTACATGGAGTCGCTTGACGTTCACTTTGAACTGCCGCGCATTTCTGCGCTCTTTGACGACTTGGATCCGAACGCTCAGGGAACGGTGACCTGGAGGCAACTCGAGGACCGCGCAGTGGTGACCTGGCAGAACGTACCGCAGTGCAACACCACCGATTCAAACACCTTCCAGATAGAAATGCATTTCGACGGGACCATTGTGATCAGCTATCTGGCCATCGCCTCGATTGACGGCCTTGCCGGCCTCTCGGAGGGAAAGGGCCGGCCGGAGGACTTCTCGGAGACCGATCTCTCCGCCATGGGGCCCTGTGAAACGATATGCGATGGCGACGGGGTATGCGAAGAGGGCGAGGACTGCCATAGCTGCCCGGATGAATGCATCGGCCATGACGGTGCACAATGCGGCAACGGCATCTGCGAGATTGCCGATGGGGAGGACTGCCGTACCTGCCCGCAGGACTGCAACGGCCTCCAGACAGGGAAACCCGGCGATCGCTTCTGCTGCAGTGCCGCCGAGGGCTGCACAGATCCAAGGTGCAACGATGCCGGATGGTTATGCACGGACGAATCGCACGGAACATCGTACTGCTGCGGCGACGGTACCTGCGAGGGTGAAGAGGATGGCTCCAATTGCAGTATAGATTGCGGCGCTCCGACGTTGTGCGGCGACGGTACCTGCGATCCTGGTGAGGACTCGTGCACCTGCCGGGATGATTGCGGAGCCCCACCGGATAGTGAGACTGTCGGCTCCACATGTGACGATGGTGTGGACAACGATTGCGACCTTCGAACAGACTGCGATGATTCCGACTGTTCCAGGGATCCAATTTGTGCTGCGTGCCTCCCGAATGGCGAGCCGTGTCAGAACAGCAGCCAGTGCTGCTCCAACAAGTGCTTTAAGGGATACTGTAAGTAGTAATCGCTGTTTTATCAGGGAAGAAGTTCCCGGCGGGGCCTCAGTATTCCGGTGTATCTCTATGCTTAAGAGCTGCCCGATACGTTCGCCATAGGCACCGGTTTTTTTTCAACTATAGCTAACTGTCGAATAAATGAATGCATTTGCACATTGCATTTGACAAATGGATAATTTATTGATAATTATTTCACTGTCTTTATGTCTCACCAATTTTCATAAGACATTGCTTAGTATTATAGTATTTATTTCTATTTTTTTTACTTTATAATAAGATGGTGATACAAGGTGTTTCTGTTCGGAGAGCGCTGAACATAGAGCAACCCATTTCAAAAAAAGGGAACATATACCATGAAAAGCAAACCATTTCTCAACTCCTTCCTTGTTATCGCAGTTACCCTTTCCCTCGTCTTTCCTCTCAAGGCCTCCGCGCAGGGGATCAAACGAGAGGCGCAAATGGGAGAAATCATTGCATCTTCGGGCGAAGTGCTGGTAAGGACCAAGGGAAGATGGAGCCGGCTGAAATCATTTCCCCATCCCCTCTTCAGCACGGACAAGGTGGTGACGAGACAGGGGAGGGCCGAGATGCGCCTGACCTCCGGGGGCACTTTACGGCTGGATGTCGATTCGAACCTCAGCTTCGTAAAGAAAAGGGATATCATAGGGATTATCAATAAAAAGCTCATTACCACCAACCAGGTAAATATCCTGGTGGGCAGGGCCTGGTTTGATATTAAACCTGAGAAAGACCATTTCGTCACGTTGAGGACGCCATCCTTTACCTCAAAAATCAGTAGTGCAGCCGGTGAGATCATTGTGGGAATGGATGGAGATACCCAATGTGGTCTCATCACCGGCGACATGATTACCAGTGACAACTATACCCGAATCCCGAACCCCAAGCCCATGACACGACGGGATATGACCACCGAACGGCTGCCTGAGTCAAACCCTCAAATAGATAACTCGCCATTGCAAAAGGCCGCGTTAAAGAATGTGTTGACCCATGAATCCGCGGATGTGGCCGCCTCCCGTGCCGACCAGCTTCTCAACGCAGCAAGGATCGCAGGCGATCAAGCGGCAATGCTGAAAACGGAAACCGCACGAAAAGACGCGGCTGATGCGATTGCAGAGGCATCGGTTGCCCGGTGTGAGGCTGACGTCAAGGAATCCATGGCACATCTGACGACAACCGAAGAGGCCCTCAATGAATCGCAGCTCTTTGGAGACACCGAGGCCACGGCGGAGGCCAAGAGGGCAGTGGAAGAGATCGTACAGACCCTGGATAAGATTGAAACAGTTACACGTGAGGCCACGAAGGTGTCCGGAGAGGTGAAGGCGGCCGCGAATGCCGACCAGGCCCTGGCCAAGGCCGCGGTGGCACAAACAAAGTCCAGCGTTTCCACTGCCAACACTGCCGGCATTAAAACCATTTCATTGATGGTAATGACTCATGTAGCAGGGGATGCAAAGATCGCCCTTTCTGCACAAAGGGTGTTGACACGGATCAAGGATGTGGAAACCCATATTGAAGGCCTCTCTTCACAGATTGAAAAGGAGGCTGCCGGGATAAAGGATCTGGAGGGGGATATGGCCAAGTCAAGGGCACTGGCGGTTCAAGTCATGGCCGATGCCGTTTCCGCCTATACCTCCAATGCCGATGCCCTTGCTGAAATAGCATTGAATGCCGTTGCCAAGGATGCCGCATCATTGGAAAGGGCGGAAGCGGCAGTCACCCGGATTCAGCAGATTGTCGAGACAACCGCGATTGCCGCGGAAAATGCGAAGGACACTGCGAAAGAGGGAAATCTTGCCCAAGTGGAAGAGATAGCCCGCATTGTGGATGACTCCCTTGGAGAGGCAGAGTCAGTGATGGAGGAAGAGGCGCCTGTCTTGGTGAGAGAGCCCATGGAAGAGGCGCCCTTGCTGCCGCCTGTGCAGGAACTGCCCTCTCTGCCGGATTCGGAGGATTTGCTCACCGCCAGTCCATCCGCGTAGAAATGCGAATTGAGAATGCATTAAAGAACGAATGTCGAATGTAGAATGACGAAGGAAAGATAAAAGTGCGAATGTAGAATGTTGAATGTTGAAGGGAAAGGATTGGGAATAACAAAACATTATGCTTTGAGATGCAAAGCAACGAGATTTTATAAATCAACCTTGTAATTATGAGGGGATAGAAGAGAATAAACAATATCCTGACAAATCGGACATTCCCGATGCCATATTCAATTTTTAACCGGTATTCAATTGATTGTTATAAACCTGCCAAAAAGGAAAGGGCCATGGACACGTTCAAAATAAAAACCTTTTGTTTTTTCACCATTGTATGTCTTTTTTTTCTTCTGGTTGTCCCCTGTGGGTACCGTGATGGTGGGTTATGCATCAATACCCCGGCATATGCTCAGGGGGTACTTGATATAGAGGGAGCCAAGATCCGTGCGGGATTAGAGCTTCAAGAGACATGGGATGACAATATCTATAATGCGCCGAATGATGAAAAAAGCGACTCCATAACTACCATTGTTCCGGGTGTATCCGTAAGCGCAGGAACAAACTATAAGCTGGATGCGGGGTATACGGCGAGGATACATCAGTACCAGGAATATAACGATGAAGACTATACGTCTCATACCGCTAATGCCCAGTTAAACCTGAATTCTCCAATGGGTCTCTCATTGAATGTCAAGGAGTTGTACATAGATACCAAGGACCCGAGATCTGAAACCGGCGGGATCAGGGCAAGCCATTGGCTCAATAGTGTATCGTGCGGGGTTGGTTATGAATTTCCCGGATCCAATCTGTTACTCGAAGTCAATGTCTCGCAATTCTATTTGAAATATGACCAGTCAGTGAATGAACCAATCAACAGAAAAGAGGAATCCATCGGGGCTACCGTGTATTATAAATTTTTTCCCAAGACATCCGCACTCGTAGAATTGAGCACAACCATGACGGACTATTTTGATAGCCCCAGTGAGGCCACGGACAAGGATTCCCAGAAAACCGCAGTAAATGCGGGTTTAAAGTGGGATGCGACAGCCAAGATCAGCGGAAGACTTCAGGCAGGATGGGCACAGAAGTCATTTGACAATTCCCTTGATCCGAGCGGTTATCCTTACGAAGACAAAGACATAGGATCGGTTTCAGGCAATATCGCCTATGCGATCTCGGAAACGACACGACTCAGGACCATCATCAGTCGTTCCATGGAGGAGACGGAGTACGGTGGTAATGCCGTCTATTCCAGAAGCTCGTATTACACGAACACCGGTCTCAGCCTTGCCCTTGCCCTAAGGGTTATAAATAGAGTTGACGTTGATATAACGGCGGGGTATCACGCGCACGAATATGATAATCTTGATCCCGCATTACTGGCCCGGGAGGATGACGTCAGCCACTTCGGTATCGGGCTTACCTACCGGATCAGAAGATGGCTCTATGCGGGTCTTTCGTATGATTACGAAGATACCGATTCAAACGACGACTCCAGGGATCAGCTTAATAACAAGACCATGCTGAGGATCGGTGCTGCTCTGTAAAGAGACGAACCGCAGAACCGCAGAACCGCAGAATGTCGAACCGCAGAAGGGAAAATAAAGTAAGAATTTTGGAACAGATGAACCGGAGAATATCGAGCGGGAGGATAGAGCTTGTTGCATAAGATAAAAAGAGAAGAACCAATTTACTTCGAAATTCTGCATCCTGGATTCAACAATCAGCATTCGCAGTTTTATCTTTCCTTCGACATTCGACATTCGACATTCTACATTCGACATTCGTAGTTTCATGCATTCTACATTCAACATTCGCAGTTTTCATACGTGGGCAAAGATACTTCTCATTGCGGTCCTTCTTGCCGTTTTCTCTTGTTCCCATGCATACCCGGAAGAACTCGGGAACGATTACCTGATCGGTCCCGAGGATGTGCTGCAGGTCACGGTGTGGAAGAACGAGGACCTGTCCGGCAGGGTGGCGGTCTCTCTGGACGGGTATATAAACTTTCACCTCATTGGAAAGCAGAAGGCAGCGGGGCTGACGACCGCCGAGCTGGCCGCAAGGATAACGGAAAAACTCGCCAACGGCTATATCATCAATCCTCAGGTAACGGTCCAGGTCCTCGAGTACAAAAGTCAGAAGTTGACCATCATCGGAGAGGCGAGCAAGCCCGGCACCTATTATCTCACCAAGAGGACCACCCTGATCGAGGCCATATCGATGGCAGGAGGACTTACTGCTGATGCCGGCAGGGAGGTGGTCATCGTCCGTCCCAAAAGGGTGGAGGAACGGCGCAGTATCACCCCCTCCAACCAGGCGGAGGTGGGAGAACAGATACGGGTGGATATACGCAGCGCCCTGGAGGGTGATCTCAGCCAGAATATATACGTTCAGAATGGTGACTCCATTTTTATCCCCCAGGCCGAATCCTTCTTTATCATGGGAAAGGTGAAGAATCCGGGCAAGTATATCCTGGAGAGGGGCACGACTGTGCGCAAGGCGATTTCAATCGGCGGGGGTGCAACGGAAAAGGCGGCCATGGGCCGGACAAGGGTGGTGCGGATAATCGACGGCAAGGAGACGGAGAAGAGGATCGGCCTGGATGAGCTGGTCCAGTCCAATGATACGATTGTGGTACCGGAGTGCCTTTTTTAGGGAGAATTCATGGAAGAGACGTACGAAGAGGAGATAGATCTCAAGGATTATCTCTGGGTGATGTACAAGCGCAGATGGACCATCATCTCCATCGTCGTCTTTGTCACTGCCCTGGGAATCGTTTACACCCTGACCAGGGTCCCCATCTACAGGGCCACCACCCTGATCCTGATAGAAAAGGAAAATCCTAACATCGTGGATTTTAAGGAGCTTTATGCCGTGGATGCAACCTCCCAGGATTTCTATCAGACCCAATACAAGATCCTGGAAAGCAGGTTCCTGGCTGCCAGGGTGATCGATGCATTGAATCTCGAGAATAACCATGCATTCAATCCGCGCTCCAGGGGAATGAGATCCTATGTCACCGGGGCCGTTTTCTTCTGGAGAAGGGGTGAGAAAAAGCGCGGGCACGGGGCAAAACCGGATGATAAGGAGGGACTGGTCGAAAAGTTCCTCGGCTCTGTCTCAGTTGAGCCGGTGAGAAACACGCGCCTTGCCAGGATACATTTTGAGTCGGAGGACCCCCTACTGGCTGCACAGGCCGCCAACGGGATAGTGGAGAGCTACATGGAAGATAACCTGGAGACACAGGTCGAGGCCGCATATGGGGCAACTGATTTCCTGTCCAGGAAGATAGAAGAGCAACGGAAAAGGCTGGAGGAATCCGAACTTTTGTTGCATAAGTACAAGGAAGAGTACAACATCATATCCCTGAAGGAGAGCGAGAATATTATCGTTGCCAAGCTCGCCGAGCTTAACTCCGACGTGCTGGATGCGGAAAACGCGCGGGTCGAGGCTGAAATGCGGTACAATCAGGCCAGGGCCATCCAGGATAGTCCGGAGATGATCGAATCCATCCCCCGGGTTATCTCCAATGCCTTCATCACGAGCCTGAAGACGGACGAGGCCCGCCTGACCGAGGAGCTTTCGGACTTCTCCAAGAAATATGGTGAGAAGCATCCCACCATTATCAGCATCAAGGAAAAGCTCCGGACCACCAGGGAAAAGCTCAATACGGAGATAAAAAAGGCGGTGAATTTTCTGAAGAATGAATATGAGATCGCCCTGGCCAAGGAGACAACCCTGACCAAGGCCCTCAACGAGCTCAAGGATCAGTCCCAGCTTTTGAGCAAGCGGGCCATTACCTACAATGTGCTGCTGAGGGATGTGCAAATCAACCAGCAGATGTATGAAATACTGCTGACCCGGCTCAAGGAGACGGGGATAACGGGCGGCATTCAGCGCACCAACGTACGGGTCCTGGATGAGGCGATCGTTCCCGAGTCGCCGGTGAAACCGAAACGGTTGCTCACCATCCTTTTTTCCCTCTTTGTCGGGCTGTTCGGTGGCATATCCTTTGCCTTCTTCCTTGAATACCTGGACAATAGTATAAAGACCCCTGAGGACATAAAGCGGTATCTTCAGACCCCCTATCTGGGGCCGGTGCCTTCGTACAAGGCACAACCGGGAATCGATTCCAAGCAAGACAGCATGCTCGTCACCGTGCATCAACCCCAATCAAACGCCGCCGAGTCCTACAAGGGGCTCAGGACCGCCATCATCTTTTCCTCCCCGACTGCGAACAAGAAGACCTTGCTCGTGACCAGCGCCGGGCCCTCCGAGGGGAAGAGCCTCACCGTGTCCAACCTGGCCGTTACCATGGCCCAGGCCGATTCCAGGATACTCCTCATCGATGCCGATCTGAGAAAGCCGAGGATCCATGAGATATTCGGGCTTAACAAGGGGATTGGTCTGTCAAATCTGCTGGTAGAGGAATCTCGATTGGAGGAGGTCGTCCGGAAAACGGATATTCCCAACCTGGAGATCATTACGTGCGGTCACCTCCCCCCCAATCCTGCGGAGCTGCTCGGGTCCCAAACAATGAGGGATATGATCGAACTGCTCAAGGAGAGGTATGACAAGATACTCTTCGACACCTGTCCTGTCCTTGCCATTACCGATGCCGTCATCCTGAGCGCCATGGTCGACGAGGTTGTGCTTGTTATAAAGGAGGGAAAGACCTCACGGGACATGACCGCCAGGGCGATGGAGCAGCTACGGGATGTCAGGGCGAATCTCCTGGGAGCGGTGCTCAACGATATACGCATGGGGCAGCAAAGCTACTACCAGTACTACTATTATTCCTCATACGGCCATGATGAATCCGAACGAAAACGATCCTCCCGGCAGGGTCACGCTTAATCCATTTCCTTATACAGCCTGATAATCCCCTGTGAGGCATCGGGATGGCGTGGGTTATAGTGAAGGGTCCTCTCGTATGCCTCGTAAGCCGCCTGCCTGTCACCCGTGTATTCATAAACCCGGCCCAAAAGGTAGTGCGCCTCTGCATTGCCGGGCTCGACACTGACTACCTCGTGCAGCACTCCCCGGGCCTTGTCATAATCCCCCTGTTCGACATAGATCCTGCCCAATAGAAATTTGAGCTCGCCATTATCCGGATAGTCCCCGGCATGGTTGGACAACGAGTCAATGATCATTTCCTTCTCTTCCCGGCTAAGATCGGGATTTTGCCACAGGTCCATGTACCTTCCGATGGCCTTTTTTTCATTGCCTGCCTGCAGATACAGGTCCGCACGCATCAGATGGCAGGGCAGTGTGGCTGCATCGACTACCCTGATTCCCTCCAGCTGGGCAATGGCTGCCTCTCTATCCCCCTTTTCCAGGTAAAGTCTCGCCCTTCCCGTACGTACGGCTGGCTGACCTGCCATGCCGGGATGCAGATCGAGGCCTCGTCTGAACTCCTCCTCCGCGCGGTAGCAATACATTTCGGTGAGTCCCGAGGGAAGCGTACGGATGAAGTTCGCTATGCAGATGCCGTAGAACAGGTGATTGAAATAGTTGTGAGGATCAAGCTGTATCGCCCGTTCCAGCCTGCCTATTCCCTCAAAGGGCCTGCCTGAAGAACAATCCACCCAGGCAAGGTATGCCAGGACTTCCGTGTAGGAAGGGTTGAGAAGGAGCGCCTGTGCATATTCATCCCCTGCCTGCTTTAAGAGGTGTCTTTTATCCTTCGAACAACGTGCCCTTGATGCCTGGTAAACGTAGTATTTCCCCAACAGTACACGGTATTCATCAACGCCCGGGGCTAAGCGGATCGAGGAGCGGAGCCTCTCTGCCCGGATATCACCCGTGAAGTCCAGGGTCCGGGTCTCCCGTATAAAGCTCTTCTGTATCGGGCAGGTTATTTCAGCCAGCCACTGACGAGCCGAATAATAACCCGTGCAAATCAACAAACCGATGAATAGTATAAAGAATAGTCTTTTCATCACAACACTTCGACATTCGACATTCTACATTCTACATTCGTCTTTTAAGAGGTTGTTATAGCTCAATCCCATAATAATACACAGGGTCATGGCATTTGCCGGAATATGCATATTAAAGTCGGTCAGGCTGTGCAGGAGGATATAGAGCATCGCCCCGATGCCGCCGAGGGAGATCTGCGTGGAAAGGCCGTTTTCGCTCTTGATCCATTTCTTGAATAGTAACATGAGAAAGTAGATGCCCCCGAACAGCAGGGGCAGGATACCGATGATTCCCACCTCGGAGAGAATCTCCAGGTAATCGTTATGGGCGTGGTCGTAGATCAGGAGGTGATGACTGAAATCCCTTGGCTTATACCTCTGAAAGATGGACTCATAGGTTCCGAGGCCGCTCCCTGTTACGGGATAATCCTCAATAAGCCTCCGGGTGGACTCCCATACCACGGCCCGGTTGATATAGGATTCAGCCGTGTGATGGTATCTGTCGATCAATGGGTCGAGGCCGTACCACAGAGAAGCGCTGAGTCCAAGGGCGAAGATGATAAAGATGATGCTGACCATCCTTCTTTGCCTATTGACAAGGGCGAGAAAGATCATCAGTAATAGGGAAACGACAAAACTGAACACCCCCATACGGGAAAGGGAGAAGATGATTCCCAGGATCATGGTGATGATCATGATCAAAACAAGCCCCCTTTCCGGTGTTTTCGCGCTATTGAAGAGACTGACCAACCGATGCCTCCATCCGCGATCCTGTCTGATTTTCATGGGCATTGTGCTCAGCAGATAGCCGATGCCTACAAAGACGATCATTCCCAGATATCCGGCAAAGTGGTTTCTGTTTACGTAGGTGCCGGTTGCAGGACCGGGCATATGGATCCTGCTGAATCCGAAGATGGAGTAGTTCTTGCTGAAATAACCGTATAAACCGTATATCGCCTCGAAGGATCCCGCACAAATCATGGCCATAACGAGCCGGTTGATTCTCTTTCTTTCCCGTATATCCTGTGTTACCAAGAAAAAAACACCGGCATAGGCAGCATATTTGATTAGGGCTATTGTGGACGCATGGGGATATATGCTCAGGCCTCTCCAAAGGGCGTCCTTCTCATAACCGGGTATTGCCATGCTGTAGAGATCGAAGGCCCGGGGTGAGAAAAATCGTATGACCTGTGGGGGAACGGGAATGATCTGGAGGAGCACGAAGCTGAAGAATATAATGAAGGATATATAAACAGGGGTCAATTCTCTGGTCCCGCCGACATCATCCATATCGTGGGGAGAGAGAACCTTTCGTGCCGCCCACAGTATCAAGAGGCAGAATACGATCAATTCCACGAGGGTGTAAGCCCATATGTGCACTGAGCCAAAGGCGAGAGGGGAGAAGAGGATGATCAGTATGAGACCGGCGTCGATTATTCCTTTACGTATGTCGCGTGTTAGGAAACTCACGCCGACATGGTAGCATAAGCATTAAAGAAGATAAATACGAATCTATTTCCCTGTATCGTTTTTGCCCGTCACCACCATAAGATCGTATTGCGAAGGCCAGCTTATGAATTTAAGCGTCGTGTTCCCTCCCAGCCTGGCGACGAGCGCCTCTCCTTCGCTTTTAGACCGCAGGGCATAGAAAACCGTATCATGGGTAAAATTCGACGTGGGTGCATGATCGACCAGTCTTACCGTATAGCCCATTTGTTTAAGGTGGCTGGCCATTCTATGAGCGGAATCTATGTCCCCATCCCCGCTTAATACCTTGATCTTAAGAGTACCGATATCGCTCTTTGCCCCTGCGGAATCCTTTTGTGGTTTCCCTTTTTTTAAATGGATCAAGTCCTCTATGGCCCTGATGTCCCTGTCATATTTCGACAGTCGGTATTCCAATTCCAGTATCCAGGTCTCCAGCTTTTGCTTTTCATTTTGGATTTCAGCCCATAATTTCTCTTCGCTTGTATGAAATTGCCTCGTTTCTCCCTTGGAGCTTCCGTCCATATACCTGAAAAAACTACAGCCCTGCATAATAAGACAGATTGAAAAAACAGCTAACAGAAATGTGCCAAGATTCAAATATTTTCTTAACATTCTCTTCTCCTCTCGATCTGGTTCATAACTATCTCGATTTTACTCCCCCTTTCTCTTTTTCGGCAATATTGGGTAATAATCATTATATATGGTATAATATATGATAAGAAAGCGGATGGCAGTTTCGTTCTAAGACTTTTCAGGCAGAAAACCTTCCGCCATAATTTTTAGATGGTCTTATCGTCTATAGTGATCGAAACAGTACATCGTTTATGTGTAATAAGAGATTGTCTTAATATTATGCAACCAAGGGACTGTTTGATAAGGGTACTTCCAAAGGCCATACCAATCTCTCAAGCCTTATGAAAACGGATCATTCGGCCTTTTGTGTTGCGGGCTTATTCACCTATCACCTTCAGGGAGGTACAAAGTCAATGCTCTCCAAAAAGAAGAATTGCCTGTTCCTGGTCGGTATGCTGGTCGTTGCTTGTGCGGTCGCGTTTCTTGTGACGGCAGCCCATGCGCAGTTTTCTCCGTATATGGGAGTTCCCCAATATGGAGGGTACGCCTATGGCGGTGGCTATCCGTATGGCGGTGGCGGTTATCCCTACGGCGGCGGTGGCTATCCCTATGGCGGCGGTGGCTATCCCTACGGCGGCGGTTATTATGGCGGTGGCGGTTATCCTTACGGCGGCGGCGGTTATCCTTACGGCGGCGGCGGTTATCCTTATGGTGGCGGTGGCTATCCTTACGGCGGCGGCTATCCTTACGGCGGCGGCGGTTACCCCTATGGCGGCGGTGGGTATTATGGTGGTGGCGGCTATCCGTACGGCGGTGGCGGCTATCCGTACGGTGGTGGCGGGTATCCGTACGGCGGTGGCGGCTATCCGTATGGCGGCGGCTATCCGTACGGCGGCGGCGGGTATCCGTACGGCGGTGGCGGCTATTATGGCGGTGGGTATCCCTATGGCGGCGGGTATCCGTACGGCGGCGGCTATCCCTACGGCGGTGGGTATCCGTATTACACTCAGCCAAACTATGCGGATGCGGATCTCGATCTTGATTCCGGAGACGACGGTGACGATTTTACCGTGGATGAAGGAGACACCATAAGCATTATCCTGTCATCGAATGTCTCAACCGGTTACAGATGGGAACTCGATACCAGCGAACTCGATGACGATATTGTTTCGGATACAAGCGCCCAGTATTATCAGGGCGGATATGCACTCGGCTCTGCCGGAACCGAACAATGGCTCTTTAAGGCCGAAGATACCGGCACTACCACCATTAGACTGGAATATAAGCGTTCCGGCGACACCACTGCGCAGGATGTCTTCGAGGTGGAGATCACCGTAGAATAGATGCACTATCTTGCGGTTTTTGTCGAGTCCTCTACTGAAGGATGTTTTAACACATCGTGACATAGGAGGGAGGCATCTTCTCTGTATGTCGTACAGGGAAGATGCCTCCTTTTTTGTGCGCCCGGCAGTGCGCACCCGGTTGACAAATCAGATCCTATCCGAAGGCAAATAGTCGATATGGTTCATGTCCGGTTTCGGACGATCGAGCCGCTCATTGATAAAAGTACCCTTTTTTGATTCCGGTCCCGTGATTGCCGGAACAAACAGGATATCGAGACAATCTCCAAACGCTGCATAGGCCTTTTGGGGGAACTGCTTATTTACTCAGCTTGACGGCCGTACCATACACCAGAAGTTCAGCCGCACTTCCTATGACCGTGGTGGTGGTATAGCGGACATTGATTATCGCATCCGCTCCGATGAATTCGGCCTTGGCGATCATCCTGTTCGTGGCTACGGTGCGGGCCCTCCCCATCATCTCTGCATACTCGGTCAGCTCGCCGCCAAGGACCAATCGAATTATGGCGGACAGATCCTTGCCAAGCCAGATGGCGAATATGGTATGACCTTGCACGAGGCCCAGTGTCTCGGTGATTGTTCGGCCGGGTATTTCATCGGAATTCAATAACAAGACACTGGATTTGGATTCGCTGAGGGGCAATCCTTCTCCTGATGTTTTGAGTTTCCGCTGTTCGACGGCCAAGGTCAGCATGACTATAAGAATGCCGCCAAGAAGGCAGTACACCGATATCCTGAACCACCAGGGCAAAACCGGATCATCGGCAACGGTGACGTACCAGGGTATCCCGGCGAATACGACACTGAAAAGCCCGAGCACGAAGGCCAGAGAGCCGATCTGTCGCAATAATTTCATGGTTCCTCCTTGTGGGCCACGAGGGCCCAAGCTGTTTTTGTCTCTCAGAACCCTCAGACTGCCAGAATGACAAAAAGTCCGATTGCTGTCAAGACGACGGCCGAGGCAAGCTTGAAGTGGTACACATAGCACGTTCGCTGCTTCAGGGGGGTGTTCAAGGTCTTCAGCTCGACATAGGGGATAGGTGCCCTGCGGTACCAGCCTGTGATCGTTACCTCTTGTTTTTGTAAGGATTCCCTCCTGAAGATGGCGAAGAGGAATTCCCATATCCGGAAGGGCTGCTTGTAATCCAGGAAGATAATCCCGGTATCGTCCCGCAGCACGAAGTCCTCAGACCATATAAGCCCGGGCACCCCCCTGCCGATCACCGTGCCTTTTAGGGTGCACGGCACCGGACGAACCGAGGAGACCTTGACCTCTTTTAGGAGTTTGGCGATGGTCATTTCAGGGAAATGGCCATGCTTGTAGCTGAAAAGGGTCTTGAAGAGGAGGGTGCTCCCCAGCGCAGCGATCCCCAACCCCAGGAAGGGCCCGGTGGGATTCCACAGGTACAATCCACCGAAGACAAGCACGGCGAGCACGGGGGAGAATCGTACACCGAGATCAACAAGGAATTCATCCCAGTATGATTCCATCTTGACCTCATCGAACACGATATACGGGGTAAGGCCCCTGCTTACAGCCTGATTGCTGAGATACCGCAGCCGGTTTGCGATCAAGGGATGGGTGGAGTGGATTTCGTGGTATTTCGCCCAGGGATTCCACAGGTCCCATCTCATGGCGCCCTTGAGATTCCCCTTATCCACCTCTCCTCCCATGCTTCCGGATTTGTTGTAGCCTGTAATCGCAAGGGACCGCGCCGTATGCATATCGAAGATGCCCAATGCGCCGACCGCCTCCAAAGGGGCATTTCCCTTTTTCGCCTTTCCCTTTCCCCTTTCTATCTCCTTTTCAGGCCGCTGTCCGGCCAGGCCGTAGCCGATCTTAACCAATGCACTGGCCAGGAAATTGGGATCACCCATGGTCTCCCCGGCAAAGCGGTCAGCATAATACTCCCGTGTGCGGGAGAGCCAGAGCACCACGTATTCGGAAATGATGAAGAGGACATAGGCGCCGATGGCGATCGCCAATCGATAGGAGCCCGTGTCATCGTTCCCATCCGTTTTTATGCTGATAACGGTTCGGTAGATATAGTAGAGGATGAGGGGCACTACCTGGGCAACAGTCATGATCAGCATATCCCAGTGCTTGGCATGTCCTATCTCATGGGCCACCACTGCCTCTGCCTCCTGTTCGTTGAGCAGATCCAGTATCCCCTGGGTGACGACAATGCGTGCATTATTGGGATGATGTCCATAGGTGAAGGCATTCGGCGAGCCGTCATGGATGAGGCCCATGCGAGGGAACTTCATGCCGTGCCTTTCACACGTTGTCTGGATGAAGTCCCTCAGGTGCGAAGGCAGGTCTGCGGGAGATACCCAGTGCATCTTGTAAAACCATCGCAGGGATAGATCCATGACAAAGGGGCCCAGGAGGAACTGGAAGGTGCATATGGCGATTCCAATGATAAAGGCGACATTCGGCGATAGACCGGCGAATTCAACCAGCATGATCAGGGCAACCACGAGGAGTCCGTAGAGACCTATGAGAACAGTTGAAGACCTGATGGCTAGGTTGGGCAGGGGAAGGAGTCCGAGTGTTGTGTGGGAACGATTGCCCCCTTCTGCACGCCTTTCCTGCATCCTGTTCGATTGAAGGCGGGCAAGGTCCCTTGCATCGAAGGTGATCGAAAGATCCTTCACCGGGTTTTGCGCCAGTTTCTTCAGCTCATCACCGCCGAGCCATAGGGCATGGGTTGTCAGGCAGTAGTCGGCAAACACCGTATTGTTGAGCAGTGGGATTTTAAGCATGGATTCATTGGTGTCGGGGCAGGTGTATTCGGAAGGCAGTCCCTGCTCCACCCCCTTTTCTATCTCTTCTTTTATCAGCCCGGAGTCCTTTGCGAAGAGAAGGATTTCCCCCTTGTCAAGCCACACCCCTTTGCATCCCGGACAACAATCAACGATGACCCCCTGCTCCGTCATTACCCTTCTTAATTCCGATTCCTTACAAACCGGGCATTTGATGGACATTGCTCTATCTCTCCCGATGATTGATGATGGTTGTATAGTATTGTCTCTTGTACCGCCCCATATACTAATAATCGATTTTTGTACAAAAAATCACTATGCAGTCAACGAGGATGTCGAAACATACCCTTTTCTGCAAGTCTCCAAAAATCCTGACCATTATAATCAGGACGCTTGAGATCCTAAGATTCTGAATCTTGATGACCTCGTAAAAAGTCGCCAAAACTGTCACTCCGGCGAAGGCTGGAGTCCAGAAGTATTTGAAAAAACTGGATTCCGTTTCAAGCACGGAATGACAGAATAGGGTAAAACTGACTTTTTACGATTCCATCAATTTTGACTTTTTCGACAGTGTCGATATGGATGAAAACGGACGGGCAGGTCATGTTGTACCCCCTGCACCATACAACATACTCTCTCTCCCGCCGCCGGTGGCGCCGTCATTTTCACATGCCGTGACGATGCTGGCCGGAGTGCCCCTTACAAAAGGGATTTCATGTCCGAGGAGATCGCCCCTGCAATCCATCTTTCCGTTCAAGGGATTTTATCAGAAATTTTTATTATGGTAATATGTATGGAACTGGTCTCACTAGGGGGGGGATTTTCGATCGTTTCTTTTCCATTCTTTTTTAACTTCACGAATCCCTCATATAAACAATTACATAAACTACATGTTCTACGTATGCCGATGGAACTCGACCGGAACCAAACTATTCCGAATGGAGAGCTTTTGAAGGAGTGTTTAAACGGCAAGGAATGGGCCTGGGAGGCCTTCCATGAACGGTTTTCCCGTCTTATCAACGCAACTATATTCCAGACTGCCCGTGTACATTGGATTGACCTAAAACCGGAGGATATGAGGGATTGTGAGCAGGCCATCTGGTCTTCCTTTCTTGAGAATGAGTGTAACAAATTGAGGTGCTATCGCGGAGACAATGGATGCACCCTGGCAACTTGGCTGAGAACCTGCACTGTCAATGCCACCCTCAATTTTCTCGATGCATTGATCAGAAGTACATCACGGTATGTACCATTGGGTGAGAACGCTCACCCGGTCAATAAGGAGATAGAAAACGTGGAAAGGCATATTGCTGAGCAGGAGGAGTTGGAAAGGGTTATGAAGATCATACGAGAGAATCTGACGAGCCGGGAGCGGCTTTTTGTAACATTCCATTGGCTTGACGAGATGTCATTTAATGAGATCTCCCCTATTATGAATCTTCCTCCTCGAAATCTCTATGTGCTAAAGCATAGGATACAGAAAAAGATAAGGCGCTTGTTGAAACAATTCACCCAGATTAAGGGAGGAGAAATAGAGGTGTAATAAATTAATCATTGACTGGTCTGTTATTCATGAGATATCGTGTTCACGAATCGGCCATGGAGGGTTTGAATCCCTCACTGCTGTCCTTTCACCCTTGGGAGGAGTAGTATTCGGGAAGAATGATCAGAGAGGACAAACATGAAAGATAAGAAGTTCGATAGATTGATGCATGATGCGTTATCCAGGATGGAAGGGGAGAGTGCCCCCGAAAAGGAGAGGGAAGGGGGCTGCCTTTCCGAGGAAACCATTGCGGATTATCTGGCATCCCGCCTGACACCCTCTGAGAGAGAAAAGGCAGAGGATCATTTCTCCCGGTGTCCCGTCTGTCGCCGGCTACTTATTATCACTGCGCGGGTGGAACAAATGGAAAATCCGGAAACGGACAGCCTCTCCCGGGTGTGCGATGCGGTCAGCACAAAGGTCATCTCCGGTATCGGTGCGGTTACGGATGCCCTGAAGATTTCCCTGGCCTGGGTTCATGGGAACCTGGTCTTACAGGATACCGACGGGATGACTTTTCCATTCAAGAAGGCCGGAGAGCCTGTCCCGGTCCGCAGCACCCTCGATACAAGGGAAACAGCTCCTCCACCCATCTCAAAGAGGATTCAGGGATATACGATCACGATTTATCTTGAAAAGGACGGGGAGGGGATCTGCGTACTGAGCTGTGAGGTTGCAGCACCCCCTGACTATCCGGAGGCCGGACCGATCAAGGTGGATCTTGTCCAGAAAGACCGGGTACTCAGTTCGCATCCCCTGGTGCACGATATCGTTCAGTTCAAGGGGATTGCACCCGGTGACTATGAAGTGAGAATACGCTCGGGGGGGCACCTGATCGCGCTGGTATTGATGGATATCACGGAGGGGATGATGAAATGACGCCCGGGCGTTTTCAATGCAGGAATACCTCCGAGAGATCGGTTTATCTCAGGGTTCTTAGGGAGGGCACGGAGGAATCATTGCTGATAACCCTTGAGGAGAAAGACCCGGGAGAAGAGATCACCTTGCAGCAGTATGTCCGTGGTCGTATCTGCTCCGCAGACATCCAATCCCTGGTACAGGAATCCCTTTCCCTGCTTCAAGCATCCGATCATTCATCCGAAAAGGGGGCCATGGGCAAGGCCGGGCGATTAGAGGAGATAGGCCAGCATCTCTATGATTCCCTGCTCCCGCTGCCGATAAAGGAACGCCTTGCTTCGACCGAATCAAGGAATCTCTTTCTGCTCATCGATGATTCCCTGGTGGGTATACCGTGGGAGATCCTGTACGATGGAGAGGAGTTTTTCTGCCTTCGCTACAATATTGGGCGGCTGGTTACCACCTCCCACCCGATGGTAAGGGGAAGGGACCGGGATTTCAGGGATACGATCAGGATACTGATTGTAGCTGATCCCCGAAAGGACCTTCCGGCATCATACGAGGAAGGGCTTCTCCTTTCCCAGAGGCTTGAAGCATGGGGTGGTCCCCTCGAGACATATCTCGAGACCACCAACATCGATTCCAAAAAGATCATTCGCCGTCTCCCCAGATTCGACATCCTGCACTATGCAGGGCATGCCGTTTACAACCAGGAGGATCCCGGTTCAAGCGGATGGTATCTTGAGGACGGCCTGTTGACCGCTCAGGATATCATGCGTATCAGCGGGGGGAGGAAGGCCTTTCCCTCGCTCATCTTCTCAAACGCCTGCCGCAGCGGGCAGACAGCGGAGTGGTCCACAACGGAACCTCACCGGTTTACCCATCACGCCTTTGATCTTGTCAATGTATTCCTGCGAAGCGGGGTGCAACACTACATCGGTACACTGCAGGATATCAGCGACCCAGCCAGTTTTGCCCTTGCCCTTTCCTTCTATCAGCTCATGATGGAGCGCAGTTCAATAGGTGATTGCCTTCGCAGGGCAAGGCTCCGGCTGATTGATGAATATGGCAGGGACAATCTGATCTGGGCGTACTACATGCTCTATGGCGATCCCACCATCTGCTATCTGGAACGACGAGAGGAGAAGGAAGGTGATACCGGAGGGGAGGAGCCCGAGAAAGGCCGGAAAAGGAAAGATGATTCGAGCCGGAGAAGACAGGTGCGGCAAGAACCTGAAGGGGTGATCCTTCAGGGATATGCTGCCAGCCGCACCGGCATCCCGGAGGGTGCAAGTGAACCCTCCGGAGAGACCCCTCTCGGCACCTCTCAAGCCCCTCCCTCGGTGCGAAAAGGAAGTAGTGTGAAGTGGAGGCTGAAATGGATGGGAGCAGTGATGGGTGGACTGGTGTCGCTTACACTAATTTTTTACGTCATATCCAAGGTTGGCCCCAACCTCTACCATCCTGATGACGGTCAAAGGGGGATACCCCCTATTGATCATGAATGGGAACAAAAGAAATGGCAAATCGTGCAGCAGATTCAAGGGATGCTTAATAAGCGATATAAGGAGGCTCTCCATCCGATAGCATCTTCTCATGGCCCATATACCATATGCATTGTTCCTGCCATGCACGAGAAGAGAATGAATGGTCATACTCAGACATTAACGAGACATTTCATAGAAGAGTTCCATCGATTCTGGATGCACCAAACCGATTTTGTGGTTGTGGAACGGGAGAGACTGGACTTTGTTCTTGAGGAACTTGAACGGGCGACCTCGTATCTAACCGAAAACCAAGTTAAGTTTGCCATAGGAAAACTTTTCGGTGCAAAGGGAATTCTCTTTGTCATGGCACTACCTGGAGATCATCTCATTTCACTCCCTTTTATGCACAATGAAAGTAAAATCTTTGTTCGCTGTGTGGAGACTGAAACATCTGTCATTAGAGCTATGGCTGAGGCCTCTGTAAGGGATGGTGATGACTTGAAGGTGGTCAGCCAAAATCTTGGCCGGGAAGTCGTACACTCTTTGGGCGCATCTAACGTGAGGTAGATGATGAGGCCCGAATCATCCTTGTCCTGCCTTCCCTTCCTCTTTATGGGTGTCTTATGTATCCTCTGTATCCTTCTGCTCACCAGTTGCGTCGTGCAAACGCCCGAGCCTTGTGTCAGAGATGGACGCGTTTTCGGAATCACCAATGATTGGATCATGAGCAACGACTGGGATAGCTGTTACAGGAGAGGCCTTTCTTATGCCCAAGGTGAGTGTTGGGATCAGGCAATCGATCAGTTTTATCAAGCAATCAGCCAGAGACATAAGGACCAGTGGTACGCCAGAAGCTATGGGATGCATGTTCTGGAAGAGTATTTCCCCCACAGGGAACTGGGGTGCATTTATCTGCATCAGGGGGATCCGAATAGGGCTATAGAAGAACTTTCATTATCCCTTGAAATGGCGGATTCAGGCAGGGCAAAATATTATCTCAACCAAGCACGCCAAAGATGGCTCGAAGAAAGGGGATTGGATCATACCCCTCCCGCTATCCGGTTCCATAAACACGACGAGGGAAGATTGCCTGTATTCCATACCAATGCCTCCATGTATGAGGTTACAGGTGAAGCGATAGACGATTATTTCGTATCCACAGTCATAATCAATGATCAACCACTATTTATTGACCTTGCAATGCCTGTAATCTCCTTCAAAAAGAGGATTTCCCTTAAGCCGGGTGAAAATCAGATTTGCTGCAAGGTGATCGACCTTGCAGGAAATGAACAGCAGAAGGATTTTTTGGTTGAACTCGATCAGCAGGGCCCCACCGTGATTATCGGCCCTGATGCTCCCTCCGGCATCTATACCGATCATGCATCTGCGGAACTACAATCAGGGAAAGTGAGGATGATCAAATGTCTCATCTTTGATTCTGGCGGACTCGATGCATTCACGATAGGTGCACGGGAGATTCCCTTCCAAAGGGGAGAGAGGTTGAGGGAGTTTCGTCTTGAAATATCTCCAAACGATGCACCGGGTTTTTGGGCACGCGACCTTGCGGGTAATGTCACCAAAGGTGACCTTGCCATGATATGGGAGAACAAAGAATCTATATCTTCTGGACCCTTATCGGAATATTTCAATTCGGATAATAATACCGCAGGGCAGGAAGATGTACCCCTCTTCAGGATTGCGGCAAATAATTCATTCGTGCCACACAACCCCTCATACGAAAAAATCCCCAAAATCTTTATCGAACATTATTCGAGCATAGTCTTTCAACCAATTGTCGTGATCCAGGGGAGGATCGAATCAGCCTGTGAGATTAGCGGATTATGGATTAATGAGGAACCCCTCTTATCCAGCAAGGAGCATGCAGGTCTACTTCATGCCTTACATCGTTTCTGGTATGGAGAAAGGACACTCTTCTATTTTACCCGTCTTTTTCAGGGGCTCAAGGAGGGGGAAAACCGCCTCACCATTCTGGCAGAAGATAAGGATGGAAGAATCGCCCAAAAAGGGATTACAGTAGAATATCGTGTCCCTGAGATTGAAAGGATACAGAACCGATGGTGCCTTGCCCTTATGCCCTTTTTGATATATAAAGCAGAACAGCCACTCCTTGCACCCCCTTCTCCCGGTTCCCTCAATTTTTTGAGGGAGATGCTATATCTTGCCTTTTTCCGAACAGAACGTTTCCAAATCGTGGAGAGGGATAGGATAGACACGGTAATGAGCGAGTTGATGTTCTCTACGAGCGATTGTATTGATAAGGCCACCGCATCGAGATTGGGGAATCTCCTTTTTGCTGAGACCTTACTCGTGGGATCTTTCCAGCAATGGTGGGATGGCAGGGATTGGTGCCTCGATATTGTTGCAAGGCTTGTAGAGGTGGAAACCGGGAATATCTTGGCTGTAGAAAATGTCTATAATAGATGGAGTAATGCCCAGGATGCGTCCCACCTTCTATCTGGTCTTGCCCAAAGGTTTAAAGAGAAATTTCCTGTGGTTCAGGGAAGGATCTTAGACAAGACCCCTGATAGGGATAGAACTAAAGATAGGGAAGCGAAAGAGTTCTTGGTAATGAGTATGACTAAAGCTGATCTTATAAAGGAGGGGATGAAGGTCCTTATATATCAACAAGTAGAGGAAATTAAAAATGAAACGGTTCTGGGTGAGGCGCGGGTAAAAAAAGTGACAGAGGATTTTTCTGTGGCATTGCCTTCACAACGAGATCTATTGGATAGCGTTCGAATCGGAGACCATGTAATCACAAAGTAAGGGTGGAAATTGCTCTAGTCATTACGAATACCCTGCTTCTCAATCCCTCTCGCATGGAGCGATTTCGAGACTTTTTTAATTGTAATGAAATATTTATTAATGGGAACGCTATCAATTCAAGGATGGAATTATGGAAGAGGTGGCAAAAAAGCCTTTTCCCCATTTTCACTAAAGATCAAGAAATGATTTACATGTCAACCTATGATGTCATTAAATTAACTTCTCGGAAGATTTGGGTGTATCAGTAAAATGCTCACTAAAAAAAATAAAGTGTGTCTGATTTCACTCTGCTTGGTATTCTTTTTGTCCCTTCTGTTTATTTCATACATAGAGGCTGCATTGCAAGATATGGTTCAGTTAGGGCTTGTTGGGCATTGGAGCAATAATCATGGTTATTTTCGTGCAGTTGAAGTTATAGAGAGCGAGGCATTTAAAGAGAATGGCGAACTAGGGATGTTGTATGCCTTTTGCGCTACTTCGCAAGGAATGGCAGTTTTTAGTATCAATACAGGCATCCATGATCCCAACAATAGATCATTGGAAGTTTCCTTAGAATCGTTCGTCCCTGTAGGTGATTGCACTGATATAGCGATACAGATTAATGAACGAGGTGGTTATGATAAAGATATCTATGCCTATCTTGCCGTTGGATCGGAAGGATTATACATAAGAAATATCAACAATCCCAAATTTTCATATCATCTTGGACATTGTGATACCCCTGGTATTGCAGAGTATGTAATAGTATCCGGAGACTACGCCTATGTAGCAGATGGTGAAAAAGGCCTTCAGGTGATCGACATACACGAAAAAAATGCCCCGGTGCCTGTGGGAACCAGTGATACCCCTGGCTATGCATGTCAAATCGCGGTCTCTGGTGACTATGCCTATGTAGCAGATTGGGAAAAAGGCCTCCAGGTAATCAACATTGACGACAAGAATGCCCCCAAGCTCGTGAAAGGCATTGATACAGGGGATTATGCGGGAGGGATTGCCATATCGGGTGACTACGTTTATGTAGCAGATTGGGAAAAGGGCTTGCAGGTTATCGACATAAACATCAAGGATAGGCCGGTACTCGTAGGAACGTGTAGAACCCCTGGTTATGCATTGGATGTAGTTATATCCGGCAATTACGCATATGTGGGTAATGAGAAAAAGGGCCTGCAGGTGATCGATATCAATAACAAGAATAAACCTGAAATTGTTTGTAGCTGTGATACCCCAGGCTTTGCAGGAGGGATTGCATTATCCGGCGATTACGCCTTTGTAGCAGATTGGGAGAGTGGTCTGCAGGTGATCGACATAAAGGAGAAGATTGGGCCAGCCCTCATAGGAACCTGTGATACACCTGGTTCAAAAAAGGGAGTTGCTGTATCCGGTGACTACGTCTATGTGGCAGATGGTAATAGCGGCCTGCAGGTGATCGGTGTAAACAACAAAACGATGCCAGCTATCTCAGGAGCTTGTCAAACCCACGATTATGCATGTGACGTTGCAGTGTTCGATGACTATGCGTATGTAGCTGACCGGGAGAGTGGTCTGCAGGTGATTGATATAAGCAAGAAAGAGCCAGAGCCCACGGGAAATTGTGATACGCCTGGTATTGCCCATGCGGTGGCGGTATCTGGTGACTATGCCTATGTGGCAGACAGTGAAAGTGGGCTGCAGGTGATCGACATAAGCCAAAAAAATGCTCCCTTCCGCGCCGGAAGTTGTGATACACCTGGTCTTGCAATGAGTGTGGCGGTATCCGGAGACTATGCCTATGTGGCAGACGGGGAGAGCGGTCTTCAAGTGATCGACATAACCAAAAAGAATACCCCTGTGCTCATGGGAACCTGTAATACCCTCGGGATTGCCGGAGGGGTGGCGATATCCGGCGATTATGCCTATGTGGCAGATGGAGGGAATGGTCTTCAGGTAATCGACATAACCAAAAAGAATGATCCTGTTCTCGTGGGATGCTGTGATACCCTCGGTTATGCGGGATGGATCACGGTATCAAATGATTACGCCTTTGTGATAGATGAGGATAGCGGTCTGCTGGTGATCGACATAAGCAACAAGCATAGGCCAGTGATCGTTGGAGGGTGTACCACCCCCGGTTATGCACGAGGGGGGACTATTTTCGGAGACTATGCCTATGTGACAGATGGGGGAATCGGTCTGCAGGTGATCGATATAAGCAACAAGCATGGGCCAGTGCTTGTGGGAAGTTGTGATAGCCCTGGTTCCGCAGAGGGGGTTGCAGTATCCGGCGACTACGCCTATGTGGCATATGGGATAAGCGGCCTGCAGGTAATTGACATCGATAGTAATAATGGGCCGCTACTCGTGGGAAGCTATACTAGCCACGGCTTTGCAAAGGGGGTTGCCGTATTCGATGATTACGTCCTTTTGGCGGTTTATGATAGGTTAAGTCAAAGAAGTGGCCTGCTGGTGATCAACATAGGCAACAAGAATGACCCCATGCTCGCAGGGATCTGCAATACCCCTGGTGATGCAGTAAATGTTGCAGTATCCGGCGACTACGCCTATGTGGCAGACGGGAAAAGCGGCCTGCAGGTGATCGATTTAAGTGACCCAAATATGCCTGTAATTGCGGGAACCTGCAACACCCCAGGGAGTGCAATGGATGTCGTAGTATCCGGCGACTGCGCCTATGTGGCAGATGGAAGAAGTGGTCTCCAGGTGATTGATATAGGTGACCCGTATACACCCGTGATCGTGGGAACCTGCGATGCCTACGTCGATGCAGTGGGTATTGCAGTATCCGGCAACTACGCCTATGTGGCCGATGAGATAAGCGGCTTGCAGGTAATCGATATACGTTATCCGAATATGCCTGTGATTACTGGGACCTACGACTTTCCCGGTGAGATGGTGGATGTCACGGTATCCGGCGACTATGCCTATATTGCAGATGGGGCAGGTGGTCTGGCAGTGATCGATGTAAAGAACAAATATAGGCCGGTGCTCAGGGATTGCTGTGATACACCCGGTTATGCATCAGGAGTAACAGTAACCGATGGCTATGCCTATGTGGCGGACAAAACAAACGGGTTATTAAAATTCAAGATCCATATCGGCCCTTCCCCGAAAGGGAAGGGGAACCTCATCCTTGCTGCAGGTGGGGACATCAATTATAAATCACTTTCTCAACAGCACATCCAAACACGTACCAGACCAAGGCTGAAAGCATCCGGCCAGTCTGACTCAAGCACATCCCGCTGGAACCTCACTCAATCTCTTGCCAAACATGTAGTTAATGCATTCGTTAAGCAGGATTATATGGCCTGCGACTTCTATTACCTTAATCCTGATTCGCCACAAGACATAGATGATGACGGTATTCCAAATCAACTTATCGTGGATGATTCAACACCCACCTCTGAGGAATTACAGAATATCATTAAAACCTGGCCTCAGGATCACATCGCCAATGAAGGCCCCCTCTATATCTACCTTATTGGCAAGGCTGCAGAAAACCATTTTTTGATTATGTCTGATGAGATCATCACAGCACAAGAGCTAAGGAATGCCATCAATACGTTCCAGCATGGCTACACCGATAATGAAGGCATGTATCACCCGGGCACCAACCGTCAGGTAGTGGTCATCATCGAATCTGCGGCCTCCGGCACATTCATCGATGAGCTTACCGGCCCCGACATCACCGTAATCACCGCAACCGGCAACGGGGCTTCCTATATCAAACCTTCACCTTCAGATCCGGAAATACCCAACTGCTTTACCACTTCCTTTATTGATGCGCTTGCCCCCCATCTTGGTTCCAACACCATCCCTGAGGTAAGCCCGGACATGGTCGCTTCACACATTATCGGATCCCTCAAGGAGGCGTTCTTCTTTGCAAGAGATGAGCTTGAGACCTGGGCGCTTGAAGGCCCGCCTTTCAACAACCAGGTTCCCCAGATGGCCATACCTGAGAGCCAATTCTGTGGCCTCTATTTCTCAGAAGACGGGATAACCCCTGTAGAATTCCTTACTATCAGATCCATTCCCGGCGATCTTACACTCATCGGAGAGAGATTGGATCACACCTTCCGGCCCATATCCCAGGATATAGGAATCACCTTCTTTTCCTCAGACCATGCCATCCTGGTCCCTGAGGAGGATATACAAAAAATCGTAGAACAATACTCGGTTGAATACTCGGTTGCTCCCAGGAAGAATGGCCGTTGCAGCCTCATCGCACACGCTGATCCAAACCTGCCCCTTTCAGCAAATATTACCATAGAGGTATCCGTCGATGACCCAAACTATGATATTGCTACTGGGATGATGGCCATAATTGCGGCTGGGTATAAAGGCACAGGGGATTATCTCTGGGAGAGCACCAATACCATTGCCAATCACGCTTATAAGACGCTTCGTGCAATGGGGTACACAAAGGATGAAATCCACTATTACAATCCCTACGTTCTCCAAGACCTCGATGATAATGGGATATTCGATGAAATCGATGGTTATCCAACATACGGCATGTTCGACCCTAATGCATGCGGATATCTTGGATGTTCTCCCCTTGCCCGGATCAGGAACTCCGCTAGTGGAATAAAAGAACTATTTGTTTTTCTTGTAGACCATGGAGGCCGAGGTACATTCACCCTAAATCCAAAAGAATCACTGTCTGCCCATCATCTGATTGATCAGATTGCCGGCATAGCGGATAAGGTCCAGGATAAGATCCTTCTTTTATATGATGCATGTTATTCCGGGAGTTTTATTGAAGAGATAGAACAGCGTCAGGACCCTGGCCTGTCCAAAAAGCTCATCGCTATCACCAGCACCGATCCCAACCAAATTGCCTATTATCTCAATCAGGGGCTGGTCTCCTTCTCCTATCCCTTTTTTGATGAATGGCGCCTCACCAACAGCATCAACAGTGCCTTTACATTTGCCGAAGTATCCCTTCCTCCCGGAAACCAAATCCCCTGCGTCTCAGGTCCAAACCTTGTCGAACAATGGGATCAGGACACCATCTATTACGTCAATGAAAGCAGGCCGGTTTTTGGCGAGGTGGAGGCCTACCGGAGACTGGGAACCCTGAATATAATGGTTGATGTTTTTTCTCTCACTGGAATAAGGGAGGTTTGGGCTATTGTGGAAAATGCCCAAAACAGCATGAGAAGTACCCATGGAGCGGCTGTGACCGAGGCCACCTTTCTTCCTCTCTCTCCAAATATTGAAGATCCGAGTGCGTATCTTTATGGTGGATATTATACCATCACCGTTCCCGATCCTTGCCCCAGTGAGGCCAACTACCTCATAACCCTCTATGCCAAGGACAAAAGCACGCTTCCCAAGATTGCCTCCTACCACACAGGTATCGCAGATACCGTCCGGAACAAAACAAAGGCCCTGATTATCTCAAGCGCCACTGAGATTTTGCAGGAAGATGTCCGAAAAAATTTCCATGAGCAAATCATGCGAGCACAGGCAATCCTTGAGAGTAAGGGTTTGAGTATACAAAACGGGGATATCCTCCATATCGCAGGAGAGGATCTTGAGGATCTTGAAGCGTTCTCCCAAATTCTAACGGCCATTCCTCCCCTTGGCGAGGAGCAAATCCTCTTTCTCTACCTTATCGGAACGGTCATGATCGAGGAGAATAATATCCCTCGGTTTTATCTCAATCACAATATCATCCTTAGTCCGCAAGAACTCCGAGCGATGATCCCCTCGCATCCCGCCCAACGACTCCTCATTCTTATGGATGCCCCATATTCAAGCCAGTTTCTATCCCTGTTTGATCCATACCAAACGGATGAAAGATGGTCTGGTATGGCAAGTACCGATAAAGAACATCTCTTCTTTCCCCTTGAAGGAAAGCATTTCCCCTGCTTTTCCAACTTCTTTTTCTCAATGGTGCTCTCTGGAGCCACGATTTCCGAGGCCTTCCGCATGGCACAAAATGCAGTATCACTGACAAGACAAAACCCAGGGCTTTTTCCAAAAGGGAAATTCATCAATTATCAGACGATTAACCGCTATTTAAACTATTACCTTGGTACGCCTGCCATCCATGGGGAGGACTACGCACTTATCTCTGACTGCCAAGCCAAGGCCGAAAGGATACCTGGAGAAATACATTACCAGCTTTCACTTGCTGTTAATCCTGATGCCATCATCGACCGGGCATGGGCCATTCTCTCCTCGCCCTCCTGCTCCCTTCAGAAAAGCCTCATTGTTGATTTTGATCCCAACACAGTGCAAATTAGTGATTCCGGCCTAATCCTTACAGCTTCAGCGTGCTCCGGGGATCAATATTACAATATCTATTTTATGGTGGAAGGCAGCCTCAAAGAAGACATGGAGAAAACATGGACTGAATGGATGGAAAGGACTATTGCCCGGATAGAGACAAATATCATTGATGATCCGTACGAGCCGGATGATGATCCAGGCGATATCCTGTTTGACTCCCGGCATGAGATTTTTGTCAATGCCCCACCAATAAGGCATACCTTCTACCATGAATATACGGACTGGATCTATTTTTATGGACTGGAAGGCCATGTCTATGAAATTTATTCCCAGGATCTCTCCGAATACGGCTACTTCATCCAGCTTGCCCTTTTTTCTGATCCCAATGAAAGGGTCATGCATGAAAATGGCCAGTATCTTGTTGCCAACAACTATCTTGCCTTTTCATGTAAGGCGAGCGGTTATTACCTGCTTAACGTTACCCTGGCATCCACCTATCCTCCCGAAGGGGTAGAGTATATCATAGGTATCCTGGATCCTCAGGCGGAAAAGCATACCACCTTACTTGTTGAGGTAATTGATCCCGCGGCAGACAGGGTCCCCGGGGTTCGATGCCAACGGGTTGGAGGGATTGACTTTGTCTATCCCAACAATTACCGGTTTGCATCCCCTGACCGTTATTACTATAAATTTAATGGACGGACCGAGTATGAGAATCTCCTTATTCAGATATTTGAAGGGACAGATTTTTTAGGCGATCCGATTGAAACCACTGCCAAACTTATTCCTGATTCACTCAACAAGATCACAATGGATCTAAGTGATTCGAATTGCATGTTTGATACGAATACCATTCCGCTTATGCTTGAGGATACGTCATATATGGAGGAAATAGAACATTATCAAGATATAATCGGTCATCCCCAGTATCAAGGGGATGCGAACCATCCTTGGCTTTCACTGAATACATCTCAGGATTTTTCGCCGAACGGGGATTTTGACGGGGATCAAATCAGTAACCTGGATGAGGTGCTTTTCTTTCAGAGCTCACCTATTTATCCGACTGTTACCGCACCGTTAAACAAAGGAATAAACCTTTTCTATCTCCCATCCATTGTTGAGATGCCCAATATTATATCGAACAGGTACATCTCCTATCAGGTTCTTTGGTTTGACCCAGACTCAGGGACCTGGGTAGCTCCTTACCTATCTTCTGAACATATGAAGTCGAATACGTTCAATGCCATTTATGCCTCTGGAAAGGGAACATTATCTCTTGACCTTACTGAACTGAATAATCCTATCCTGTCTCTTAAAGGGTTCTTGAAGTCCGGTTATTCAAAGGATAAGACCTTTGATCCTAACTATATGGAAACCCGGCTTTTTGATCTCAACCATTTCTTTACCGATACGTCTTCTTTGGATATTCTTGTAAAACCCGATCTTTGGGAAATCGAATCGATTAGAATGAGAAACAATGAGAGGGGAACATGGGAAACAAGTTACCGGTTTTTTGAAAGGCCTGCAGGGGTAAATCATGGATTGAAACCATATGAGGTCTACATCGTTAATAGAAAAAAAGGCAGTGCTCAGTGAAAGACCGGTTGACACTCAGCTATTGCCTTCTCTTGTTTTTCATACTGTCTGTTTTTCCTCCAGCGCAGGCCATGACATACATTTGGCAAATAGGGAATGTGGATGGCTCTTTCGGAGAATTTTTTGATATACAAAAAGGGATAATAGAATATCAAGTACCTTCCGATTGGGGTACATTGATAGAACAACATGATCCCAACTGGGTAGGATTCCCTTGTGCCCTTTATACATGCTGTGATAATAATAGGCCGCAAGAAGTAAGGATTAATTTCTGCTATCCTCATGATTACGGCAATCCCACTCTGACAGTCATGAGTTCCGTGCATTCACCTGATCCCAACATTACATGCTACTTGGAAATCTTTAAAGGGGTGAATGATCTTTTTATTGGTTCACAACGGATAGAGTATCGCCCTTTCCCCATGTATTCCTTTTCTCTGGGGTATATAAGAAATGGATCTCTCGAAGAGAATCAAATAATCTTGAGGGGGACTGGTACTGCCGATGCATCCATTCTCTTTGATGCACTCTATGTCAGCATAGATGATAAAGATACTGATGGGGATGGTGTGAGTGATGAGGATGAGGGCGATGCCTTTTTAGATCAGGCGATTGTGTGCATGCCTCTTGCGAGTTACGATCCCAATCCCCTTTTCCGGAAAAATATTATCCTGCAAATCGCTCCATTAGAGGACGTCAATCCATATTTTCGGGAAGTGGTTTTTTTAGACCCAAACACAGCAGGCATTCCATCATTATTGATGACGGATCATTACATGCCTTACAGCCCCTTGAGCTTTAAGGTAGAGGGCATCGGATCATATGAGCACGTTAGCATTTTTTTATGCTTGCCGGATACGGTATATCCTTCCGCCCGCTTTTATACCTATCAAGGCACCAATACTTGGCAAGAAACGGATTTTGAGATTCTCGATGGAGAACAGGTCATGGTTCCTTTAACAGATGGGGATAAAGGGGATTCTGATGGTCAATCAAATGGGACGATAGCTGCGATCATGTCGTTTTCCTATCCCTATGGGCTCGATGTTCACATGCAAAGGCAGGGTTGCTTCATAGATGCCATACGTCGTGGGGAGTGATTTGAAACCCGTTTTTAAAAAATACATGTTGATTTTCATAAGCTTGATCCTGACGAGGCCTATATATTTTGTGTATCCCGCTGTGAACGGGATTGTTCATGCGGATTATCCTGATATGGATATGACGGCAACGCCTAACCCGGTAGGGTCTGGCGCCCGGGCATTAGGTATCGGAGGGGCCTTTATCAGTGTTGCTGATGATGCAACTGCTGCTTCCTGGAATCCCTCGGCATTGCTCCGTCTTAAAAGGCCGGAATTTTCAATCGTTGGCTCTTATTATTCAGGCAGAAATAATTATCAAACCGGAGGCATGGAGGGGGATATTGAAGATCACCCTCTGGATATTGTTCACCTAAATTATCTCAGTGCTGTATTCCCTTGTATGTTTCTTCAGCGTAATATTGTCTTTTCAATCAATTATCAGCATCTTTACGAGTTTTCCCTGGAGAATCAGACTGCCTGGAGGGAACAGGATTCAATGGCTTTAGTTGATGTTTCCCACAACGATTATGAATATCAAAGGGGTTCTCTCTATGCCATCTCCCCTGCGCTTGCTCTCCAGATAGTGCCATCATTTTCCATTGGTCTGACATTTAATTTTTGGGACCATGATATCCTGGACACTGGATGGGAAAATCTGAATATTCAGGATGCCCAAGGAATTGACCTGGGAAGTGAAAAAATAAGTCATAGCGAAGTATATGAACGATACGTTTTTTCTGGCTTCAATATGAACCTCGGTTTTCTCTTCACCTCCGGATATCATATGCTTTGGGGTGCAGAGAGGCGTTTTCGTATCGGAGGAGTTGTTAAGACCCCCTTCAAGGCGGATATCCAGCATGAAAAGCGCAGGATTTTCCATGAGCAATACCCAGGAAACCCAAATCTGAATACTCACCAAGAGTCCACTGTGCAAGAAGATCTTACATTGAAAATGCCTCTTTCATATGGACTGGGAATTTCTGTAGATTTTTCAGATAGTTTTTCCACCTCACTGGATATATATCGTACCCACTGGGATCAATACACATTGGTCTACCCCTCAGGGGATGAAGTAAGCCCTATCAACAAGGAAATGAAGTCTGAGGCCAATATCGAAAACACCACCCAAATTCGAATCGGTGCCGAATATTTAAGATTCAGGGCAAACACTGTCATTCCCGTCAGAATGGGCTTTTTTTATGATCCTGAGCCTGCGAGAGGAAATGTTGACGATTTCTATGGGGTGAGTATGGGCAGTGGCATAAAGTATAAGAATTTCGCCTTTGATGTTGCCTATCAACACCGATTCGGAGAAAAGAAAAACGTGGAAAGCATGCTTGGGGAGGAAATTTCATCACATGTTACACAGCATTATCTGTATACTTCCATGATTTTCTATTTCTGATGCCTCTCTCCTACCTATGGCCCCGGTTGTGCTGCAACCTTTCTAATGGGTTCACCGTATTCCTTTATCTTTACCTCACAGAATAGATAACCACCGGCCCCACACCATGAAGGGAACCTCTCCGCTTCCGTCCCGGCAGCGGGATTGCCTTCGAGCAATAGCCTTTGACTGTGCATATCAATGCCGCTTTGCCAGGGGAATATCCACCACCCCTTTCCATGGCGAGGCTTACCGCGATCGCATAACCCAGCATTTCATGTATCTATCAGCGATATATTACCGGTGATTTTTCCCCAGGGATTTTCAAGGTGAAAGGCACATGAGCCTTCGGCGCACACAGGCACATGAAAATGGCCCGTAGGGATTTTTGGCCCATAGGGATTTTCAAGGTGAAACATTCATGGGCCTTCCGCCCACAAGGGAATATGAAAATCATAGGAGAAAATTTTCAAGGTGAAAGATTTCTCTTCTTTGGTTGTCTATTGAGTATGAAAAGAAGACGACGATGGTCAACTTGGAGTGTGTCTAAAATTTCAATCCAACGGTTACAGAGAGGAGGGGGGAGTCATGAGAAGGTTTTTGAGGGTGTTTTGGGTGGTTCTATTGGCGGTATGTTTCATTTGTGCGTCGCATGCACGGGCAGCGACCCGGTGGGTGTGCCCGGACGGCATCGACCCTAACGGGAATCCCTGCTACACGAGGATTCAGCCGGCCATTTTTGCCGCGGTATCCGGAGACGTAATCATCGTGTGTGAGGGTGTTTACAATGAGAACATCGATCTTGTGGGCAAGGCTATCACCGTGAGATCGAAGGATCCGAATGATCCCGATGTTGTGGATATGACAATAGTAGACGGGGGAGCAGAGGGACCGGTCGTCAGTTTCATTGAGGGAGAGGATGGCAACACGGTGGTGTCAGGTTTCACCCTGAGAAATGGGGCAGGTGGTGTCTTTTGCCGCACCTCATCCCCTCAAATAACCCATTGCACAATCACAGTAAATTCGGTAGGTCTTTATGGGGGCGGCATCTTTTGTCAGGATGCCTCTCCCCGTATCTACCAATGCATTTTGAGCAAAAATACCGCGGGATCGTATGGGGGCGGTATCTATTGTACCGGCTCATCGCCTGATATCACCCAGTGCACGATCAGCGAAAACACCGGTGGCGGAATCTTTTGCGGGGATGGCTCCGAACCCAGCATAACACAGTGCATCATCCGGGCAAATACGGCGAATTCCCCAAACACGAATGATTATGGCATATGCAGCGTCAACGCCTCACCTATCATCACCGATTGTACCATACAAGACAATGCCGTATATGGTATCTATTACAAGGATGCCTCATCCGCACGGACCATTTCCGGCTGCTCGGTACTCGCCAATAACGGCGCCGGTATCTGGATCACCGGGACCTCACCGCCGAATATCACGCAATGTTCTATCAATGATAATGAGGGAATAGGGATTTACAGCGATTCCAATGCCCCGTCCACAATCGATACCTGCATCATTACCCGGAACGAGGGCCACGGGATATCGAGTATCAAATCCCCGCTTGGCATCACAGGGTGCACCATTCAGGAAAATAGTGCAAACGGGATCAATGGCGAAGGGACCGGTTTGAGTGTCGATCAATGCACCATAACCGGAAACGTGGGTGACGGGGTAAGGTTCAGCAAGGATTCCACCCCCGTTATCTCCAGTTGCACCATCGAAAAAAACGGGGGATCCGGGATCTATGCGGAATATTCCCTGCCGGATATCGACGGCTGTACCATCTCAGGGAATGGAAGGGGGGGAATTCTCTGTAGTTACTCATCCCCGGGGATCAGCAACTGTGCCATCACCGGGAATGCCTCTGCTAACGGCGGCGGTATCTACTGTAACAATAGGTATCAGCAGGCCGCTTCCCCATCCCATATAACTAATTGCGCCATCAATGGCAACCGGGCCACCAATTACGGGGGGGCGATATATTGTAATAGTATAGAGCTGCCAATCGATAACTGTATTATCAGGAATAACAGGGCAAACTATGGGGGCGGAATTTGGTTTTCCGGGAGTCCGGTTCATATAAACCAGTGCACGATTCAGGAAAATATCGCCTTATCCTATGGAGGTGGTATATATAATAATTATGCCCCATCATCGAATGTAATAAATTGTGTTGTCTCTAACAACAAGGCCCAGCACTTCGGAGGAATTTGCTGCTATGGATCTATGAATATCGTGAGCTGTACCATCGTTAAAAATCAGGCAATATACAATTATGGAGGGATCTACAGTAATTCCGGAACGATTATCAGCAATAGTATCATTTGGAACAATCCGCCATCTGAGATCTCAGGTTCATATTCCAGTGTTACCTATTCCGACATCCGGGGCGGATATACCGGAGAGGGTAATATCAATGCGGATCCGCTATTTATGCAGGCTGGGATCGGGAACTACTACCTGAATCCCAATTCTCCCTGCATGGACAGCGGTGATCCTAATGCCCCGCCTATTGACAGGGAAGGGATACCAAGGTCGCAGGGTGACGGGGTGGACATGGGTGCGTATGAATACGTTGCTCCCGATTCGTGTACACCGAGGGCATTATTCGTCGCCGATACGACGGCAGGAAACGCCCCACTTGCGGTTGCGTTTGATGCATCATCCTCGGGGGGGAGTATATATCCTGGGGTGGAGTTTGAATGGGATTTCGGGGATGGAAACAGCGCAACCGGCATGAGTACCTCTCATACGTATGACAGCTATGGCTTCTATGATGTGCGCCTGACCATCACCACCGAGTGCGGCTCACATACGCTGACGCTATCGAATTGTATCAAAGTCGGCTCAACTTCACCGACCCGGGAGGTCGGAGAGGGATACGAGTATGATTCCATTCAGGGTGCTATTGATGATGCGGCAGACGGGGAATACATCCTGGTCCATGACGGGACCTATCCCGGGAACATCAATTTCAAGGGTAAGGGAATAGTCCTCCGGTCAGAAAACGGCTCAGCCAAAACCATTATTGACGGAGGTGCACAGGGGAGTGTCGTTACCTTTAATACCTATGAAGGGGCATCCTCTGTTCTGGAGGGGTTTACCCTGCAAAACGGTTCCGCAGCCAATGGGGGCGGTATCCATTGCTCCTTTTCCTCACCGGTCATCACCCGATGCACCATCGCAAGGAATGCGGCTACCAGTCACGGCGGCGGCATTTACTGTTATTGCTCTTCAGCGCTCATAACCAATACCATAGTCAGCGGAAACAGGGGCGGAAGCAGTGGCGGAATCTATTGTATCAGCTCTTCACCCCTTATCCTCAACACCACGATAACCGGAAATGTCGGTGGAAGTTACGGTGGGATATGGTGCGACTATCAGCCCTTTCCAACGCTAAGAAATTGTATCCTCTGGAATAACCTGCCCGGGGAAATCTATCCTGACAACCTTGCGGTGACCCATTCCATCATCCGGGGAGGCTATGCAGGGGAGGGGAATATCAATGGGGACCCCTTGTTTGTGGGGAGCGAGGATGAAAACTATTATCTTAACCCCAACTCACCCTGTATTGACACGGGAGACACCACTAATGCACCGTTGATCGATATGGAAGGGATCCAGAGACCGCAGGGTGCGGAAGTGGATATAGGGGCTTATGAATATGTTGATACCAATTCCTATATCCCACGGGCCACATTTACAGCGGATGCGACCGCAGGTGCCTATCCCCTGACGGTACGGTTTGATGCCTCGGCCTCAGGTGGGGGCGACTATGAAGGGGCTGCCTTTGACTGGGATTTCGGCGATGGCACCACCGCTCAGGGG
>JBLIRP010000003.1:0-89975 GCA_049472355.1 bacterium | reverse complement strand
ATAAGTATCAGCCCAGTATTGTAATTTAAATTTACTGAAATTTTCCGTAAAAATTGGATCAACTTTATAGAATTGCCTTCTCATATAGAGATCTATCCATTCATCTGGATAATTTATGTTTAAAATATGATAGTTGTCATATTTTAAGATGCCATTGGAATCCATTTTTACGAGCAGAGAAATGGCAAATTCAAATGGTATAACATTTTTCAGTTGACAAATAAGTTCTGTTACGTCATCTTCATCTTGACATGACAAACCTGAATAGATTATTTCTAGAAGAGAGATTAGATCTTGTTTAGAGAGTATTTTATTAAGCTCCATACGATAACCAAGGCATAACAAATTAATTTGTTATGAAGTCTTAAAAAATTATGAGCCGAGTTATTGCGAAGGCGGGCCGAACCCCCCGATTATATCGAAGTGGGCCACAAAAAAATAGCCTAATAAATTTCACTGGATATGGTATGCGAGATTGCCGTACCCGCATTTATATTTTCAGACCTTTTATAAGATATTAGGATCAGTTTATCACATGACAGGCAATGGTTTCATCTGAATACAAGTATAGACAGAAATTCAATCTTTGTCAAAATATGTGTCAAAATATGGAGAAAGGCGGAGCATGGACCTTTGAAGACCCTGGAGGTTCAAGCTGAATCCGAGCGGGTCCGTCGCCGCCGAGGTTGCGGGCCGCGTTGCCGGAGATGGTCATGTGGAACGACCTGGTGGAGATCCTTTGAATAATAGGGTCAGTTTTGCCAGGACGTACCTGGAACCATTATAAAACCGGCCCAAGATGCTGGTTGAAGACGCTTGAAGATGCTTGGTATCCGGAACCGTCTCAGTATCCGCGATCTTCGTAACCGGACGAATCTTGCTTTTCACACCCTTGACAATAAGACCGGCGATTTCGTGCACCATATCATCCGGCACGCCATCATAATGTCTTGACTTCAGTCGCATGTCACATATATCGTTGATATAGTCAATCACAATGAAGCGCCCCGATGTATCAAGGGCAATTTCCGTAGAAAAAAAGTCCAACTTGGAGATCATGCCTATCTTCCGGGCAATGGTTCGTAATGCATGCAAATTGAATGTATCTTCATCATCTTTGCTCATGGTATCATAAAGGTGGGTTTGATCATCCCACCAGCATATCAGTATCTCACCCAAAACATAATAGACCCTAAACCATGCCCTTTTTTCATTAAGGCAGGCGGGACATATGCGCTGCTGCACCAAATAACTGACCGAGGGATTGGATCTTCTAACAGATTCAATATCGTCTTCCGTTTTTGCATTTTTGATCACCCCTATACCCCCTCCGGAAGTCTTTGCAGGTTTAATAATAAAGGGAGTGCATAGCCTTTCCAGATCCCTTAAATCTATTTCCGGTTGTTCCTGAAGGGAAGGCAGAATGATGGTCAAAGGGACATTAATACCCGCATGAGCCAATTCGAAATGTATAATCGATTTATCAGAGATCTTGGTTCCATGATCCGTGTCATTTAAGAACCAACAATGATGACATTTCTCCTTAATCGATTCTATGAAAGGGGTAAAATCATGATCTTCATCCGAAGCCCTGTCGAGGAATGAATTAAATTTTATTCCGTCCGAATGGAGCCTATGTTTCGTTTCCTCTAAATTGTTTTTATGGACAATGTAGCTTTGAAGATTATTCTGAAGACATTTCTTATTCACAATATGCACAAAATCATTGTCATACTCCCATTTCCATGCAATTCCCAAATCAACACGTAACAATGATGGTTCCACCTCCCTTTAGTAACTATATCGGAATAATGACTATGGCAAATAAAATGTATTCAAAAAAGGATCAAAATGGTAATAATAATATACACTTGACTCGCCATCATTTCAAGAAGATCCAGCAATAACAAAATCCGGGCACCTTCTGAAGGCGAAGGCATTCATGTCTACTCAATGTACAGACATCCCTTTTTGAAGCCTGGCGTTCGCCACTGCTGAGATTGATAGGAGCGATGTTCCAAGGTCCGAACATGTCATAGCCTCCATCAGCATAAACAGGACACCTTTTCGTCCGGAAGGGCTAAAAATCGCCCATCCGGTCGAATATGATAAGGCGATTTTCCATCGCTCCAGAGTGTATTATTATATATTATTCAATAAATTATATTAAGTTCAACAACCTGGCATAATATTTGAACCATAGGTATGCGGACTAATCGTACGGAATGAATAAATAGTCCAAAACCATAAACCTATCCTTCAATTGATAAAGATGAGGTAAGAGAGTGATGCATCCCAAACATATTTGTAGAACCGTACTATTTTCCGTAGTAATCGTTGTTGCAGTTTCTATTATGGCAAGCCCTTCTCATGCCCAATATATGGCACCCCCATACGGTCAATACGGCGGATTCTACGGCGCTACCCCCTACGGGGGATTCGGCGGCACTAGACCCTATGGCGGATTTGCCGGTACGTTCGGAATGTTTGGTTCACCTTACGGCAACACCCAATTCGGCGGATCCTATGGCGGCAACCCTTACGGCGGCTTCGGCGCCGCTACCCCCTACGGCGGGTTCGGCGGCACCTACGGCATGTATGGCTCACCCTACGGCAACACCCAGTTCGGCGGATCCTACGGCGGCAACCCTTATGGCGGCTTCGGTGCCGCTACCCCCTACGGCGGGTTCGGCGGTATGTATGGAATGTATGGCTTACCCTACGGCAACACCCAGTTCGGCGGATTCTACGGCGGCAACCAATTTGCCGGCTTCGGCGGCATGTACGGAATGTATGGCGGAATCTATGGCAACACTCCATATGGTGGATATTATGGCGGTAATCTCTATGGGGGAACAACCTCGGTAGCTATTCCTGACTCTAATATCGACGCCGATATTGATATCTCTGTCAACTTTAACACCGATGATTTGGATTTCAGCTCAACCGGTTCCGGCATGTCCTATATAACCTTGAACGGTGACTCGATATATTTTAGCGGAGTCGGCGCAATAGTCAGCGGCCATACCATAACCATCACGTCTGCCGGCATGTACAGCATAAGCGGCACATTGTTTGACGGACAGATCATAGTCGATACACAAGATGAGGAAACGGTAAAGCTCGTGCTGAACGATGCGGATATTTATTGTTCCACAAGCGCCCCCATTTACATTATGAGTGCGAAGGATACAGTGATTACCCTGGCTGAAGGTACTGAAAACTATGTCACCGACGGGGGTTCATATGTTTTTGAGGATTCGGCATCCGATGAACCCAATGCAACGATCTTCAGCAAGGATGACCTCACGATCAACGGCAACGGTTCGCTGACAGTCAATGCAAATTACAACGACGGCATTACAAGCAAGGACGATCTTAAGATTACAGGCGGCATTATCACCGTATACACCGAAAACGACGGTATCAGAGGCAAGGACTTCCTTGCTGTCAAGGATGGAACGATCACGGTGGAGGCGGAGGGAGACGGGCTGCAATCCAATAATGACAGCGACCCGGACAAGGGTTTCGTGTACATCGAGGGCGGCACCTTCGATATCAACGCCGAATCGGATGGGATTCAAGCGCACACAACGGTTTTTATCAGTGGCGGCGACTTTAAAATTCGTACGGGTGGAGGCAGTAACAAGACCACTGATGACTCCGACACCGCCAAGGGAATAAAGGCAGGCGTTAATGTGACTATCGAGGATGGTGAATTCCATATCGATTCTTCGGATGATGCCATCCATTCGAATGATACCATCATTATTGACGGCGGGGATTTTACTTTGAAAACCGCAGACGACGGCATCCATGCGGATTACGGCATCGAAATTAACGGCGGGAATATCGTCATCAAGAAATGCTTTGAGGGTATTGAAAGCGAGATTATCATCATTAATGACGGAGATATTGAGATTGCTTCGAGCGAGGACGGTATAAACGTCGTCAGCGCCGATCAAGATTCCTCGCAATTTGGAGGGCCATTTGGAGGACCGGGGCAGATGAGTAACACCTTCAGTGATGATTACTACCTTTATATTAACGGCGGAGAGATAGTAATTGATGCCATGGGTGACGGTATCGATATAAATGGATCCGCATATATGACCGACGGTTCCCTTATCATAAATGGCCCTACCAGTAATATAAACGGTGCCGTTGATTGCAGCACCTTTTATATCAGCGACGGTTTTCTTGTTGCAGTAGGCAGCTCCGGTATGGCAATGGCTCCCAGCACATCTTCAAAACAGTATTCAGTGATGGTCAATCTCCAAGTATCGAGGCCCGCAGGCGCCACTGTGAACATTAGAACCCAAAACGGCAATGAAATTCTTTCATTCCAACCGACAAAGACATATCAATCGGTAGTGTTTTCCTCGCCCGATCTGAAAATGGGGACAGCCTATAGTCTTTACTCTGGTGGAAGCCTCATTGCCAATTTTACGATCTCAAGCATGGTAACTACGGTAGGCAATACGGGAGGTTTTCCCGGCGGGGGCGGCCCCCCGTTTTAGCAAATAGCAAATAGAACAAATAGGACACAGGATATTCCGCAAATTGGGACAACTCGCACCACTGTTCCAATGCACGTCAACCATAGCCCAAGGGTCGTGACGGCTTGAATCCCTCTGCTCCGTGGCACTGCCGGGCAGGCATCCGTGCCATGCACAGCGCCCTCCCGCACAGGGCATCGGTCGGCTGTTCCTTGCCTTTACCCCCTCCGGTCATGTTCACTCTTGACTATAAGAGCGAATATCATCATTGACAGAGGGATCGCTGACTTCCCATGCACCCTTCAATATCTTAATAACTGGCGCCAGCCTTCCTGTCTCTAAGACTACATTTGACGCTTGCTATTGTATCGGCTTCATTAAAGAGAGTAGTCTTATCCAAGACTGACAAAGACGCTGTTTGTAAGATATGGCTCGTTAAAGAAGAATCGGCTTCAATTACTATAAGATGTAATTTCAGATAATATAAAGGTAGTTTATGTCATAACCCAAGAAATTAACAATAAAAGTCGATGAAGATTATATGTGCAGAATCCGGATTAGAAACAAATCCACACTAAGAATACTTCTTCAAATATGACCAAAACAATACCGGAATTGCTTAAAGATCTTGACAGTCCTTTAGTTATCCATCGTGTATATGCAGTAATTGCATTGGGAAAAATGGGTAATGTTGAAGTCGTTCCCTCACTTATCGAAGCAACCAAGGATAACAACCACATTGTTAGAGATAACGCGGCCTTTGCACTTGGTGAGCTTGGTGATTCAAGGGCACTGTACACTCTTATAAGCCTTTTAAAGGATGAACATCCATTGGTTCGAAAAAGTTCGGCCAAGGCTTTAGGGTTACTTGGTCATCCATCTGCAATACCTCATTTGGGGAAACTAATAAACGATGTGGGCGGGCTTGTGAGAAGAAATGCAGTGCGGTCATTAGGAAAGATTGGCAATGCTTCAGCCAAGCCATATGTGGAGGCATATCTGAACGATCCGAATCCAGCGGTGAAGGCCGCAGCAAGAGAGGCACTGGCAAAGCTGACTGGTCATACATGATCAATCACGTTCACCAATCGTGATCATTCACACTATTCTATATTGCAAGTCATTGCCGGCGAAGCGAAGCAATCTCGTTTTTGAGATTGCCACGTCGCCTTCGGCTCCCGTATGATAATAGGGAAATGCGGTGAACGGTTACCACCAATCATTTCATCTGAAAATCCCCTTTGGGTATTTTCATGCCTCTTTGTGAGCCGAAGGCTCATGGGCGTTTCACTTCTACATTCTACATTCGATATTCGATGTTTCATCCGGCTCATGTGCGTTTCATCTTGCCCCGCATGAACGCCGTGTCAACTGATTGATGATGGAGAATATCCTCATTTCATACAGACATTTCCAGCGCTGAAGTGGTTGACCTCGGTGATGATCTTACTTAGCGCAACCCATTTTTTGCTGCAGATCTCTTCAGGCGAAGGTAATCCTCAGCAGGACACTCAGCCTTCGACTGCCTTGACGGAAGAATTATTTTCCGTCATGGGGATGCCTTTCCGGCTTCCCCTGCCTTGGTTATAGCGTATTTGCTTCCTATTGGCCCCATGATCTCATTAACAGCTACCGAGCCAAGAACAAGCGCCGTGATGAGAGAAGCGATGTGGGGGAAAATTACAGAAACCTGCAAAACAAGGGCAATAGCTACTCCGGCCTGGGGCAACATGGCAAAGCCAAGGTATTTTTTGAGCTTTTTATCTACCCCGGCAACAATTCCTCCTAAATAAACCCCACCCAATTTCCCCATTGCCCTGCTAAAAATATAGACCAAGGCCCCTACCCAGTTCAGGGCCAGAATCTTGATATTCAATTCCGTGCCTGCCAGAGTAAAAAAGGCAATAAAGATAGGAAGTTCTATATCATCAAGAAAACGAAATAATAAAGGGGACTGGCTGAAATTGGTCAAAACAACCCCGAATGTCATATTAACCAGGAGAGGAGATAGTTGCCATACCCCGGCAAGTTCACTCCCGAGCAAAGCAACTCCCAGGACTAAAACAACAACTTCGTGTTTTTCCTTAACCCATCTGAGGAAAAAAATAGTTATAAATCCAATCATTGATCCCAGCAAAAAAGAGCCGAGAATTTCCCATAAAGGCTCAAGCAGATGAACAAAGGAAAAGGATTGACTTGCACCGGTCATCAATCCCACTAAAGCGGTAACAACGGAAAAAAGGATAAGACATACTGCATCATCAAAGGCCACAATTGCTATCAGGGTATCTGTAAGTGGGCCATGTGCCTTGTATTCATGAACTACGGCTACAGTGGCTGCCGGAGCGGTTGCAGAGCTAATGGCCCCTAAAATCATTGCGGTAGGCCACGCGTACCCAAGGAAAAACCGTGTAGCAAAGGTAACAAAGACAAAATCTGCTATTACCTCTACGATAGTAATATTAATCACTGAAAGGCCAATGGCCCTTAATTTTGAAAATTGCAGATCACCGCCGATGATTAAGGCGATAACGCTAAGACCCGCAACTTTTATAAATTCGAGTTCCATTGTCATTTCGAGACCAATAATGTTGAGAAAAGACAATCCCATAATGATGCCGATTAACACATAACCTGTCACTGCCGGCATCTTGAATATCTTAATAATCTTGCCGCCTATGAAACCACCAAGCAAGAGGAGGGTAATAGCAAAGGTGTGACTGTTGAAGATGGTAAGGGGTAGGGATGAACTATGGGTCGCGTGTGTCTTAACAAGAAAAATGCCCACTACAAATAACGATATTGTCAGGCAAAATAATCCGAGATACCATGGCCAGTCTTTTTGTCTTGACAATGTTTAATATTCCCGTTCTTAGCCTAACCCTCTGACTATTTAAGCTGTTATTTTATTCTTTCTGTTAACGTTTCTTAAAAATGGGATCTAAATCGGATACTGACGTTTGCTTATTTTTTGTTCTGAGCTTTAAAATAAATACAATACACTCTGGTGTAAAATATTCGTCAATCTTTCTTTTGATATGAACTTATCTTTTTTTATAAAGATAATTTTGATTCAAGAGATTTTGTCTGCATGAAGGGATCGCTGCAAAGAGATCCCCGATAAGGCAACACTGAGGCCTTTTTTCATAATAGTAGTTTTATTAATATGTTCTCTTTTCAAAATGACCGGCAGCGATTTAAGAGGGACTTGCTTTTATAGGGAAAAGTATAAACCGAATTTTCTATTTTTGTCAAGGACTTGCAATATTTTTGCAATATTTTGCCCTTTTACAAGCATGGCAAGCACCTTGTCCCTAAAAATGATCACCATTCTTTTGTCTCGCCTCTATGTTGAATTTTAGGCTATACACAACTTTTGAGTATATCTCATCGGGTGTAGTGCCCCCGGGGCACATACTGGGAATAATCCTCCTTGCAGGTAAACAGCGGGCTATCTGCAAAACCGCCATGGGCCTGGATCAGGGCCAGTTCCTCGTTCACCTTTGCTTCCATCTGCGGATCGAGGCCGGAGGGGAGGGACGATTCGAGGAGTGCAAGGCCCAGGGCAAAGAAGGCCGCGTTTCTCCCGGCTGCCTCTGCCAGGTCTCCGGTATACGAACCGGACAGGGCGAGAAAGTGATCAAAGAATGCCCGGCTCAGGCTTCGCGTATCGGGATGAAATGCATCCTCTTCTATCCCCATCAATGAGGGAAAATATTCTTTCTGATTTGAATGATTGACGCATTGTTCGGCCCCCCCTTATATTTCGGACATGAAATAAGTGCCACAAAGAGACTCACGGCCCTTTTTCATATTGACGCATATACCATTCCATATATTATGTGAGAGAATGCACCATCCTGCCTGCCGGAGGGTGCGGCGTATTCTCCGAATCCTGCCCCCGCCTTTCCCGGAATCATCCCGGCAAAAATCCGTGCCTGGTCAAGCCTGTGCAATCAGACCGTACCCATAAAGCAGTAAGGGTCCCTATCCTCGAATATATCCAGACCCTGCCCGTGCACCACGGCAAGACATCCCCCGCAAACGGGACGAATCGGACACGAACGGCATGCCTTCGTCCCTGAACGATAGCGACGGGCGATGTCGGAATCATAGATTTCCGCAAGGCTGTTTTCGAAGATATTCCCAATGAGCGAGGGAAACTTGCGGCAGGCGTGAACCTCCCCGTCAGGGAGCACGGCCACGAAATTGAACGCCGCACTGCATCCGTAGCCGGCGCATCCCCCAAAGGGCTCCTCGCCCTGCTGATAGCGAATGATATTGATGAGGTTGTCTTTTAATCCCATAACCGGGTTATCCTTGGCGGCTTCCACATACCGGTGGAGAAATGCGGCATACTCATCATTGGTGGGAAGATGCAGGTCAGCCCCTTCCCCGACCTGGGACAGGCGGTTAAAATTAAAGCTGCCCGCATGATCGCGAAGCATCTCGGCAAGGGGGAGCACCTGATCGATATTATCCCTGGTCAGGGTGAGCATCACCTGTGACGGGATATCGAAATCACGGAGGACGCTGAGAAACTCGATCGCCCGGTCAAAGGTGCCCGGCCCTCTGATGTAGTCGTTATGTTCCTTGAGGCCCTCCAGGCTGACCTGATAAAACGCCGGTCTCTGTATTGCGCACAGCGCCCCGATCGTTTCCTTCGACGCCGGGTTGCCCAGAATTGCGATGACGAAGCCCCGATCGGACGCGGCCCGGTACAGATCGAGGAAATGAGGGTATAGGAGGGGATTGCCCCCGCTGAAGGATACCTGGCCCATGACATGCCTGTCGCGGCAAAAGGCCCGAAGGTCCTCCAGAATGCCGATGCCCTGATCGAGCCTCAGCGGCGATCGTTCACTTCGGTCGTAGCAGTGCCTGCAATGCAGGTCGCATGCCTGGGTGACATGCCACTGTATGGTAAAAAAGGGGGATTCCAGAAATGCTTCATCCCTGATCTCTCCCCTGGGAAAGTCGTCACCATCGCGACGAATGCGCGACCGCGGGGCCAGGATGAGGCCCATGTCCGCTGCACGTCGAAGTGCTTGGTCAACAGCCCCTACCGGCAGGCCGCCTTGAACAGCCACATCCTCAGGCTCGATTCCTTCAAAGATCATCTTGAGGACCAGCAATTCCTGGTCGGTGGCTGGATTGACCATCACGTCACCGGTTTTCGGATGACGCCAGACAAGGATCCGTTCGTCACCGGGCTCGGGTGCTATGGAAGAAGGGCCGTGCTCGGGGCTGACGAATAGATAGAGATTCCTCCAGGTGAGGTCAAGGAGATGAACAGTGGGGTTTACGTCCGGGTGATCCACCTCAGGGGGGATCGCCCTGTTCTCATCCGCTGCTTCATTGATGACCAATTCCAGGCGGGCAAGCTCGGACAGGAATTCCGGCACGCCGAGCTTGCCCTGGTGAGATATGAATGCCTGCACGAGAGCTTCAGGTCCAGGATTGTCGCCACACTCGGTCATGAGCTGGTTCCACCTTTCCACGCCCAGAACCGCGTGACACACCGGGAAGACCCCCTCAAGTCTTATCTTGCCGGATGGGTGCATGCGCCTCCTTTTTCCCTCTTCCTGGGGGAGGGAACAGGTCATACGCGATTAATCCACTTCCTTCAGATCAACCGATGGAGTCGCGTCGCGAGCATGATGAATGGGGACGCTTCGGATTGGATTCTCGCCTGGTTACTTCTTGCGTGAGTTGCTGATTCCAGTGCAACCTGCACTGTTTTTGGTTAGCTTCAGCTGCTTCCGCCGGATTGCTGGGCGCCGCCGGCACCCGTGTTTCCGCTTCGGCTGCTCTGACCGGCTGATTGCTCCTGCTGGGTGCCACCGGCACCCTCCTTACCGCTTCAGCTCGACTGTGCTTGCCTTTCGCAACCACTAACAGTGAGGCCCGCCCCTGACAACAGACCCGCAATACAAAGTCCTGCCAGGAACTTCTTAAGGGTCGTAATATCCATCACCCACCTCCTTGTTGGTTGAATGATAGGATTCCGTTTTTCCCGCCAGGTCGGGAAAACCGGAAGACCTCGCCCTCCATGCATAGAGTGTATCAGTCGGTAGTGGTATGTCAAAGCTAACATAGCGGCCTTGCCATAAATTTTACCAAATTAAACAAGCGCTTGTATTCAATGTAATCAATAACGACACGGCAATGTGACGATACGTCACGATGTTGTTCGACTGAGTGCCGCTTGATAAAAAATCGGCGCATCAATGGGCACTCGCATGAGGGTTATATCTCATCCAGCCCAATGGTATAGATAATATAATATTTATTGATATTGCTCACATACTGAACCGTTTCCTGCCCAATGTATTTCAATGCGGCCATCTCAACATTCCGGAACCAGCGATTCGGGTCAAGGCCCATCTGCTGGGCCGATTTTCTCAAGGCTTTGATTCTGCTTGGCCCTGCATTATACGCAGCCAGGACAAAACGGATACGATCCCTTGCGCTGAGGTTCGGGTCCTGAAAGTAATGGTCTCTCAGGTGGGCAAGATACTTGATCCCCGCGCGGATGTTGTTTTTTACATCATGCACATCTGCGATGCCCACGGACTGATCCGCTGCAGTGCTCGGTTTGATCTGCATGATACCGGTGGCGCCGGAGCGGCTTTTTTTACTGTGGTCCAGTCCGGATTCCTGATAGGCCTGCGCCATGATCAGTCTCCAATCAAACCCGTATTGGGGGGCATACTCCTTAAAAAGGTCCACGTACGTGGCCAGCTTTTGACGCTCCTGTTCATTCAAGGGATTCTTAATCCATTTGTTTTGCTTGTAGTAGCGCTTGAAGTAAATATTTCCCAGAAGGGTCCCCTTTTTATGGGTCTTGATAAATCGGTTCATGCTCTGCCTGATCTCGGGATTATTCTTGCGGACCATCCATGCAATTCGGGCCCCTTCCCGAACCTTCAGGTTTCTCAAAATGTTGATATGTTCAAAAAAATCTTCCCATATATCGGCGATATGACTATCCGAGATGGTGATCGCTATGGCCCCGGAATTGACCAACTCCAGGATATCCTCTGTTTCCAATGTTTCGTCCGCCTTGACGATATTGACCGGAGGTCTGGATTCCTGCAGAAATCCCTTGTTGAGGGCCACAAGGCTCTCGTAGTAACTGCTGCTTTCCCGAACAAAAACATCTCGCCCGGACAGATCCTCGAGTCTTGTAATGTCGGTAATGCGATCATTCACCACCACCACCTCGTTGATATTGTCGAGATAGGGGATCGTGAAATCGACCTCTTCACGACGCTCGGGGGTAATGGTGAGGCCCGCGGCCACGATGTCGCCTGATCCCTCATTAAGCATGGGGATCATTTCATCCCTGGCCACCGGGATATACTCCAGGACAACCCTCAATTCCGATCTTTTAATCCCCTTATTCAGGAATTTTTCATACCCCTTCAACAGGGCATATTCGAAGCCGTACAGGGCCCCGTTGGAAATAAAGAAATTGGTTTTGTTGAAGGCGGTCAAGACCCTTATGTAGCGTCGCTCCATAAGCCCACCGAGATCGTCCGTATATCTCTTTTTCAGGTGGGACGCGACCTTGGGCAGATTCTGGAAATCTTCATGGGCTGCGCGCGGGTTTTCTTTGCCGAAAAAGGCGAACGACGGGGCACACAGTAAAACGTACCATACCATGCAGACACCTATGCAAATATATCGTTTCATACATCCACCATCAACGATCACGTCATAACGGCAAATTTAAACTGATAGTGATAGGATATTGATTTACATAGATAAAAGCATAAACAAAATTTTCATTATTGTCAAAAATAATATTCAGACAAGATTTACCGAAGGACGAAAATCGGGGGGCCATGGGCGTAAGGCTTTGCGAAATGGGTTTGCTCTGAAAATATCCCGTATTCATCTGAAAATATAACATTTTCATGCTTCGTGGCGCCGCCAAAGCGGCATGAGCGTTTGTTCTTCGTTTGCATGAGCATACTCGCTTTTGATCCATTTTTTATGCAGAGGTGTACCCCGAGGATCGGCCTCGACGAGCGCAGAGATCGTTCTCCAGGTATGAATTGTTCCTCGGTTTTCCATGTGACAAAGAGAAAAAATTTCTGTACCGATTGACACAGGCGATTGTTTGTGATTATAATATAATATCGAGCTTGGTTTTTATTTCTTATGTTCCCGTTGATGTGAAAATAAGTTGTAGGGAATCCGAACTTCTGGAATCGGTTTTTTTCTCCTCTTCCTCTGTAACCACCTCTCATGCTTGACAGGCAAATCCTGAATGTCTTTTCTATGCAACAGGTAGGATGATGCGGATTTCTCAATGCAAGATTTCTGAGATGTCCGATAAGGATGCCTTAACGTATTGACGGCCTCGTAAAAAGTCGTCAGACCTGTCACTCCGGTGAAGGCCTGAGTCCAGGAGTAATTGAAAACACAGGATTCCGTGTTAAGCACGGAATGACTGAACCGGGTAACATCGACTTTTTACGATTCCATCAGTACTAATCGAGAGTCAAAATGAAAAATAGTGAACATACGTAAATACGTAAAGAGGTGGGGGTGTGATCATGGAACAAGATAGTCTCTTTTCAGAATTACGGAGGGTGGAGCTAAAAAAGGCCCTGACGCAGATCGAAGAGATCCAGAAAAGGATTGAGAAGGAATTAAATAAACAGGGTAAGACCGCGGAGAATTTCGATCTGCTCACAGGACAACGCAGCGCACAGGAGATTATGGGTCCTAACATGATCTCGGTTGAAGCCGTGAGCGAAACCTTCGGCGTACAATTCTCGATCAAGCAGATGACCGAACTGATGAGCAACACCTACTATGAACCGACACTTCAACGCTGCAAGGATACCCACATCCTGTTTCCCGGATACCCCTTGACCATTTTTGAACTCTCTTACATTAAACCAGGTCTGGTCATATGTGATCGTGATTGCCGGGAAGGATTCTGGTATGACTACAAGGATTTGATATATAAGGATACGCCTAAATGCAGGTGGTACCTGGTCCGAAAAAATTTGCTGTTCAATGACGCCGGACCTCACATCGAAGAAAACGAAGAAATGCTCAGCCCGGTAGAGATCATATTCATGCTCGTTTTGTATCAGCACGTGATGCATACCAGGCTGTTTTCAAATGCCTACCTGAGATGTTTCAAAAGGGATCGCCTGGTAGGCAGGCACATCATAAGTAACGCGTATATCGACACCTTTCGCTCAGCCATAAGTATTTTTCATCCCTTCAACCATCAGACTATTTCTCCGAAGGCGGTGGTGATTGCTCAGAAGCCCTCACTCTCTCATTGAACCTGACCACTTCCCAACCACCGCCGGAGGCATTGATCAAAGAGGCCCCCTGCCTGCCTTGCCACCATTCGTCCGGATCGTGTGTCGCACGGCATATTCCCTGCTTGATCAATGGATATAAATAATCCAGGCTATCATTGCCTTCAATGCCTCTTCCGGCACTTCCTCTTTCCTTCATAATCGATCAGTTTGACGGACCTCAAAGACACAGTGCCTAAAGTGCAGAAATATAATCAATGGTAATGATACCCTTGGGGTACACCAACACAATAATGAGACAGCAAAGATTAAAAAATAACAGAAATTTTTCTGTTTCACCGATTTTGTTTGACCAATTTCAAATCCTGTGGATATCTTTCTGAACAGAGAAATGCCCAACGAAACAAATGGCATGCGGTAAAATACGTTGACAGTTTTTGACACTGGCTGGTGAAACCGCTGTCGGAGACAAAGGGATGTACACTATAAGTATCTATAATAACTCAAAAGAATCAAAAAACGATGAAAATGATTCTGCAGAAGTGTCTTCTTTTGAGCCGCTAACCATTAATTGGTATAAGCGAGAATCGACAATATATCTTCGGGACAATAATATTGTGCTTCCATCGTGAGATTCCATCCTGGTTTCCATACCTGGGTAGTTTTCATAGCAACTAATAGATCATATCCTGGCAAAAAATCGTCCGTATTTTATAGTAAAATCTATTACAGTATGATCCTGCCCATGAATACCGGTTGAAATAATAAATCAAATCATATTTTTTATGTTTTTTGCCTTATAAATTTTGATACCTATCCCAAATGAGAAGTCCTATTTTGTTTCTTGAGTCACTCAATTATGCGTGACGTATTGTATTATTAGAATATTTAGATATTCCTCCTTTACAATTTTTTACCATTGGACTGGCATAGGATTTGCTCCCGTTTGATATCAGATGTCGTATCGTTATGGTTAAATTTTAAAAGGGTTCGCCACCCCCTACGCATAATAATAGTTTAGGCCTTCTTGCTCTGATCAACATCTTCATCACATTGACTCGATGTTTGAGGTTATCAACAATTGTTTTTGAATTCTATATGTTATCATAAAAAGATAGTGCTATCGCTCAGGCCGTTTTTTTAGCTAGGTGCCCGAGTTGATCTCCGTATATTTGATTGTTGATGCTTGCTTTGCATAAGGCGGGCTTTTTCCTTGATTAACGGACGGATATAAAGGTGAATCATGCAAATTAGCGAAAAGATTTACAAAAAACTCTCTCAATGGATCGCATCTCTCAGTTTGGTAACCAAGTGGCTTGCCGTTAAGCTCATACTCTGCATCGGTCTTGTCCTGGTCATCTGGATTGTACTGTTTTTTCATTTCAAGAATTGTACGGACAGGAATATGATGATAGGCCAGATGAAGGAAGAGGCATATCGGCTGAGTGATATCATCAAAAGGGGTACCCGTTATGATATGTTACAGGCAAGGAGTGACGATCTGCAAAAGACCATAGAGGACATCGGCAAACAGGAGGATGTGAGAAAGGTCAGGATCATAGAGAACTGGAGAATCAAGAGATCTTCATATAAGAAAGAGATAGGTATGGCGGTGGACAAAGTTGACAAAGAGGGTGGAACCTGTTGTGAGTGCCATCGAATGGAGGGTCAAAAACCCGTTTCTGAAAGCTTCTACCGATTCTTCATGAGCGAGGAGGGAGAGCCCGTACTGGGCTTTATGAATCCCATAACTAATGAAGAGGATTGCCAGTCCTGCCATGGCACCGAGAAGAAGACCCTGGGTGTCTTGGACGTGGTCCTCTCCATGGAGAAGGTCCATAAAAAGGTGACGGTCAATCAAGAATATTCCCTTGTCTGTATTTTCATCTCTTTTTTACTCGTAGCCATCACCATCGCAATATTCATCATGAGATTTGTCAATAAACCGATAAAACAGCTCAGCAACGGTATGCGCAGGTTCACCCAGGGGGAACTTGACTACCATATACCCAACCCCGCTAAAGACGAGATCGGTGAATTGGCCAGATCCTTTAACAGGATGACCAGGGACCTGAAAACCTGCGAGGGAAGGCTCGTCCACACGAATGAATACATCGATAACATCATAAAAAACATGACAGACGCCCTGGTAGTGGTGAAGCCGGATGGAACGATAAAAATGGTAAATCAGGCCGCATTGAATCTCCTTGAATATGAAAGTGAAGAGAAACTGGTTGGTCAGTCCATGGAAAAGATCTTTACAGGGTATGCCTCGTTCTTTGGAGGTCCCGATTCTGATACACACATGCCAAGGCATTTAATCGGAAATTATGATACAGCCTACCGGACAAAACAGGGGGCCGAAATACCGATTAATCTTTCTGCTTCTAAAATGAGGGACAAAAAGGGGAATGTCCTTGCCGTGATCCTTGTCGCACGGGATATACGGAAGATTCAAAAGCTCATTCAGGCAGGCGCACAAAGGCATTAGGAACCCCGACCCAATTCATCCGGTCCCCGAGACATGCATCGATGGGGATGTTGGCAGCATGAGCTCGGGGATGCCAGAGGTCAAGGTGTCTGAGAGTTTTTTCGACGATTTACGACTGGTCTATGTTTAGATCATTCTCATAGAGATTCTTCATTGCTCCAGTGCCGCGTCAACCATGGCCAAAAGCTGTGTGGACTTGAATCCCTTCTGTTCCATGGCGCCGCTGGGGCAGGCAGCGCCGCATGCCCCGCACCCCTTGCACAGGGCATCGGTCACCTGGGCCGACGTCTATATCTTTTGGACAATAAAGGAAATAGGGGGTATCATATGGAGAGCGGATTCGAAGAGGAAAATGACATGACACCTGGTGGGGCACAACCTGTGGTAAGTTCACGACTCGGCTTGTGACAAACTAACCAGTCACCGCGTAACGAGGAACATCTTTCACAGGTGGTTTCTGATGAACAGGACTCCCGGACCCAATGATCCCTGTCCATGCGGCAGCGGGAAAAAATATAAGAAGTGCTGCATGGGGCGGGAAGAGACCGGTCAATTCAACTCATTTAAGGATGACGTATTCGCCGGGTTGTTCCAGGCGATTGAAGGAAAGACATTTGCCTCACTGGAAGAGGCGCAAGCATTTGCCGACCGTTTTCTACAGCGGCGCAACCAGACACCGATCAAAGAATTTCACGGCATTTCGCCGGAGCAGATGCACCGGTTTCTGGACTTTCCCTTTTCGTCACCGCAACTGGTCAGCTTTCCGGAGCGACTTGACACCGCCCCCTCCGCGCCCATCCTGAGCCTGTTCAGCCTCCTTGCGGATGCCATCGGCGCCCGGGGCTTGAAAACGACCGCCAAGGGCAACCTGCCCCGAAATTCCTGCCGGGACATGGCCCTGGCCTACTGGGGGGAAGAGAGGTATCGACACAACACGCGCTCCTACGGCATCAACAGGGAAGAGGATGTTCCCGAGCTGCATGTCACCCGCCTGGTCGCCGAAATGGCTGGATTGATCCGCAAATACGAGGGCAAATTCATTCTCACCCGTGCCTGCCGCAGCCTGCTGGCCGAATCGGGGCCGACCCGCATCTATCCCCGGCTGTTCAGGGCCTATGTCGAACGGTTCAACTGGGGATACCGGGATCGCTATCCGGACCTTCCCTTCATTCAGCACTCCTTCCTTTTCACGTTATACCTCCTTGGCCTCTATGGCGACAAATGGCGTGCGCAAGTCTATTACGAAGATTGCTTCATTCAGGCGTTTCCCCTGCTGCTCCGCGAGGTGGAACCCGGTCCGTATACAACGGCCGAGCAGGAGATCCGAACCTGCTATGCCATTCGCACCCTGGTCCGTTTCGCAGGCTTCCTGGGCCTTGCTGAGGCAGAACCCTTAAAGAATGAGCCCTATCCGCGAGACCATCGGATCATGAAACTGCCCTTACTTGACGATGCGGTCCGGTTTCACATGCAGAAATAAGCGACAATGCCCAAGGAATCGAAACACGAAGATCTCCTTCCGCCTGTTAAGAAGAATTGATTTTCTATATCAGGATTTTCGAGCAGGGAAAGCAAAATTTCCCTCTGTTTTGATGAGGCATAACAATGCTGGTTTTCATTAATCATGAGAATAGACCTCTAGTATTCTTTGCCATTTTTTTTGAATAGGGAGATATCTTAACCTTAGGAAAGTTTTCTACAATTTCATCCAAATAGAAAAATTTAAAGGTATCAACAACACGTCCATGTTCCAGAAACCGGGCGAGTATCCAGAGGAAGACCCTTTTCTTTTTATTTTTCTTTATAAAGTCTTTTAGATAATGGATATCCGTAAACTGAGGGTAATCCCAAAAAACAGCTTTAACACCGATTTTCGCGCCAGTATAACCGTCATATAAATATAAGAATTTGGTGCTCCGAATTTACTTAAATCGTAGAACAAGTTTAGCGTCATTGAGCCATGAGATGGTGTGAGGAAATTGTTGCCACTGAACAGCCCGCAGAATAGGATTATGCGCACGGCGGGGGTAGGTGACGATTACCTCGCCATGATGAACCTCGATGACGCCCTTCCCGCGCACAAAGTGACGGTAGAGTTTAGCAGCATCGCATTGTTCGAAGCCGCGCAATTTTTTGGCAAACATGCTGAATAAGGTATCAGCCACCATGGTCATTATCACATCGAAGTGGACCTTGACAAGGATCGGGGAAGAAAGCGCATTGAGGTTGAAGAAATTGACCGCCTCGGCTATCGCGTTTTCCACACGCCACCTGCGGGCGTAATTGCCGACAAGGAGCTCTACCGGGGCATCAATGTCATTGGAGATAAGAAAGGTGGGCTTCTCACGGCCATTGTCCTTGATAACTACCTGGCGAAGTTCACCCTCATAGTCACGCAGCGTTATGCGAGAATCGCACACCTGAGGATTCGGGTATTTTCGCTTTATATGCGGGATCGTGATCCGCTTCCATGGACCGAGCGTATCCACCTTCTCTACCAGGTCCTTGCCCCTGCGCCGCAGGGTGATGAATTTTATGCCCCGAAGGTTCAACGCTGAGAGTTTCTCATAGGTAGTGAATTTGGCATCAAAGACTATGGTGGGTTTTATCCCGCGGTGGACGGTCTCCCAAAAAGAGAGAAAGTCGATGACCTGATCATTGGCCTCAGCACGTTTGATGTCTGCAGCGGTGTAGAGGATGAGCTTGGAGGAGGCATCCTGCCCAAAGAGGGTCAATGCCCCTTTCATCCGCTTTCCTCGGGCTCCTGCCCAATGTTCCTCAAGTACCGATTCATCCCCGTAGTGAGGAACGGTATGGAAGTCCAGATTGATGATACCGCCATCGTAGAGCCCAAGCTGAGTGGCGTGTTTAATGAAGGACTTTTGAAGCCGCAGCAGGTGCACCTCGTCAAGGCCATAGGAATAGGTGGACATCGCTGTACATTTGGGGAGCACGCTCAGTCCTGCGAAAAGGCCGAATCCGGGATCAAAGCCATGATCACCCATATGAGCATAGCGTTCAGTACCGATAAGCTTGAGGGCAAGAAACGACAAAAAGTAGTTGAGTGCCGGGATGACTTTGTTGCCCGGCAAACCGGCCTCGCGGACAATCGTGCCCACCTGGAGTTTCTCCAAAAAGGGGGTGAACAGATACACACCGGCGGCTTCGGATTCAAATCGCTTTCCTTCCAACTGATCCACGGTGATGACTTCCGCTCTATCGGGCACCTCCGTCCCCTTGACGGTGAGGCCAAGCTTAAGACGTGCGCGCCGGGGCAGCTTGGGAAAGCCTTCTTCTGCGAGCACCCGTTCAACCGTACGCACAGAAAGCTCGATGCCCTCTTCTGATAACAATTGGGCGATTTCGCCGGCGGAAAGACGCCGCTCCCGCCAGGCTCGGATTTTACGGCGAACCTCTGCGGTAACACGGCGCCGGAAGACCTTATCTTGCGGGACCGGCTCTGAGAAATCAATCTTTTCATGGAGGAAAAGATGCCGCAAAAGGTGGATATAGCCAGGCGTGTAGCCGAATCGTTCAGCAATGATTCTGGCCGGCAACCGGTCTACAAAAGAGGCTCGAAGCGCCTCATACCGACGCTGCCACTCATGGATAGGGTGAATGAAAAAGTTGGCGTCACGCACACAATTCTTATATACTATGACGATTAAAATGTCAAGTAATGAATTCTTAAAACATGCTATAACGGCAAAATGGCTTGATGGCCCAGAATTGCCAATTACAGATATTACATTTTGATATTTGATATTAACGGTTATGTTTGAAAGCATCTTTTGGGTACTGACCAATTACCTGAAATGGTTTAATGTAAGAACTAAATCATTTTATTCGTCACATAATATAAGATTTTTGCAGCAGTGGCATGCCAAGAAAACTTTTTAATCCTTTGTTTTTCATAGCGTTAGCAACAAGACAGGCATGGCAAGATACTAAGAAATCTTATATCTTAGAGTTCTGCGAAAATCGGTGTTTAAGGGAATTATCTTGGGAACGATAAGGGATAAGATATCCGGAGATCCAATTAAAGCATGGATTATGACAGATGGAGGTATTTTAGTTTCAAGCAGTTCAGACGGAACATTCATGATGGTTCATCCGGCAGGGTATTACAAATTTCTGATATATAGAGATGGTTATTTTGAAAAATCCTTTTATTTTGATGTTCAAGAGTTGATTTATTCTCCCCTGAACATTGAACTTTCTGCTTTTAGTTCTTTTGGTACTGTAGCCTGTTTCATCAATATACTAATTAATGCAGCACCCGGGAGGCCAGGCTAAATCTCAAAAGCGACTTTTTTCCTTCTGCTGATGCAGTTATGATGCATAGTGGATCAAAGGTGATATAATATTGGAAAGGATGGAGCAGGCCCGGCTCACTGCAGCGCTGGCCTGAGCGATGTTCTCATCGATGAATTTCGGGGCGTGGTAGGTGCCTGCACATCACCCCGATTCACAAAGGACATCTCCGGATTCAGTTGTGTGAATTCGGGTTGATGGTCCGGCCTCAAATTCTAATCCCTGAAACATTTGAAGAATTGTGGAAATTAAGCGCCACTCCAAGAATGACGATTCCGAGAAACTGCGAAAATATGACTGATAACATTCATGATAAATGTCCGTAATCCGAACTGATTTTTGAATATTCATTCCTCCATGTTGAGACTATGCTTTAAAAGCAATAGATAATGACATAAGAAGCACCATACATGAAATAGGCAATGCGCTGAGAGCAGTATAAAAAAGAACATCCATAAAAGTGAGTATGCCTGAATGGTAGGCTTCTTTACTTATAGCGTAAGTCTTATAAGGGATGAAGAAGATGCCAGGAAATCCTATAGGCCCGAGCAGTGAATTCGATAGGAGCATCCTCCTTAAGGCAGGGCGAGCGTGATCGGGGCAGAGTACCTTACGATCGGGTCGAAAAGACCAATAGGCAATGATGTTCGTGAACCACACGAGGTCGTACTGTTTTGCCTGCGGAGCGCCACATACCTCACAGACCGCCAATGTTGGGTCTGCCTGCACAACCGCCGATGTTGGATCTGGCTGCACTTCAACAGGGGAGGCAGATGCAGATACTCCACCCAAGAACTCTTGAAGCATGGAGACTATTTCGTCGCGGCGACGCTTGTTGTACCCGAGCAAGGTGCGAACACACAGAAATGCTTGCTCTGTCGTACCGTTGATGGGATTCTTCCACTTGATGTGAAAACCTGGACCTACTGGTCCGACCTCGGAAACCCAGGCAAGAGGAACACTTAGATCCCTGCCAAACCAAAGGTATTCGTTTGTAGCGAGAAAATAGAAATTGGTGCGTGTATCGTCCTTCCCTTCATTGGTTGCTGTCCAAACCCGCAAACGCAAAATGATTCCCTGCTTCGGAATCGGCTGACGGAATGGATTACTGGTCATGATAAACCCCCTCGTTTATTTAATAATAGATAAAAGGCTGCCTAAGACCAAAAGACGCCTAAGGATCTTTTAGATGATTCTCGGCTGGTTAAAGTACAAGTCATTCTCACACAGCCCCTCCCCCTTATTCCAGTGCCGCGTCAACCATTGCCAAAAGCTGTGTGGACTTGAATCCCTTCTGCTCCATGGCGCCGCTGGGGCAGGCCGCGGCGCATGCACCACAGCCCTTGCACAGGGCGTCGGTCACCTGGGCCTTGCTTTTCTCGCCTTCAGCCACGATCTCGATGGCATTATAGGAACAGACGGTCTTGCAGATCCCGCAACCTGAGCAGATGTCTTCGTTGACGCAGGCAATGGCCGCCTCGGCCTGGTAGGTGTTTTTGGAAAGGATGGTACAGGCCCTGCTCACTGCAGCGCTGGCCTGAGAAATGGTCTCATCGATGAATTTCGGGGCATGGCAGGTGCCTGCCATGAATACCCCTTCGGTGGCAAAATCCACAGGCCGCAGTTTCATGTGGGCCTCCAGGAAGAAGCCGTCCGTATTCAGGGGGACCTTCAACATTGAAGCTAATTCCTCAGTGCCTTGGGTGGGAATTATACAGGAGGAGAGCACCAGAAGACCCGTTTCCAGTTCCAGGTCCCGGTCCAGTATGGGGTCCTTGACCTTGACAATCAAACCGTTCTTGTCGGATCGCACATCGGGTTTTTGGTCTTCGTCATATCTGACAAATATCACCCCTTTGTCCCGGGCCTCCCGATAATATTTTTCCTTGGTTCCGTAAGTCCTCACATCCCGGTACAGGATATAGACATCCGCATCCGGGTGTTTCTCCTTCAGCCTCAGGACGTTCTTGATTGCCCCGGTGCAGCAGACCCTGCTGCAGTAAGGATGATCTGCCTCCCTTGAGCCCACGCACTGGATCATCACCACGGATTTGGGATTCTGTTGCTTGATTTCAGATTCTTCGGAATATAACCATTTCTCGAATTCCAGCAGGGTCATGACGCGTTTGTCTTCTCCGTAGGCATACTCCTTGGGCAGGGATTCCTGGGCGCCCGTGGCCACGATGATGACGCCGTGCTCAATTTCCTGCATTTCCGGTTTATTATACATCCCGCCTGATTCCCGGCTCTTCGAGTGCGATACATGAGCTCTCATATTCGATACATGATCTCTCATATCTGATTCATGTTTTTCGATGCCCTTCCCCTCCCCATTCTTCAATTCCGGCTGAGGGCCTTTACCATTCCGTCCGTTATGATCCTGCTTTTTATCAGCCTTGACCGAGGACAAGGCGCGGGGTGCTGTTTTGAATCGTGTTGTGTAATTTCCCACATACCCTTCGATATCTTCGATCCGGGCATTTGTATGGACATGGATGAGGGGATTATTCTCCACCTGTGTGATCAATGAACCAAGATAATCGCGGACGTCATTCCCTTCGATGGTGCGGTGCAGATTCCTCAGGTTTCCGCCCAGTTCCGCTTCCTTCTCGATCAGGTGCACCTCGAATCCCTGGCTGGCCATCTCCAGGGCTGCGGTCATCCCGGCCAGTCCGCCGCCGATCACCAGACCCTTTTGAAGTACGCCGATGGAAACCACCGGCAGGGGCTCCAGCATGCCGACCTTTCTGACCGCTATCCGGACCAGGTCCTTTGCCTTGAGGGTGGCCTCTTTGGGATCGTTCATGTGGATCCAGGAGCACTGGTCCCTTATATTGGCCATCTCGAAAAGGTGGGGATTCAGGCCCGCCTCCTTGAGGGTCTCCCTGAACAGGGGCTCATGCGTCCTGGGCGTACAGGAGGCCACGATGAGCCGGTCCAGTTGATGGGTCTTGATGATCTCCACGATCCTGCGCTGCATGTCCGGGGAACAGGCATAGAGGCTGTCTTCGGCATACACCACATTCGGCAGTGTTCTGGCATATTCAACCACAGCGGGCACATCCAGGTATCCGCCGATATTGATGCCGCAGTGACATATAATGGCCCCGATCCTGGGGGGCTGGCCGTTTAGGCTCATCTCCGCCGGATATACCTTCTGTTTGATCAGCCTTCCCCTGGCCTTGGATAGAAGGGCGGATGCCTTGCCTGCGGCGCCGGATGCCTGCATGACGGTCTCCGGGATATCCTTGGGGCCTGCAAATGCGCCGCACACATATATCCCTTCCCTGATGGTCTCCACCGGGGAAAACTCGGAGGTCCGGCAGAAACCATGCTCGTTCAGTGAAATCCCGAATATCTCCGCCATTTTTTTGGCATTCTCCTGGGGGAGGAATCCCACGGACAGGACCACCAGATCGAACTCCTCGCGCTGGAGGGCCCCATCTTCAATATAGCGGATCTGCAGATTCTTTGTCTCCGGTACCTCATAGATCTCGGACACCCGGCTCCGGATGAACCGCACCCCGTATTCCTCCTTTGCCCGCTCGTAATAGGGATCGAAACCCTTGCCGAATGTGCGCATATCCATATAAAAGATGGCGGTCTCAAGGCCATCCTTGGCGTGCTCCTGTGCAATGACCGCCTCCTTGATGGCATAGGTGCAGCACACCGAGGAACAGTATTCGATCCGGCAGGAGGTATCCCGCGAGCCCACGCACTGGATGAAGGCGATCTTCCTGGGCTCTCTGTGATCGGATAATCGTTCGAGATGCCCTTCGAATGGACCTGAGGCGGAGAGTATCCGTTCGAACTCAATGCTGGTGATGACATTTTCGAACTGACCATAACCATACCCCGGCTTTACATGTGCATCAAAAAGTTCATACCCGCAGGCAAGGATAACGGCCCCCACCTGGATGGTGAGGTGCTCTGTTTTCTGCTCATAGTTGATGGCATCCGCCTGACAGGTCTTCTTACACAACTGGCACTTCCCCTTCGTGAAATAGAGGCAGTGCTCCGGATCAATGGTGGGTTTATTGGGAACGGCCTGGGGAAAGGGCATATAGATGGCCTTCCTGGGCTTCAGTCCCCGGTCGAATTCGGACGGCACTGAGGTGGGGCACTTCTCCGTGCACAGCCCGCAGCCGCTGCATTTTGCCTCATCTATATACCTGGGCCTTTTGATGACGGATACGGTGAAATCCCCGGCCTCACCGCTGATCTTCTCGATATCGGACTGGGTCAGGATCTCGATATTCGGGTGCCTGCCGCAATCCATTAGTTTCGGCGACAGGATGCACATGGAGCAGTCGTTGGTGGGGAATGTCTTGTCCAGTTGCGGCATCACCCCGCCGATGGAGGGCTTGGACTCCACCAGGTAGACCTTGTACCCGGAATCCGCTAGGTCCAGGGAGGCCTGAATCCCGCCGATCCCCCCGCCGACGACCATGACCGCGCCGATCGGACGGTTATTGGCCGGTCTTGTATCGGCTGGACGGCCATTGGCCGGCCGGTTATTGGCTGGCTGGTTATTGGTTTTTTTATGATTCGTCATCTCAATCCTTACTCCGTTTTAAGCCCGAACGTCCGGGTTCGCCATTGTTTCTTCATCGTATGACAAACCTTATTTTTTATTTCGGGGGCGCATTCCCCTCTCTGATCGCAATGTTTCTGATGGCATTCATGAGTTCACTGATCTTGACACCCTGCGGGCATCTCTCATTGCAGGCATAGTGCATAGCACAATGCCACATGAATCCATCGGTGAATGCCTCTTCCCTCATCCCCAGCAGGATCTTTCGTATGAAGCGCCGGGGGTCGTATTGATTATCCTTCTCCATTTCAGGGCAGCTCGCGGTGCATGTGCCGCAGGCAAAGCAATGGGTGAGGTTTTCCCCCCCGGGCTCCCTCTGAATCTCGTATTTGAAGTTGGGATCCAGGCTGCTCGATTTTATGGCCTGGTCCGATTTTGTTTCCTTGTTCACGCTCAGGTGGCCGTAGCCCTCCCGCATGGCTATGTTCCTGCAGGCACAGGCAATGGCCCCGATGGTGACTTCCTGGGGACAGCGGCCGGCACAGCGCGAATGAGAGGAGCACAGCCAGACAAACTCCGATCGGAAGACCTCTTCCTTGAGCCCCAATAGGGCCATCCGGATGATCTTCCTGGGATTATATTTCTCGTCGATCTCCCGGACTGGACAGCGGGCCGTGCATCCGCCGCATGCGAAGCAATGCATGATCCCCTCCCCTCCGGGCTCTTTCTGGATATCATACTTGAAATCCAGGTCCAGCTCATTCAATGTCAAAATGGCTCCCTTGGCACCCATTCCTATTCTCCCACGTCCTTGAGCTCATCCTCCTTAAAGGTGGAAAGGGGAAGCTCTTCTTTTAAATCCTTGCCAGGTATATATTTAAAAATTTGTTGCACAGTGTGTCCGAACATCCTGAATACCTTGAATAGGGGTATATCGTTCGGGCAGGCCTCCTCGCAGATGCCGCATCCCACACATGAGAGCAGCATGTGGTTCATCCGGGTCAGATGAAACAGGAGGGTATCCGTGGGCATCCGGATGGCCCCCTTCCTATCCGCCCATTTCAGGTACCGGTCTGCCTCGAATTCAAAGGTGGGGGACTCGAAGAAGCACTCCCTGCAGTAGCAGATCGGGCAGGCCCCCATGCAGTTGTGGCATTTGATGCAGGTTGAAAAGAACGCCAGGAGTTTATCGGGAGATCCGATCTCCTTTTGCACCTCTGCAAATAGTTCATCCCGTTTCTTGATTCTCTGTTCCATGAGTTTTGCAATGCTCTCTTCCCGCCTGTTTTTTCCTCCGGGGCTTTTTTCTTTAATGTCTTCATTACATTCGAGTTTAAGACCATTCAGTATCCGTTCACCCTCTTCCGTATTCGCCGCAATGAGAATCTCGTTCCCCAGGTCCATGCCGAACAGCCCGATGGTGATATCCGTGCCATGGGGTGTGAAATGCTCGCACACCTGGCAGGCCGTTCTCAGATTTGCTTCTTGACCCTCACCCTGCCCTACCCCTTCTATTAGTTTCAGGAGTTCCTTGTCCGGGGAGGCCCCTTCTTCCATCATCTTTTTATACTGCTTGATAGGAAAGGTGCCCGGGCAGTCCACCCCGATGACCACCATGTTCTCCAGGGATGCCTGCTTCAGCTTGACCAGTTCCACGAGTGCCCGCCATTCACAAGGTTTCAAAACGACCGCTACCTTCTGGGAGTTCGGCTCTTGCTTGGTCATCTTGGATATGATCCTGGATGAATGAACCCCCATGACCGGGCTCACAGGGTCCGCCCGCTTCAGGGTCTCAGGGTCGCTGACCAGGGTCTGCACCACGTTATCGCCGGAGGGGACCTCCTGCGGCACCAGGAGGGCATGGACCAATCCCTTCTCCAGGATATCGCGGAGGAATCCGTTGATCGAGCCCTTTACGTCCTTATCTTTTACCGGCAGTTTGAAATATTTGGCCATTGTTTTTGCCTCCAACCTTTTAACGAATATGTTACTCTTTCTTATTTCCTATTTGTTATCCGATGTATCGATTCCCTTTTTGTATCTTTCTTATCCTGATACGGTGCGGTGCCGCATGCGACTGCACACGGGCACGCCCATCATATTTCCCAGTGCTTCTGCATGGGATTGGGCCCCAGTTTTTTCAGGTCCGCCACCATCTCCTTGATGGTATCCGCAAATCTCTGCCCCTCTGAGGCGGAGACCCAGCGGATCTTGATCCTTTCCTCCTCGAACCCGAGCTGCTTCAAGATGGCCTTGAGCACGGTGATCCGTCTTCTGGCCTTATAGTTGCCGGAGACGTAATGGCAGTCCCCGGGGTGGCAGCCCCCGATGAACACCCCATCCACACCCTCCAGAAGGGGTTTGATCACATACACAGGGTCCACGGACCCGCTGCACATCACCCGGATCACCCGGATATTCGGTGGATACTGGATCCTGGAGGTCCCGGCAAGGTCCGCACCCGCGTATGTACACCAGTTACACAAAAAGGCAACGATTGTCGGTTCGTATTCGCTCATGCTATCCCCCTAACAGATGATGCCGCAGCAGTACCGGCCATCACACACTGCGTTTCGTGTTCTGTCGTGGTACCTTACCAGCTTGTATCCTTCTAACTTGTTGCAGCATCCACTATGCACAGGCAATGATCTTTGGTTCACGTTGACTTATGGTGTCCTCCTACCCTGTGGCGGCATCCACCATGCACAGGATCTGTCTCTTCTCGAATCCCTTCTGCTGGGTTGCGCCCGAGGGACAAGCCACGGCACAGGCCCCGCACCCCTGGCACAATACCTCTTTTATCCTTGCAATCCCCGTGGTTACATCGATCTCCCTGGCATCGTACGGACAGACCGCTACGCACGTCCCGCATCCGGTGCACCATCGCTCGTTTACATACACCACGGTCCCCTGGGATTCCAGGTGGTCCTTGGAGAGGATGGTGGCCGCCCGCTGGGAGACCCCGTTGGCCTGGGATATGGACTCCTCTATGAATCTGGGGGAATGCGCAAGCCCGCACAGGAAGATGCCGTCCGCGGCAAAGTCTATGGGCCGGAGTTTGACATGCGCCTCGAGGAAGAAATGATCCCCGGTCAAAGGCACCTTGAGGATCTGGGCCAAGTCCTGGTTGTGGTTCGGGATGATGCCCGGGCTCAATACGAGCAGGTCCGGGGCGATCCCCACCTCCCGGTGCAGTATGGGCTCCATGGCCTTGACGAACAGACGCCCGTCTTTGGTGGAAACATGCGGCTTGGCATCCTGATCGTACCGGATAAAGGTGATCCCCTTTTCCCTCGCCTCCTTGTAGTAGGCCTCCTTGAACCCGTAGGTCCGGACATCCCGGTAGAAGACAAAGATATGGGCCTTGGGATTCTGCTCCTTGAGCTTCAATCCATTCTTCAATGCATGGGAGCAGCATATCCGACTGCAGTAAGGATGCTCCTCGTCCCTGGAGCCCACGCACTGGATCATGACCAGGGTCTTCAGATCCCGGATTTCAGGCCTCTTTTCGGAGATCCGTTTCTCCAACTCTGATTGGGTGATCACCCGCTCGTCCTTGCCATAGAGATATTCCTTGGGGACGTTTTCCTTAGCGCCTGTGGCCACGATAATAACCCCATGGGCGATCTCTTCTATCGATCCTGATGCATCTTTATTATTTCCATTCCCTGTTTTGATTATGGTCCTGAAGTTCCCCACATAACCCGAGACCTCCTGGATCCGGGCATCTGTATGGATATGGATGCGGTCGTTGCTCTCAACCCTCCGAATCGTATCTTTCAGGAGATCCTGTGCATCCAGACCCTCCAGGGTGTAATGGATTGTCCGGAGATTGCCCCCCAGTTCCTTTTCCCTCTCCACGAGATGCACCTCGTATCCCTGATCCGCCAGGGAGAGGGATGCGGTGATGCCCGAGAGGCCCCCGCCGATCACCAGCGCCCTTGGCTCCACTTCGATGGAGGAGGTGTGGAGCGGTTTGAGCAAACTGGCCTTGGCCACGGCCATGGAAACCAGTGCCTTGGCCTTTTCCGTAGCTTTTCCGGGCTCGTGCATATGCACCCAGGAGCACTGATCCCTGATGTTTGCCAGCTCGAAGAGATAGGGATTCAGCCCCGCCTCCCGGATCGTGTCCCGGAAGAGGGATTCATGCGTCCTGGGCGTGCATGAGGCCACCACCACCCGGTTGATATGATATTCGTCGATCTTTTGTTTGATCTTGTCCTGGGTATCCTGGGAGCAGGTGTACAGGTTCTCCTCAGCATAGGCCACATCCGGCAGGGTCCTTGCGTATTCCACCACCTCCGGGACCCGGACCACGCCCCCGATATTGATCCCGCAGTTACAGATAAAGACCCCCACCCTGGGGGGCTGATCCGTGACATCCATCTCCTCTGGATACACCTTTTCCGTGAGGAGCGTCCCCCTGGCGGAGGAGAGAAGGGCGGAGGCCTTGGCAGCGGCGCCCGATGCCTGGGTGACCGTCTCCGGGATGTCTTTTGGCTCGCAGGATGCCCCGCACACATAGATCCCCGGCATCGAGGTCTCCTCCGGTGTCCATGGCAGGGTCTTAATAAAGCCGTGCTGGTTCAGTTCGATACCCAGCCGCTCCTTCAGATCCCGGATATGCTCGGGCGGGTTCAGGCCCACAGAAAGGATCACCATGTTGAATTCATCCTCCATGAGTTCGCCATCCTCGGTCTCATACCGAATGGTGAGGTCCCGGTTTGCCGGTATCTCGTCGATCTCCGTGATCCGGCAGCGCACGTATCGGATCCCGTATTCATTCTCAGCCCGGTCGATGTACTTGTCGAACTCCTTCCCGAAGGCCCTCATATCCATATAAAATATGGTGATCTCCGTGTCCGGTGCATGCTCCCTGGTGATCACGGCCTCCTTGGTGGCATACATGCAGCACACGGATGAGCAGTAGTTGTGTTCCTCCTCCCTGGAGCCCACGCACTGGATGAATGCGATCTTTTTCGGCTCCCGGCGATCGAAGGGCCTGACCACGTGTCCGTGGAACGGCCCGGATGCGGAGAGGATACGTTCATACTCCAGGCTGGTAAGGACATTGGGGAATCGTCCATACCCATACTGCGGCCGGAGTGTGGGATCAAAGATGTGATAGCCTGGTGCCAGGAGGATGGCCCCCACCTCTATCTCCACCTCTTCCTCCTTCTGATCGTGCAGGATGGCATCGGCCTCACAGGCGGTCTCGCACACCCGGCACTCCGAGCACCCGCCACAGTTCAGGCAGCGCTCCGATTCCCTGACCGCGGTTTCTTCATCGAACCCCCGGTCCACCTCCCTGAAACCGGCCAATCGCTCCTTAATCGGAATCTGGAGTGTCTCCTGCCGCCCCACCTGTTCCATCCCCTTCAACAGCCGAGCCAGCTGGGAGGTATCCACCGGTGTTTGTTCCACCGCCCTGCCCTCTTTGAGGTCCACACCCCGGATATACCGGTCCATGAAGATGGCGGCCTTTTTGCCCGCTGCAATGGCCTCGATGGCGGTGCGGGGACCGGTGGCCGCGTCACCCCCTGCAAATATGCCGGGTTTGTTGGTGGCGAGTGTCTCTTCGTCCACCACAAGGGTGCCCCTTTCCGAGATCTCGAATCCGTGTCTTTCGCCCAGGAATGTGAGGGCGGGCGCCTGGCTCACGGAGGGGATCACGGTGTCCGCCTCGATGGCGAACTCCGACCCCTCAATGGGTATGGGCCTTCTCCTGCCGCTTGAATCCGGCTCCCCCAGTCTCATCTTCACACATTCGATCCCCGTGACCTTCCCGTTTCTTCCCAGTATCTTTTTCGGGGCCGCCAGGTAATGGATCTTCACCCCCTCCTTTTCCGCTTCCTCGATCTCCCATTCATAGGCGGGCATCTCGGCCCTGGATCTTCGGTAGAGGATCTGCACCTCGGAGCCCATGCGCAGGGCGGTTCTTGCGGAATCGATCGCCGCATTGCCGCCTCCGATGACAATGACCCTCTTCCCGATTGCTATCTTCTCCTTGAGAGCGACCTTCCTCAGGAAGGTAACGGCATCCGTGATGCCCTGAAAATCGTCCTCACCGGGGATGCCCAGCTTCAATCCCCGGTGCGCGCCGGTGGCCAGGAATATGGCCTGGTAATCCTTGGAAAGGGCCTTGAGGTCCTTGTCCCCTTTAATGGGAGAATTGGTCCGGATCTCCACCCCGGCCTCCTGTATGAATGCGATCTCCTGCTCGAGCACATCCTTGGGGAGCCGGTACTCCGGTATACCCACGGCAAGCATGCCGCCTGCAACCGGCAGGGACTCGAACACGGTCACCGGGTATCCCAGAAGGGCCAGGTCATACGCCGCAGCCAGCCCTGCAGGCCCGGAGCCGATAATCGCCACCTTCTCTTTTCGTTTTTCTCTTATAGTATTTGTATGAGATGTCTTCGTTCCCTTTTGTGTTTGATTTGCCTGCTGTGTTTCGCTGACTTTTTGTGTTTCTATTTCCTCGTGAGTTTCACTTTCCTTCTGGGTTTCGTTTGCCTTACGCTCTTCTGCTAATGTCTGTGTTTCGATCTCCTTCTTTGTTTCACCATTTGAATCATCTAATTTTTCGGGTGCTTGGCTCCCGTAATCAAAGGCGAACCGCTTGAGCGCACAGATGCTGACCGGCGTGTCCACCTCACCCCTCCTGCATTCATCCTCGCAGGGATGAGGGCAGATCCGGCCGCAGACGGCAGGCAGGGGGATGGTCTCCCGGATGAGGTCCAGGGCCTCCCGATACTTCCGCGCCCGGATCAGGGCGATGAAGCCCTGGATGTTGATCCCTGCCGGGCAATGCAATTTGCAGGGGGGCGTCCCCTTTTTTACAATTGTGTAGACATTCGGAACGGCCTGGGGAAACGGGACATAGATCGCCTTTCTGTTGTCGATCCCGAAATTGAATTCGGATTCCAGCTCCACCGTGCACTGCTCGGCACAATGGCCGCAGCCGTTGCACTTCTGCGCATCCACGTACCTGGGGCGTTTCCTCACCCGGACCCTGAAGTTGCCCGGCTCCCCATCCACACTCACCACGTCCGCATAGGTGATGAGCTCTATGTCCTTGTGCCTGCCGCAATCAACGAGCTTGGGCGACAGGATGCACATGGAGCAGTCGTTGGTGGGAAAGGTCTTGTCCAACTGGGGCATCACCCCGCCGATGGAGGGCTTGGATTCCACCACATAGACCTTGTATCCGGACTCGGCCAGATCCAGGGAGGCCTGGATACCGCCGATCCCGCCGCCGATCACCATCACGGCCCCGACTTTTCCGTTCTTGATCAATGTAGTATATCCCCTGCCTTTGAAGTATTCTCCACTTTCATTCTTCCATTATCCATCATCGCCTGCATGGATTTGTTGAAATCGTTCATTGTTCATACACCTTTCCAGATAATGATGCCATGGTATGCCACAACACCAAGGGCAAAACCAGCAAGGTTCGCCCCAATGATTCTCGCTCGGATACTTGGAACCTCGACATCGACTTTACGTAAATACCACTTATACATCGGAGGTTCGATTACGAGAGGTAGAATCTCCGCGACCCAAACAAGCATTGTCGCCAGAATTGTTGTGAGGGGAAACGAGACGATATTGACAATCAGGAAGGATGGAACCACATACCTAAATTTCACCCAAGGGTGTAAAACTCTTCTTACAAACAGGTATTCGACAAGCAGGGCTGACACAGCAACAAGCAGAAACAGCGGACCGTCTCCTGACGTGCCAAATAGGTCAGGCACAATCGGATTTGCATGAGCTGGGATCGTGCGGACCAGCAGTATGACCGCTACGATTGTGATGATGTGGTGTCTTTTCATTTCAATTCCAACTTTGTTATTATCCATTGTTTTGGATATGCTCTCTTTTCCATTCTATTTTTGTAACCGTTCATCGCATTTCTCCATTGTCATTTTTCTACCCTTCCAGAACATCCACCATGTTCAATATCTGGGTGCTGGTGAGGTTCCTCAACCGGCACGCCCCGCTCGGGCAGGCGCAGGCGCAGGCGCCGCACCCCTCGCATACCACCTCGTTTACTTTGGCGATCTTCCGCTGGGGATCCAGTTCAATGGCGCTATAGGCACAGGCTGCCACGCACTTGCCGCAGCCGCTGCATACCTCCTCATCCACGGTGGCCACTACCGGCTCATGTGATAACTCCTCCTGCGAGAACAGGGCGAAGACCTTGCTTGCGGCACCGCTGGCCTGGGCCACCACGTCGGGTATATCCTTGGGGGCCTGGGCGCAGCCCGCCAGATAGAAGCCCGCGGTCAGTGTCTCCACCGGCCGAAGCTTCGGATGCGCCTCCGAGAGGAAGCCATGGCTGTCCATCTGGATCTTCAATTTTCTCGCAAGCTCCTGAATGCCGGGCGACGGCACCATGGCCATGGAAAGGACCACCATATCGCATTCCACCTGGATCTGCTTTCCCAAAAGGGTATCCGCACCCAGGATGGTGAGTTTGCCGTTGTGGTTGCTATTCAGGACCCTGGAGACCTTGCCCCGCACATAGATCACCTCATCCTCCTCCTGGGCCCGGGTCACGAACTCCTCGTAATTCTTGCCGCCGCATCGTGTATCGATAAAGAAGACAATGGCCTCTCCATCCGGGACCTTGTGCTTGTAGAGCATGGCATGTTTTGCCGTATACATGCAGCATATCTTGGAGCAGTAGGGGAAATGGTGCTCCCGGTCCCTGGAGCCCACGCATGCAATGAATGCCACCCGCTTGGGCACGGCGCCGTCGGACGGCCGTCTGACCTCACCGGTGGTGGGTCCGGAAGCGGACAGCAGACGCTCGAAAGACAATCCATCCAGCACATCCTTGTGCTGTCCCATGCCGTATTCAGGGAAATGCTCCATGCCGTAGAGCTCATACCCCGTGGCCACCACCACCGCGCCCACCTCTTCCTCGATATACGTTTCCTCATCCTTATAGTTGATGGCCCCTGCCTGGCAGGTCTTTTCGCACACCCCGCACTTGCCTATTTTGAGATACAGGCAGTGCTCATGGTCGATCACCGGTTTGTTCGGGACCGCCTGGGGAAAGGGGACATAGATGGCCTTCCTGGTTTTCAATCCCCGGTCGAATTCGGAGGGGACCTTGGTGGGGCACTTCTCGGAACAAAGGCCGCATGCCGTGCATTTGGTCCAGTCCACGTACGTGGGCTTCCGCCGGATCTTTACCTTGAAATTCCCTACATATCCGGAGATCTCCTCCACCTCCGAATAGGTAAGCAGCTTGATCTTCGGATGCTGCCCCACCTCCACCATCCGGGGGGTGAGGATGCACTGGGAGCAGTCCAGGGTAGGGAATGTCTCCGACAACTGCGCCATATGACCGCCGATGGAGGATTGCCGCTCCACCAGCACCACCTCGTACCCGGCGTTTGCGATATCCAGGGCCGCCTGCATCCCGGCGATCCCGCCGCCGATGACCAGCGCCCTCCGGGTGACATGCACCCCGATCGGCACAAGGGATTCGTTGAGCTTCATTTTTTCAATGATGCTCCGGATGATCCGGATGGCCTTCTGGGTGGCCTGCTCCTTGTCCTCCTGGTGGACCCAACTGCACTGCTCCCGGATATTGGCGATCTCGCACTGATAGGGATTCAGGCCCGCGGAGGCGATGGTCTTCCGGAAGGTCGCCTGATGAAGGGTGGGGGAGCATGAGGCGATGATCACGCTGTCCAGGTTCTTTTCCCTGATCGCATCCTTGACCATGTTCTGCCCGGGTTCCGAGCACATGTACACATAGTCCACACAGTATGCCACATCCGGGTCGTCCTTTACGGACTCCACGATCTTTGTGACATCCAGGGTGCCGGCAATGTTTGTCCCGCAATGGCAGACAAATACACCGATTCTTTTCTTGTTCAGACCCATTGTTGTTTCGTCAGACGCCAAAAGTGTTTCTTTACCCATTTCTGCTGATAAACGCCGGGTAAATACCCCAAATGGCCTTAATCAACCAGTAATCGGGATGTTCTTTTTACTATTACTTATCGGAATAAGTATATAAAATATTAGGGGGTTAAATGATAAATTGATATACGATTAGATTGGCACTTGCTTTGATTATGTTTTTATGTCAATCAGATATCCCGATTGATTTTGTTCCATGGTTTGGGTTACATTTTTTGGTGAATAAATGCAAATTTCATTCATCTTTTTATTGGAAACTTAATATCATGGATAACACCATTAAAAGTAGAAAGACTTTTATTTTATCAAGGGATTTTGCGAAAAGCCTTATTTTTTTCACATCTCTTAAATGAAGAGATAGGTATGTATAGATGGAACCGGCAGGAGGAAGCCATGGTCAAAGCTCCCCAAGTTCGGAAAAATTATCGAGAATGATAAGGGCATGCTGAAACTGGCTGAGCTTTGTCCAAAGCTGGTCCAATTGTTCCTTTTCTTTGAGGGTTGCATCGATATCTATACCTGCCCCCTGTGACACCTGGTTTATCAAAGCTGAAATCCCCTGGTCTGCATCCACCCAGAAGACGCCTCCGGGATAATTGACACCAAAGTAGCGTCCGAGCAATGCTTCACCCTCGATACATGTTTTTACCCTCTTTATTACCCTTTCTTAGAGGTATTACCCTTTTTCCTCCAGACAGCACCAGGACCGCGACCGAGACATTCCACATGGCCCGCCTTTTTAAGCTCACGTAGGATGCGCCTTATCATGTCACGGCTCACTGCCGGGCATGTCCGCTCCAGTTGGGTCAGCGTGAAATCCCCTAAAAATCCGTTGACAGCCGCTTCTATCATTTCAGTCTTGGCACCCCGGGGTGTTTCAACATGATCGAGGCGTTCCTCGAATTCTTTGTAAGCAGCCTTGAGAATGGAAAGAAGGTAATTGATGAAGGGCCAGGGATCATGCATCCCCTCATGCCACTTATAAGAGCTTTGTTCGAGTGTTTGGTAGTAACGTTCCTTGTTCTGTTCGATGATACGCTCGATGCTTATATAACGACCGACCTCGTATCCAAGATGGTAACATTGAAGCAGCAGCAGTAAGCGCGACACTCGTCCGTTCCCGTCACGAAATGGATGGATGCATAGAAAATCCAGGTTGAACGCAGCCAACACGATCAAGGGATGCATCAGGCGTTCCTGAATCGAGTATTCCCAAAGCTCTACAAGCTCTTGCATGAAGGCGGAGGTTTTAGCAGCCGGAACCGTCTTGAACCGGGTGTGGGAAGTGCCGTCCGAATGCCTTTCGATGATGTCCCCATCCTTTTCCTTGTATGTGCCGGCATCCCAAATCTCTCCTCGTGCAAGCCGGTGAAATGACAGGATGGTCTCTTCGGTAATCGTTAGCCGCGAGGGATTTTCATGAATAATCCTGAGCGCCTCCCGGTAACCCCGGATCTCCTCTTCATTTCGGTCACGAAGGACCGGCTTGCCGAAAACTACGGTGCCGATTCGATTTTTGTCGATCTCGACCCCTTCAATCCGGTTTGAGGAAACCGCGCTTTCGATCAACGCATGTTCCCGCAATATTTTAAGACGCTGCGGAGACTGGCGGGTGAAGAGTTCCTGCCTTCCTCGATCCTCGCCAAGTTCAGCGAGATACCATGAGGTCACCGCAGGAATCGTATCATGCTGAGCCAAAAATTGACGAAGCGTCATCATGAATTCTGTCCTCCACAAAAGAAGAATGTAGTGTTTTGATGAATAATCTTTTGTGGCGTGTTATATGATGTCAACCTAATTCTTTCCTCTATAAACTCTTTCCGGAAATTTCAAAAGTTCTGCTTCAAAATTTTTAGCTAATTTGTTCAGTTCATTTCTTTTCAAATCACAATCCATATAATATTCAATATCTTCATTACATTCGAGATTGCCAGTAGCTTTCTTTGGTCTCAATTCATAATCAAAAATAAAGCGTAACCTGATTATTTCATCGTTTTCTGCTAATTTCTTGATTGTCAGATTGGGCTCTATAAAAGATATTTCATTTCTGACCTTTTCATAATTAGCTAAGGATTTCAGCCAATTAATGATTTCTTGAACTTCCCAGGTCAACAAACAAGCATGGGCTGTATGCCATTTCCCAAATTTTGAATCAATCTTGAAATAAATATTCAACCAGTTAGCATCATATTCTTCGATAACAATTTCAGGGAACTGGTAATTAAGAATTTCAAGCTCTAATGATTGATTGTCGATTCCTTCTATTCTAATCATAAATGAGAAGTCAGGTCGCTTTTGCATAACGTTTAGGATTAGCGAGGCATGGAGATGCATAGTATCCTTAATATTTTCCAATGCCTCTTCATCTGTATCCCGACCAGCCCAAGGACCCATGTCGCGTCACCGCTTGGCCGGATGGTCTCCACGCGCATTGGCTCACTGAAGAGAGATCCTCTCAGTATCTGGCCCTCGCGCGGAGTCGAATCCCCTGGCATCTGTTCTCCTGTCCTTAAAAATCGGGACGAATCGTTAAAACGGCCTTTCCTTCGGATTGACGCCCTGATTTATACAGGGCCGTCCTCATAGATCCCTATCTTAAAAAATAGAACAAATTTGATTTAATTATATGAAATAGTATCTCTTTGTCAAATTATTTTAATAGGTCACGTTGGATTTGAGAGGATTCAGGCCTGCCAAAGCGATTGTTTCCCGGAAGGTTGCCTGATAACCAGTGGGGCAGCGTGACACCATGAAGAAATCCGCAAAGGTATTGGATACTTAAACGATAAAAATGATCAATAAGGTATGATACATTGGATATGATAAAAGAGATGGATTGACAACGAAACTGAAAATACCGTCGCGCATAAGGGTGGGTTCCAGCCGGTCCGAACCCTTCCGGATCGCTATAAGGTCTTAATCGATCCAGGGACGTGCCTGCTTAATCTGTAACTCATCGTCCTGGGTCACCTTGAATTCAATATCCATTGCAAAGCCCAGATCATTTGAAGGAATATGGTAAACCCATCTGAAGTGGTTTTGAATCTCGGCCATTGCACTGATGAGCTCCTGTACGTGCTGATCGCTGAGCACATTCTCTCCATTTTCCGTCTTATTCGAATGACGAATGGTCACTATTTCGTAATCCATCTGCCAAACCGAGACCGGAAGTCTTGCCACCAGGAACTCATCCGGAATCGATGCCTCTTCGGGATTGGTAACCAGGTCCTCCCCGACCTGGACGTTGACGTAAAATCCTTCCCAATTCGGGTCGAAGATGTTCTTGGTCACTGCCACGCCATTGGCGATCTCATTCTTGTAGTTATGATGCACAAGTATACCCTTTGTCGCCTCGAATATAAAACAACCCGTCACCAAGGGCGGGTGCATTTGTCAAAAAGGCAATCCAGGCCTTTTCTGATGCTCCGTTCAGTGCCGAGCATCCATCGTTTCAAAGGGCTCACCCTCGAATCCTTTCAAGGGGATCGACGAAGAGAAAAATGAGCCAAATGTCGATAATTTCTTTGTAGATAGTATTATTCAGACATGAAAGAGGGAGATCGAAAAAATGGCCAAAAAGACCTACTTCCTGGATGAAGATATCCAATTTCATTTCAAGAATACCATCAACTGGGAGAAGATCGTCCCTCTGTTCGAGAATCTGGATGGCAATTTCACGCTGAAGCAGGCCGTCAATATGTACCATGATACGTTGAAAGAGCTCGGCGCCATTGCGGCCAACGAACTCGAGGAAACGGCCAGGGAGAGCGATGAAATCGGCATCAGATGCGAAAACGGAGACGTGATCTATACCGAGGGCTTTAAAAAGGCACTGGCGGCATTCAAACAGTCCGAGGCCCTGGCCCTCAATGTGCGGCCTGAATATGAAGGCCCTGGTATGCCCGGATTGATTCACATGATCAATATGGAGATGATCTGCAGGGCAGACGCGGCATTTATGACGGTGTACGCATTCTATTCCGGCGTGGCAAAGACCTTGGAGGTCTTTGCCAGCGAGGATCTGAAACGGCAGTACATCCCCAAGCTGGTGAAGGGAGAGTATGGCGGGTCCATGTCCCTGACGGAATCGGATGCCGGCTCCGACCTGGGCCAGGTCCGAACCATAGCGGAAAACAAAGGGGATCACTGGGAGATAACAGGTACCAAGACATTCATCACCAATGGGAACGGCGAGGTGACCCTGGTGCTTGCCCGGTCCGACCAGAAGGCATCAGGGACCAAAGGGCTGAGCATGTATGTGGTGCCGAGATATATCCAGAAGAATGGAGGCAAAATCAGCAACTTCTCACTGGGGACCGCAGAGCACAAGCTGGGTATCCATGCATCCCCCACCCTGGAGCTTCTGTTTGACAAATCCATCGGCTATCTGGTGGGTGAAGAGGGCCAGGGCCTGAAGCAGATGTTTTACCTGATGAATGAGGCCCGATTAGGGGTATCCGCCCAGGCGCTCGGTATCGCACAAAAGGCCCTGGAAGAGGCGCGGGAATATGCCGCCGAACGGGTGCAGTTCGGCAAACCCATCGCCCAGCACGAACTGGTGGCGGATAAGCTCCTGGACATGGAAACGGATGTCAAGGCCATGAGAAGTCTGCTGTACAAGGGATGCGAATGTGAGGATATCAGGGCCGGACTGGAGGAAAGGCTGAAGCGCTTCCAGGGGGACTCCCAAGAAAGGGCCCGGATTGAAAGGGAATTCAAAAAATATAAATACCTGGCCCGGGAGATGGTCCCCATCGTCAAATACTTCGTCACCGAAAAATCCATCCAGATCACCAGGGACAACATCCAGATCCACGGCGGCAATGGTTATACCACGGATTACCTTGCGGAGTTGCATCTCAGGGATTCGATCATTACCACGATCTACGAGGGAACGAGCCAGATCCAGGCCCTGATGGCCATGGGTGACACACTAAAAAAATCAAGGATTGTACCCTATCTGGAACCCCTCAGGAACCGGATCAAGGGGATCAAGGGTATCTTTTCATCCCGATTGCATCGAAAGGCGATCAAGGCGGACATATACTTCAACTCTGCGGTTGATTATCTGAAGCGTCCATTCGTATTGGCCGGCCTGTTCAAAAACAAGAAAAGGAAAAAGGCCGCCCTTTCCTATGCCATGCTCTACGCGGAAAGGCTGACCCGGTTAAAGGCCTACAACGTCATTATCCACCTCCTGGTGAATGAGGCCAAACGATTTCCAGAGAGAAGGCCCCTGGCGGAACGGTTTATCCGAAACTACCTCCCTGAGATGAAGAAAGAGTCCCGATTTATCAGAAGCGGCGACAAAACAACCCTGGCGAGCCTCAATGGCCAAAAACAAGGTGGGGTCAGGTCTTGAATTGACAGTGTTTTGGACCACCCCCCCGTACCCGCCACAAAATATGAAATATCTTGCCGAGACTAATGGCATTAAGAGCACTAAGAGCATAGGTCTTGTTTTCTGAACAAACGCTCATGCCCCTCTGTGGCGCCACGAAGTATGAAAATATAATATTTTCAGATGAAACGCTCATGAGCCTGATGAAACTGCGAATATCGAATATCGAATGTAGAATGTAGAATGTAGAATGTAGAAGTGAAACGCAGATGAGCCTTCGGCTCACAAAGAGGCATGAAAATGCTCCAAAGGGGATTTTCAAGTGAATACAGGATATTTTCAGAGCAAACCCTCGTGCACTTTGTGGCGCTAAGAATTATGAAAATATAATATACTCAAACGAATACATCATATTTCCTGAGAAAAACTGTCAATTCAAGACCTGACCCCATTTTTCACATTTTTCAGAAAAACTGTCATTTCAAGACCTGATCCCAATTCCTCAATTCCTCTTGACCCCAATTCCTTTGGCGATTTGGCCGATATACAATTAGGGGTTTGTCTTTATTTTTAAAAGGGAAACAATCGACTGCGAACGTATTTTGGGGAGATTGCACACCATCATTCAATAAAAGAGGGGCACCATGGACATCAAAACAATCACCGTCATCGGGTCCGGCGTGATGGGGAGCGGCGTTGCCGCCCATCTGGTGAATGCAGGCTTCACTGAGGTATATCTGCTGGATATCCTCCCGCCTCGATTAACGGACGAGCAAATCAAGAATGGTTACACGCTTGAGAACAGGCACATCAGAAACATCGTGGCGAGAAAGAATCTGAATGCATTGATCAAGAGCAAGCCCCCGCAACTGGGGATAGCCAAGTTCGAAAAGAATATCACCATTGGAAACACCACGGATGACTTTGACAAATTTGTCTCCGCATCGGACTGGATCATCGAGGTGGTGCCCGAGGTGGTCACGATCAAGAACGAGACCTTCAAGCGGATCGACAGGGCCCGCAAGCCCGACGCCATCGTATCCTCCAACACCTCGGGGATATCCATTCGGGAGATGCTGGACGGGTGCTCCGATCAGTTGAAGGCCCACTTCCTGATCACCCACTTTTTCAATCCGGTCCGGTTCATGAAGCTTCTGGAGATTGTAAGCGGCGAGAAGACCAGACCGGAGGTCGTCGCCACCATCGAGAAACTGGGCCAGGAGCAACTGGGGAAGGGGATCGTGCACAGCTTCGATGTGCCCGCCTTTGTGGGGAACAGGATCGGGGTGTACGACATGATGTACCTCATGACCCTCACCCCTGAATACGGCATCGAGACCATTAACAACGTCTTTGACAAGAAGCTGGGGTACGGAGGGAAGCCCTTCAGCACCTGTGACCTGGTGGGCCTGGACACCCTCTCCCATGTGGTCCGGTATATCTATGATTCCACCCATGATGAATCGCATGAGACATTCAGGATGCCGGCGTTCGTCACCCGGCTGGTTGAAACCGGAAGGCTGGGCAGAAAATCCGGTGCCGGTTTCTTCAAACGGGAGAAGCTGAACGGAAAAAAGATGGATTTCGTGATCGATCCGGAAACCAATGAGTACGTGCCGAAAAAGAACCCGAAATTGAAGTCCGTGGGCGACATCAAGAGGGCGCGGTCCGTGGACCAGGCCATAAAGATGATGTACGAGAGCAGGGACGTGGGCGGGGAGATATACAGACGCAACGTGAATGAACTGGTCCGCTACACCTTTGCCCGCGCGTCGGAGATCAGCCCGGACGGCATAGAGGCCGTGGACAACGCCATCCGGTGGGGATTCAACCGCAAATACGGCCCCGGGCAGGTGCTCGACATCATCGGCGTGGACCGGGTGGTCAGGGATATCGAGAAGGAGGCCGAGGTCCCCGAACTGCTGAAGGAACTGTATAGCACCGGCAAAAACCGGGTCTATACCACCAACGGCGCACAGGAGGACCTGGTGTTCAAGGGTGCAGACCGGTTCGAAAGGATCAAACGACCGGACAAATACCTCACCTTCAAAGAGATCGCCAAAAAGTCCCAGCCGATCCTTGAAATCAAGAAGGGGGGAAGGGTCTTCGACCTGGGCGACGATATCCTGGCGGTGGAGATGCTGTCCAGGAACGGGACCATCAACATGGAGGTCATCGAGGCCATCGGCAAGGCCCTGGATCTGGCGGAAAAGAATGCCCGCGGATTGATCATCGGCAACGACCTGGAGAACTTCTCCTTCGGTGCGGACCTGGATATGTTGCTCGGGTATGCATTGCGGGGAAAAACCGGGTTCATGGAAGACGTGATCGTCAATTTCCAGATGCTCAACCACCGCCTCAAGTTCGCCACGGTGCCGGTGGTGGTCACCAAGAGGGGGATGGCGCTCGGCGGGGGGTGTGAACTCGGGTTCGGCGCCCATATCCGGGCAGCCCATGACAGCTATATCGGGCTGGTCGAATTCGGCGTGGGCCTGATCCCCGGCGGCGGCGGCACCAAGGAGATCCTGGTCAGGAAATATCAGAAGTATGCACAAAGAAAGGGCTCAAGGCCAATCGATTACATCAAGGAGGCCTTTCAGCAGATCGCGTTCGTGAAGGTATCCACCAGTGCCCATGAGGCGAAGGCGCTCGGGTATCTTTCGGAGGACGACGGGATTTCCATGAACAGCGACTTTCTGCTCTACGATGCCAAGGAGGATATCAAGAGGCTTTCGAAAAATTACACGCCTCCGGAGGAGACCTATGTGCCGTTGCCCGGAAGGGACATGAAGGCCACCCTGTATACGGGCATCGACCTGGCCAAGGCTGCACGGCAACTGCCGCCCATGAAGGTCCCCGATTTCATCCGAACGCATATGGAACTGGTGGCAAAGACATTGGCGGAGGTGGTGAGCGGCGGCGATGTCCTGCCTCCGGGGAAGAAATTCAGCGAACTGGAGCTTCTTGAAAAGGAGCGGCAGGCATTCCTGCGGCTGACCACGGAGCTCTCCCTCAAGGAGAAGTTCAGTTGGCTTCAGATCGCCTCAGGCACCTTGAAGAAGAAGGCATTTCCCTGGGCATTCAAATCGGTCAAAAACTCCTATTTTAATCATAACCATCACAACCATAATAACCATCATCATACCATGCAATCCAAAGAGAGGGATCACCATGAGCGAAAGGATCTATGTTGTAAACGCTAGGAGAACACCCGTTTGTAAGAGCAAAGGGGACAAGATACCGCCCGAGGAGGGGGGAAACGGCCTGGATAAATATCCCGGTAAATATGAGGCCATGGGCTCAGTGGAGCTGCTTTCCTGCGTCATGAAGGACCTGGTCGAAAACACCGACATCCCCAAAAACGATATCGCGGATATCATCACCGGCTGTGCGATCCAGGATTCGGACCAGGGGGCGAACGTGGCACGGATCGCCCAGCTCACCCTGGATTTGCCCATGGAGATCCCCGCGGTGAGCGTGGATCGGTTATGCGGTTCCAGTCTGACCGCCGCCATGAAGGCAGCCGAATTCCTGATCGCAGGGCAAAATTTCAAGGACGGAAAGCCGGGCGCGGTCCTGGTGAGCGGCATTGAACACATGGGCCACCATGACATGGCCGAGATCTTTACCCCGAGCCAGTATTTCTACGATGAATTCGCAAAGGGCAACACCACGGCCCTGAGCATGGGATTGACCGCGGAGAAACTGGCCGAGATGTACCAGGTCTCCAGAAAGGAGCAGGAGGTCTTCGCCTATCAGAGCCATACCAAGGCGGTGAAGGCGGCCTCCGAGGGGAAATTCGACGAGGAGATCGTCCCGGTCACCCTGCCGAACGGCGAGGTGCTGAAACAGGATGTGGGTCCCAGGGCGTATGCCTCCCTGGATGACGCCCTTTCCCTGTTCAAGAGGCTCAAGCCGGCATTCAAGAACGGCGGCACGGTCACCGCCGCCACCTCGGCCCCCTATTCGGACGGCGCCTCGGGATTGTTCGTGGTCACGGAATCCTATATGAAGAAACGAGGGCTCAAACCCATGGCGGAGATCATTGCATGGGCGTCCGTGGGCGTGGACCCCAATATCATGGGGTTCGGGCCGGTGGTGTCAACACGCATGGTCCTGAAAAGGGCGGGCATGGATATCAGCGACATCGGCCTCATCGAGATGAACGAGGCATTCTGTGCCCAGTCACTCGCCTGTATCAAGCAGTTGTGCAAGGATTACAACCTGGATGAAGAGGAATTCAAGAGCATCATCAATGTGAACGGCGGGGCCACGGCCCTGGGCCATCCGCTGGGCGCCACCGGCGCCAAGCTTGCCACCACCATGGTGCACGAACTGCAAAGGAGACCGGACGTCGAGTACGGGCTGGTCACCATGTGTATCGGCATGGGGCAGGGCGATGCCATGATCTTCAGGAATATCCAGTGATGACGGATGTGTAGAAGATCATGAAACAACAATGGCATCGGAACAAACCATGGTGTACGCACTATGAACCGGGGGTCCCTCTGTCGTTACAGTACGAGAGAAAATGCCTTCCCGAGTTCCTCGATGCCTCCGCAGATCGATGTCCTGACAGAATGGCCCTTCTCTTCAAGGGCTACACGGTGACCTTCGGGGAGATGAAAAGGATGGTGGACCGTTTTGCAGCCTGCCTCCACCATTTCGGCATCCGGAAGGGCGACCGGGTTTCCATTCTCCTGCCCAACAGCATCCACTGTGTGGTCAGCTACTATGCGGTCCTGAAGGTGGGTGCTATCGCCATCATGAATAATCCCCTCTCTTCGGTTCGAGAGCTTGCGTATCAGTTCAACGATTCGGGGTCCACCTGCCTGATTACCCTCGATCTGCTCGCCAACCGGATGATCGATCTCAGGCCGAAGACCCAAATCAAACAGATCATCTACACCTCCATCGGGGATTATCTTCCCCTTCTCAGCCGGTTGTTCTTCCCGTTTGTCGCCAGGAAAAGGAGGCTTGCCGCGGAGGTCAAACCCGCAGAGGATGTGTATCGGTGGAAGGACATCTTGAATGGTTGCCCCTCGGCTCCTCCCGATGTTTCCCTCGGGTATGATGATATCGCCATGTATCAATATACGGGCGGCACAACCGGGATTTCCAAGGGGGCCATCCTGACCCATGGGAACCTCAGCGTGCAGGTCCAGCAGCTCGCCGCCTGGTTTCCACAGTTCCATAACGATCATGTGGTCATGCTGGGCGCCCTCCCCTTCTTCCATGTGTTCGGGCTGACCGCGGCCATGAATTTCGCCGTATACATGGGGTGGGGGAACATCCTCATCCCGAAACCCAAACCGGAGGCATTGATTGAAGCGATTCAAAGATACAGGCCCGTATTTGCACCCCTTGTGCCCACCATGTACATCGGCATCCTGAACCATCCGGATATCGACAAGGTGGACATGACCTCCATCAAGGGATGCTTTTCAGGAAGCGCCCCGCTTCCTGTGGAGTTGATTCGGGAATTCGAGGGGAGGACCGGGGCGGTCATCGTTGAGGGGTTCGGCCTGACCGAGGCCTCACCGGTGACCCATATCAATCCCTTCGGGGGAAAGAGGAAGGTGGGCAGCGTGGGGCTTCCCCTGCCGGACACCGAGTGCCGGATCGTGGACCTCAGGGATGGGAAGACCGAGGTGCCGGTCGGGGAGGTGGGGGAGTTGCTGATCAAAGGGCCCCAGGTCATGAACGGATATCTGAACAGGCCGGGGGAAACGAAACTGACCCTTGACGATGGCTGGCTCCATACAGGGGATGTCGCACGGATGGATGAGGAGGGCTACTTCTACATCGTGGACCGCATCAAGGACCTGGTCCTGTCCGGCGGCTGCAATGTCTACCCCCGCGATGTTGAAGAGGTCTTGTTTGAAAACCCGAAGATCAAGGAGGTGGCTGCAATCGGCAAACCCCATCCCACAAGGGGGGAATGCGTCAAGGTATTCTGTGTGCTCAAAAAGGGGGAGACCGCAACGCAACAGGAGCTGATCGAATTCTGTAAAGGGAAGCTCGCCATCTATAAACTCCCCACGGAGATCGAGTTCATGGCCGACCTGCCCAAGAGCAGGATCGGCAAGATACTCAAAAAGGAGCTCAGGGCGGCGGAATTGGAGAGGTGCCGGAATATACGGGAACAATCAGAAAACAAATCGGAACCGATTGAAAAACCAACGGATACGTGTAAAAAAACCGTCAAGGTGCCCGAGTAATCCCATACAGAGGGAGGTCAACGATGGATTTCAAGCTCAACCCGGAACAGGAGGCCATACAGAAGGCGGCCAGGGACTTTGCCAAGGGGGAATTCGACAAGGAGATCGCCCTTGAGCACGAAAAATCCCATACCTTCCCGGAAACAATCTGGAAAAAGGCCTGTGATCTGAATTTCGTGGGGGTCCATTTTCCGGAGGCATACAACGGGCAGGAATACGGTGTCTTTGAAAACGCCCTCATCGTGGAGGAGTTCTGCCGCAGGGATTCAGGTATCGGCATCGCCCTGAGCATCGTGGACTTCGCTACGGAGATCATCCTGAGGGCAGGCACGGAGGAACAAAAAAAGAGGTACCTCGTTCCCATCACCAAGGGCCAGGCCATATCCTGCGGGGCCTTTACCGAGCCGGATCATGGGAGTGATATCACCCTGATGAACACCACGGCAGTGAGAGAGGGAAATGAATATATCATCAATGGGGTCAAGACCTTCATCACCAACGGGACCAGGGGGGATTTCGTCATTGTCCTGTGCCAAACGGACCGGGAGGCCAACCCGACCTATCGCGGCCAGTCGCTGATCATCGTGGATACGGGGACGCCGGGATTCACCGCCCGGGAGATCGGTGAAAAGATGGGAATAAAGATGACCTCCACTGCGGAGCTCTCCTTCAACGATGTGAGGGTCCCCGTAGCCAATCTTGTGGGCAAGGAAAACCGGGGCTTCTACCAGGCACTGGAATTCTTTGATGAAAGCAGGATAGAGATCGCGGCCCAGGCCCTGGGGATCGCCCAGGGGGCATTTGACCGGGCGATTGCCTACTGCAAGGAGCGGACACAGTTCAATAAAAGGATCGCTCAATTTCAGGTCACCCAGCACAAGCTGGCGGATATGGCCACAAAGATCGAAACCGCCCGGCTTCTGGTGTACAAGGCGGCCTGGAACTTCGATCAGGGGAATATCGATCCCAAGCTCACCTCCATGGCCAAGTTCTACGCAGCCAGGGTGGCGGTTGAGGTGACCGAGGAGGCGATTCAACTGCTGGGCGGATACGGGTATATGCTGGACTACGAGGTGGAGCGATTCTACCGGGATGCCCGGATCACGGAGATTTACGAGGGTACGAAGGAGATCCAGAAGAATACTATCGCCGGAAGTCTCTTGGGAAAATTGTGAAAGGGACAACAATTCCGCTCATGCCCCATGGAGTCATGAGACATATGAAAACAATGCAACAAACCGATCGGAAAATATATCGAAACACATAGGAAGGATGCAATGACAGACATCAACCGGGTCACTCTATCGGTCAGCAGGCTGGGAGTCCGGGCACTGGAGCGTTTTTTCAAGGCATCCGTCCATATCCACGGTGCGGGAAAGATCCCGGACGGGGTGATCATTTTTGTGGCGAATCACTTCACCCGTCTGGAAACCCTCATCCTTGTGTACGAATTGTCGATGCTCACCAAAAAGACCGTCATGTCCCTGGCCCATCACACCTTTTACAACGGCGCCCTCGGTTCCTATCTGGAGAATGTCGGTGCGATATCCACCAGGGACCCCAACCGAAACAGGATCATCATCCGTTCACTCCTGAAGGGCGAGAATCCCTGGTTGTTTTTCCCGGAAGGGGCTATGATCAAGGACAAGAAAATCGTTACCGGAGGGAAATTCTGCGTCTATTCGTATACGGGCGGCCGGCGTGCGCCGCATACCGGGGCTGCGGTGCTTGCCCTGTGCACCGAGATCTATCGCCGGCGATTGTACTCCCTGCAAAAAAACGATCCTGCCATGCTTCGTCAACAACTGGAGGTCCTCGATCTCAAATCCATGGATGAAGTGACCCACCGTGAGATCTTCATCGTTCCGGTCAATGTGACGTATTACCCCATTCGCCCGGCGGAAAACGCCATCACCAGATTCGCCTCCTATATCACGAGGGAGATCCCCGAGCGCCTTAGGGATGAGTTGCTCACCGAAGGCGCCATGCTCCTTGCCGGCGTGAATGTCGATATATGTATCGGCAATCCCTTGGCAATAAAGAATCTGCTTGATAAAAAAGGATTCGGGCGTGAGATCGTCAGCCCGCAGCCCATGGCCCTGAATGGGACGCTTCCCTCCCGGTCCCTTGTATGCCGGATTGCCGCAACAGTGATGATGAATGCAATGGCGAGCGTTTATCGTATGACCAGCGTCAATTACGACCATCTGATCGCCTATATCCTGAGGTATTATCCCGGCAGGCGTCTCACGCTGTTTGACCTGGCGGAGCGGCTTTATCTGGCGGTGGGTGCGGTTTCAAAGGATGCATCCATCCGATTCCAACCCTCGTTCAGCCAAAACGAGGTCGTTCAGATCTGTGATTCTTACAAGGAAAAACTGACCGAGTTTCTCAGCGTGGCGGAAAAAAGCGGTGTCGTTGCCCTGGAGGGGGAAACCATTTATAAGAAAAAATCAACCAAATCCGCACCCTTTAATTTTCATACGATTCGAATCGAGAATATGTATCAGGTCATTCTCAACGAGGTGGAATACCTGCGCACCCTCACCAGGAAATTGCAGTGTATTGCCTGGTATCCCCGATGGTTCATCCGCCGGCTTCTGAGAAAAAGGCTCCTCACGTCCGCACAGGCGGAATTCATCACCGACTACACAACCTACTATATAGACCAGGAGACCAAGCCCATGAACATCGGTGCGCCCATCTTTCTCCGTCACCGGCGGGCAAAGGCCGGGGTGCTCCTGGTGCACGGGTACCTGGCTGCACCCGAGGAGGTCAGGCCGCTTGGCGAGGACCTTTATCGACATGGTTATACCGTGTATGCACCCCGGCTTCGGGGGCACGGCACCAGCCCCGAAGACCTGGCCCAGAGGCGTTGGGAGGAGTGGCTGGAGTCGGTTGAACAGGGGTACCTGGTGCTGTCAAACTGCTGTGAAAAGGTGGTCCTGGCCGGATTCAGCGCAGGGGCCGCATTGGCACTTCTCGCAGCCTCGCGCAATCTCTATGACAACGTCAAGGCCGTATGCGTGATCAATCCGGCCATGCGACTGCGAAAACGGATGGCCAGGATCGCCCCCGCGGTCATGCTCTGGCACAACCTGGCGGACAAACTCGTGAATGAGGAGAGCCGCTACTACTTCGTGCCCAACAGGCCGGAAAATCCACACATCAATTACCTGCGAAATCCCATCAGCGGCGTACGGGAGTTGATCGAACTCATCGATGTGGTATCCGAACGGCTCGACGCCATTACCATCCCTACCCTGATCATCCAGGCATCCGATGATCCGGTGGTCCACCCGGAGGGGAGCAGACAGCTTCATCAAAAACTCGGCTCTTCGGATAAGGAACTGTTCATCTTCCCCCATGACCGCCACGGCATCATTCGCGGGGAGGGCTCCGACCTGGTTTTTGACCGGGTGGTTACATTTCTCGACAGCAGGGTGTAGACGAGCTGGTAAGGGTCTCCCTTCATGGGGTAAGATGATCCCTTTCGTATAATGCCGTCAACGCATGGAATACGGCACATTCCCTATACCCCTTTCACATAACCCCGCACAGCTTTGCGGATCACCCTTCCGATTCAGCCGGTCGGCATTCATGGCAGGGCTGCACCAGCATGCCGCATGCCTCTTTCGCTGTACATTCCCGCGCGTAGGGTCCATCGCTCCATAGTACGTTCATTACTGCGCACGACACCCTGAACAGCGCACCTTTTCCGAGCGAATAAAGGACCGGATAACGACCGGCGGTCTGCGTATACACGGCATACTATTTGCAGAATATTATTTTATATTTTTGATTCAATTTCTCAAATATATTGTATGGCAAGGAAAGGGGTTGTGAATGGGAGGTGTGATATTTTTTTCTCAGATGAAAAAAATGTCAGCAAAGGGCATGTTTACAGGCAAACATATTTACATCAGGTGTTTTCCATGGAAAGAACTATGATTTATCCTCGTATCCTATTACTGTCTATTGTCATTTGTCTCATGGTGACCGGGTGCGCCCACTATTCTCTGAACGCGAATTACTCGGGTCCGAAACCATTGCCGGAGGCCATAAAAAAGGAATTTTCATATACAAAGAATAACGTGGTTTACAATGAAAGGATGCTCGAAGAAAACAGTACCTATGCAATAAAACGGATCGATTTCAAGTCAGCGAAGAGCGTATTTCCCGGCGATCATGACATCGTCATCCATTATTATGACATCCACGGAGACGACAAACGGCCCGTGATCATGGTGCTGCCCATTCTGGGAGGTTCGTACAAGATTACAAGGAATTTTGCCGCATATTTCTCCGAGCATGGATATGCATCGGTCCTGGTGCTGAGGCAGAAGGAACACAAACGGCTGCGGCATATTGACACCATCGACACCACGTTGAAACAGATCGTCTTCGATCTGATGCAGGTCATCGACTGGATCGAGACGCAGGAAGACCTGGACAAGAGTAAGATCGGCGTGTTCGGAGTGAGTATGGGAGGGATCAAGAGCTCCCTGATCAGCGCACTCGATGACCGGATCGATGCAAGTGTCATCGCGCTGGCAGCGGGAGACATCCCGTACCTGCTCACCTATTCAAAGGAGGAGGGCATCGTCAAGGAGAAGAACCGGTTCCTGAAGGAAAGGGACCTCACCCCTGATACGCTCTATGGAAGATTGAGAGAAACGATCACCTGCGACCCCATGAATTATGCCGAATACATCGATGCAAAGGATGTGCTGATGATTCTGGCCCTATTCGACAAGATCGTGCCGTATGCCAAGGGGAAGGAGTTGCGGGAAAGGATCGGAAGGCCGGAGACCATCGTGCTGTTTTCAGGACACTACACCGCGTACCCGTATATCTTTTATATCAAGAGCGAGTCCCTGAAATTCTTCAAAAAACGGTTTGAAGGGGGATGATGGGTCACCTCCCCACGGCGTCCCCGAAGTCAAAATAAAACCATTGCTGATTGCACGCCCTGCCCTGTTCGTCCCGTGTATCATTGGCGGCGTGCGACACCCATGCCTCGAGGGTCCCCGGCTTGAAGACGACATTCTGCATGTTTCCCTTCAAGGCGATGGCCCGGGCAAGCCACATCAATACGCCGGGGTCGATCCGGCCGTACTGTGCCGAAATCCCCTCATAGGTCTCCTCCATCCGCGCCCCGCCATAGATCACGTCATCAATGGGCGGATATTCCGTGCCCTCCCGCTCATCCGTCAACGGGGTGTTCTCCCCGAATACCTTGAGCCTGTTCCTGTCCGTCATAAACAGCAGCGCCTTCTTTGCATCATCCTCCGCCTTGGCGTCGGTGATCATGAAGATATAGGAACAGGTCCTGCGGGCATGTTGAATGATTTCGTATGCCTCATCGAGTGTATTGGCCTCCCGCATGAGCTTCCGGAACAGGAATACGAAGGGAATTCCCTCCAGGCTCTCCCCCGGGGGGTCCCCATACCCCATCTCACCGAAGCTCATTTGTTTTTCGTTCATTCCGGACACGCAGCCGATGAACCCGGCAAAGGTGAAGGCAACCGATGCATTGCCTGAATCAGGCCGGTGGACCAGGATAACGGGCCGCCGTTGCACCCCCATCCGCCGTATCCAGTCCAGGACCCGGAGATGGTACAGCTCTCCGTCCGCCGTGGACTTTCCGAAGGTGACCACATTGCTGCAACTGGTCTGCTTGAGGAACCTCCGCTTGGGCCCGTATTCGGAGATCTCCGGCACGGCATGAAACCAGTGGATGACCCTCAGGGGGATGTCCGCGCCATGGGCCAGCCCCCGCATCTCCTCCTTCTCTTCAATGGGGATGTAGGGCGCCATGAGATCGTATATCTCATCAAGCATATCCTCGGTGCCGAGGGTCTTCGCCAACGTGACCACCCGGTGGACATTGGCCTGCGCATCCTCCCTCAGGAGCCTTCCATGCTGAAATCCCATCTCGTAGGGCGTCCCGCTCACAGAGAGGATCCTTATATTATTCACATTGGGATCAGCGGTTTCCACCAGCGAGGCCTTGGCGAGGATTCGATCCTCCATGGCCTTGTTCTCGATGATCATTGACCGCTGGTACAGGGGCAATTCATTCCTGGGCACACCCACACACCCGCAGATCATCCCCATCAGGAAAGCGCCCAGGATAACGGCACCCTTGTGTTTCATCTTGCCCGCATCATTATTTGGTTTTGGTCTCATGATCGAACCTCGCGCATGGCTCAGGGAATACTAAGAAGCCCGGCACGGGCCTTTTCGTCATTCTCCGGCCGGTGTGATCTCATAATACTCATACACTATTCGGCATTTGCAGGGGTTATCAATTACAAAAATTGCATCTTATAGACGCATCAATGTGTTGTCAAGAAATCAACACAATAGCGTGATTGCGCAGTTTGTCTATAAAATTCCCACGCCGTTCGCCACCCCGCAAGCAACGGATCGGCGGCATGAATCCCATCATGCTCACGTGAACAGACAAACAAGAAAACAGCTTTTTCCATCGCATGAATCCCCCGCGGAGCAAGGCCGTAGATTGTGCGCCGGGGGATTAACGAGGGCGAGGATTCCGATATATGTTATAGGGGACATGGGTGGATATGAAAGGAGAAGCCATAGGAGAGAAAACCAAATAATATAATAACATATAGCTTAGGATATCATATGATGAAAAGCCGTATCCGATCACGTCGCTTCTCACCACTGCGTGATATAATCATATGGATACTCCTCGTTCTCGTCTTTTTTCCAATCCCCGCTTTTCCTGAGGAACGCAGCGTTCCGGTTGAGCAAACCATGGAAGAGACCGCCGAAGAAATGAGTTGTGATGGGGAGCCCTCCGGAAAGATCTTCCCTGGTATGCCGCACATTGAAAATCTTGAAATATCCATCAAGCCCAAGGTATCGGATACCATCCAGGACGAGTGCCTGCGTCCGCCTATCGATTTCAAATATGAACTTGCACCCAACTGGGAGCTTTTTCTCAGGCTCAACACCTTTATCAATAATCCCACCAGGGGTGAGGACAGGAACGGCATGTCCGATATCTCCATCGGCACCAAATACCATCTGAAAAAACTCTTCAGGCCCTATGTAAATACCATAACCGCCTTTTCCGTTCAGATCCCGACAATCAACAACGATGAGGATACTCCCGAGGAGTACCATACCTACCATTACAGGCCCCAGATCATCTTCACCAAAACATTCCCGGAGTGGTATAATATGCTGCTGCTGACGGATATCAATCTGGACATCCTTTCGGGTTCCCCGGACAACATCGAAATGCTGGTGGAGACATCCGCATACAACTCCCTGAGTATGCTGGTCGGCCTTTCACTGCCTACCCGGTTTTGCAGATATTCCCTTGATACCGAGTGGGTCACCACGGGGATCGACGGAGGGAGTCAAAACAGCGTGTATGTCAGGACCGGGGTGTATTGGGTCCTCACCCAGAAGAGCCATCCATGGATACGGGGCGATCTGGATCTGGGGGCCGGGGTGCGCTGCGGCATCCATGACACCGACGATGATTTCGCCTTCTTCGTCAAGGTCAATTGGGACATTCCCTTCAAGATGCGTTTCAAGAAAAGGGCCAGCCCGAGGAAATCCATCCATGACCTATAGTATCAAGGGCGGGATTGATCACATCTCCATCTGCGCAAACCCGGATACCACGGAACGCACGTTCTTGTAGATACCCTCGAGTTGCCCGTGGAGCTCCTCCGAGAGGGTCTCGCCGAATTCGCCCGCGTCCCCGATCTCGATCCCGATCGCCCAACCCAGTGTTTGATGCTAATGAGAAAGGGTATCAAGCCGAAAAGAATTGAGTTCATTTTTATCTTATTTGGTTCTTGACAAATTTTTATATCGTGATATATATAGCGCATACTATCATGTCTTGATAGTCTATTCTTTATAATAATAAATATTCCTTTTTTTATTTCATAATCTAAAATGACGCTGGCTTTATGCATGGATAGGAAGATATACGATGTACATATTTTCCTATTGCTTAACCTTTGAAAAGGGGATTTGATAGGGAAAAAACCATCATTTACAAATCGAATTTCGTTTTTCAGTCCTTTATTTTCCCACGATTTCTCCTGCCCGAAATCCTTTTCTCTCACACAAACCTGTTCCATTGGGATTTCGCAGCAATACCCATCGTCTCACGGCATGTGCTATTGGAACCAGGAACGTAATCTCACCTGCGCATCATATCGCTTGCTTTTATAACTATGATGTAGTCGTTTAATTGGTTTTTGTTCATGTGCTTTTCCAAAAAATCCTTTTACTGTTTTTTTACTATCTTTTTAGTCAAAGAATTACGGCCAATTCATTAAATATCCGGCTGAGGATAGCGTTTTATAAATCCTGTTCTGCATCATACGGGACATAAAAGCATAGGTTATCTCATCATACATAAAACCGTAAGGAGGCAAAGCTCATGAAAAAAGTTTTTGTTGCTTTATTCAGTACCCTGTTTTTTATTATAGGAGTTTGTTTCTTCTTTTTTGTGAATGCCCAGGCAGCGGAAATCTATGTACCGGATGACTATCAATATATTCAGATGGCTATTGCTCATGCAGTTGATGGGGATGTAATCATCGTAGCGCCTGGCACCTATAATGAAAATATTGATTTTTGGGGAATGGAAATTACTATCCAAGGGGAAGATCCGGCAGCCACGATTATAGATGGGGAAGGGTCAGGAACAGTAGTAACCTTTGAGAGTGGAGAAGGAAGTAATGCTGTTTTGAATGGATTGACTATACGCAATGGATTGGCTATTCAAGGTGGCGGGATATATTGTGTGAATTCTTCTCCAACTATTACTAACTGTAATATCAGTAACAATACCGCTAGCAGTGATGGTGGAGGTATATATTGCCTGGGTTCATCTCCATCTCTTACTAGTTGTAATATTAGTAACAATACGGTAAACAGTGTTGGCGGTGGAATTTTTTATGGATCTAATTCTTCATCTACAATAACAAATTGCATAATCTCAGGGAATTCAGCAGACACTGGGGGAGGTATATATTGTGCGGATTCTTCTTTAGATATTACTAATTGTGATATCAGAAGTAACACAGCAGTCGGTGGCGGTGGAATTTTTTATGGATCTAATTCTTCATCCACTATTACAAACTGCATAATGTCAGGGAATTCATCAAACTCTGGGGGCGGCATATATTGCGCCCACAATGCTTCTCCGTATTGTGTCCATTGTGTTATGTTTAATAATTCGGCCTCTCAGCATGGTGGTGGGCTTTATTGCGAACAGGGAACTGCAACAGAGATTATTAACTCTATTTTCTGGAATAATTCTCCAGATCAAATCTTTGATCATCATAGTACGTGTACAATTACCTATTCCGACATTCAGGGTGGTTACAGTGGGATAGGCAACATTAATACTGATCCCTTGTTTGTGAATATAGATGCAGGAGATTATCACCTTCAGGAGCAGTCACCCTGTATTGATGCAGGCTTTAACATTATACCATTAATAGCTGATAAAGACGGGAGAATCAGGCCACTAGATGGAGATAGGGATGGTTTTTTTATCAGTGATATGGGTGCTTATGAAAAAAACCGCTTAATCCATGTCCCTGCTAATTACTCTACTATACAAGAAGCCATAAATGCTGCCGATGATTGGGATACTGTGTTGGTTGCAAATGGGATCTACACAGGACCTGGCAATAAGAATATTGATTTTAATGGTAAGGCAATCAGGATTGAATCACAAAAAGGCCCGAGAAACTGTATTATTGAATGTGAAGGCTCAGGGCAGGGATTTCATTTTCATAGTGGAGAAGGAGATAATTCCATTGTAGAGGGATTTACCATCAGAAATGGTCATACTAGTAATGGTGGCGGAATATATTGCGTGGGTTCTTCTCCAACTATTGCTAATTGCACTATTAGTAACAATACAGTCACCATGTTTGGTGGTGGGATATATTGCCTTACTGGGAGTTCACCAATCATAATCAATTGTACTATTACAGAAAATTCAGCAGGCCCTGGCTCCGGTCTGGATCCCAGGGTGGGTGGGGGGATATATTGTGAGGATTCTTCTCCAATTATTACTAATTGCATTATCAGAAACAATACAGCCAATTTTGGTGGCGGGATATCTTGCCATAATGAGAGTTCACCAATCATAACCAACTGTACTATTACGGAAAATTCAGGCGGTGGAATAGATTGCGCCTTTCCTTCTTTGACAACTGCAACCATTACAAATTGTATTATATGGAATAATTCTCATGGTGCAATCACACTAGCAGGGACAGGGATGGGGGAATTTCCTGGGGAATTTCCTTCAGTTACCTATTCTGATATTCAAGGCGGATTCCAAGGTAGTAATAATATAAATGTTGATCCTTTATTTAACGGTCGGGTATGGGGAGATTTTTCTCTTAGTCCTCATTCTCCCTGTATTGATATGGGTGATCCGCGGTCTACACTCTACACTGATATAAATGGGAACAGGCGGCCCTGGGACGGTGATGGTGATGGAATCCCCAGGACCGATATGGGAGCTTATGAGTATGCTTCAGAAAACTGGCATCCTATGCCTCCTTATGGTTTTCTGTGGCCTATGACCCTTAACGTCTATTCACCGCCTGATCCTTTCTCCAACCGTAAGTGTCCCCCTCTTAATGAACTGCCTAAATGGAGCGCCGTACCACTGCAGGCGGCGCCTGTGATGGTGGGTACTAGTTCGGATGATCCGATTGATCCTTGGGGATTTGTTGTTATTGTCTATAATCTGTCTATGGACTATGGTGGAGGACTTGCTTACTTTGACCTGGATACAGATACTTTTCTTCCCTACCCGCCCCCGGGATTTACCGATCCGGAGGGTAATCCTATTCCCCTTGACCTGCCGCCTGATGTTGGCTTAAGGCCTCCTATTGATGAAGCAGAGTTTAACCAGATCAAGGCTATAGCTGACCAGGTGTATCAGACCACCTATAACTGCCTGCCTGTGTCCATCCTTTCCGTTGATCCTCTCAATGTGCCTTGGGGAGAATCTCCCATTGTAACGGTATCCGGTCAGAATTTTTTGACACCTGAGGTGGCCCTTCGGCCTACAAAACAATGGGGAATCGGAGTACCTTCAGGGTACGGAGGATATCTTGCCCGCTATGGAGAATTAGGGGAGGGCACTCCCTCTCCGGCACAGGCCAGCGGGATCTATGTCAGTGGCGATTATGCCTTTGTGGCTAATGGGTACTCAGGGTTATCAATAGTCAATATCAAGGGCGAAGAATTTAGGGTTGAGAGCTCATGTGATACCCCTGGCTATGCCAAGTATGTTGCTGTCTCAGGCAATTATGCCTATGTGGTTGATGGACAGGCAGGGCTCCAGGTGATTGATATACAGGATGCGGCCAGTCCTGTGCTCATAGGATCCTGTGAAACCACAGGTATGGCGAGTGGGATTTTTATTGGAGGTTCATACGCCCATATTGCTGATGGAGATACAGGCCTTGCTATTATAGATATTTCCAATCCTGCAGATCCGACCCTCGTTGGCTCGGTCTCTACCCCGGATTTTGCCAATAGGGTATTTGTCAGCGACTCCTATGCCTATGTGGCTGACGGACTGTCAGGACTCCAGGTGATTGATGTTTCCAATCCAATGAATCCTTTTATTGTGGGCACCTGCATTACACCAGATATAGCCTATGATGTTGCGGTTGAAGGCTCCTATGCCTATGTGGCCGCCGGTGATTCAGGGCTCCAGGTGATAGATATTTCTAATCCTGCAAGCCCTTTTATTCTGAGCTCACTCAATACTGAAGATACGGCCACGAGTATTGACCTTGCCGGTTTTGGAGCACCTCCATGTGTTATTTTAGGTGGTGAATTTGGGATCAAGGTCGCAGGTGTCGAGGATCCGGATGGTGATCAACTATTCAAACAAATATACAAAAATGATATACCCGACGGCACTGTAACGGATCTCTTTGTACAAGGCAATCAGGCCTTTGTGGTTAATGGAACAGGCATCTATAAGATAATTTTTCCGATAACAATTGAAACGGTAACTTATATTGATTCCGAGACCTTTGCATTTAATATTCCGTCCGAATTGCCTCCGGGCTATTACGGCCTGCAGGTGAGAAATTCTGACGGCGGGTTTGCGGTACGCTCTAAACCAATTATCAATTTTCATCCATCCGGGGATACTGACTATGACGGTATACCGGATGCCTGGGAGGTGACATGGGGTACGGATTTTACCAGGGCCAATGCCGACTCGGAACAAGATGCAGATGGCCTCACCAATGGAGAGGAATATGACAACGGTACAGATCCCGACAATCCTGACACTGACGGCGACGGATTCAATGATGGCATTGAGGTCGAGATGGGGACTGATCCAACCGATCCTTCATCCTATCCCCCTGAGATTTCACCTGACCCTGCCACGACGTATGACGATCTGGTAGTTGATTACCCACCTCTTCCTCCAGGGGCAAAGGCTATCATTAACTGGAACCCGACATCTCTCCTGAACATGCCTTTTGAGGCCAACGGAGGCAGTGAAGCGACCCTGGCCAAAGATTACAGCCAACTCGCAAATAATGGCGTGGTGTATGGGGCTGTATGGAACAGCACGGGCGGCCCTGATGGCTCCGGGGCCTATGATTTCGACGGCGTCGATGATTACATCCAGGTCGGCCAGGACCTTTTCGAGGATAAGTTTCAGGGGTCCATAGAGGCATGGATAAAGCGCGACAGCATAAATCACGTTGATCCTATAATATCTCATTCAGTCTCTGATTCAAAAAGCTCGCTATGTTTCGGCTTGCATCCGAGCTATGGGCTTTATGTCCAGTTGTATGTGCCGCCAGCATACAATAATATGATTGCCACGAATGAGCATCTGCAGGCCGGGCAGTGGAGTCATGTCATACTCACCTCAGACGGCGATAAATATAAGATATATATAGATGGGCAGGAAGTGCCCTTGACCGTAGCTACCGGTGAGAATGATGGCAGATGGTTCGGGCACTTCAGCTTACACACGCCCGTGACACATGATTTTAGGATAGGCAGGTTTCAGAACGTCAATGGCAACTATCAATTCGACGGCATGATCGATGAAGTGAGGATGTATGATAGGCCATTGTCAGCAGAGCAGGTCTTGGAAAATTTCCAAAAGGGCTATGACACCATAGTAAAGCATGAGACAAGGGCCGCAGAATACTGGACTGCCTGCGTCACCCCTAATGATGGAAATCATGATGGCCCTGAAGTATGCAGCAATACAGTGAAGATCCATCTGGGCATCAACAACCACCCGCCTGTTGTCTCTGATGTGGCCTTAGGCCCAGTCTCTGCAACAGATGATGACGATCTGACAGTCACATGCACTACATCTGATGCGGATGGAAATCCCGTGGATCATATTATCAATTGGTACATGAACGATATTCCTATCACCTTACTGAACATGCCGTTTAAGGCCGATAGCGCCTTGAGTATGGCAGACTGGACAAAGGACTACAGCCCGGCCGGGAATCATGGAACAGTCCACGGGGCCAGGTGGGAAAGGCAAGGCGGGCATGACTCGCTTGAAGGGGCATATAAGTTTGACGGTCGCAATGATTATATACAGGTAGGCCAGAACCTCTATATGTCTGAGTCTACAGGCGCGATTGAGGCGTGGATAAACTGCGACAATGCTGCTGGTGATGTCATATTTTCGTCATCTGTGCCTGATTCAAAGAGCTATATGAGTTTTGGAGTCAGTGACATATACAATCTTTATTTTCAGCATTATATAGGCGGCCATACTGATAATGTCTTGATCCACACTATTACAGCCTTGGGCCCAGGCTGGCACCATGTGGTGGTCACATCTGATGGTTTCGAATACAAGCTGTATACTGACGGCATTGAAGAGACCTTGACTGTAGCTTATGGCGTGAACAATGGACACTGGTTTGAGGACCTGCCAGAAAGTTTGACGCATGAGGTGCGGATAGGAAGACTGGAAACATTGCTTGGAGATTATCATATCGAAGGGATCATAGATGAAGTAAGAGTATACAACAGGGCCTTGTCTGCCGAACAGATTCAGGCCCTGTATCAAGGCCAGAAAGACACGATTGTGAGTCAGGAGACCACTGGTGGTGATTCATGGGAGGCCTGCGTAACTCCTCATGACGGGGTAGAGGATGGAAGTGAGGTATGCAGTTCCCCCCTGACCATCCATCTGGATACAGACGGTGATGGCGTGCCGGATTACATAGATAACTGCCCTGATGTACCCAATCCTGATCAGGCGGATACGGACGGCACCCAAGCAACCGATTTGGTTTCTTACTGGAAGTTGGATGAAGGGGCAGGAACAACAGCAGCAGATTCTATTAATTCAAACCATGGCATCTTGCTAAATGATCCACTATGGACTGATGGCCGAAGCCTGACTGCTCTCAGCTTTGACGGTATAGATGATTATATCGAAGTTCCTGACTCGCCCACCCTAAATAATCCAACTTTTACTCTTGAGGCCTGGATTTATTTGAATCAGGATCTTGGAAATACTCAAAAGCGCATTATTTCAAAACAATTTAGTCTAACCCATACTTATGGCATGGAGGTTTTCGGTGTCGGGTATGGAGGTGCAACCGGCAATCAGATCAATTTTCACACATCGAATGGTGCAGGATGGACCAATTTGGTATCCCGCACCCATTTATCAACACATACATGGTATCATGTTGTCGCTACCTATGATGCCTCTGAGAAGAGAATCTATATAAACGGTCAGTTTGATAGTTCTCAATCATATGAGAATCAAACCGTAGATATCCCTGCGCCATTAACGATTGGCGCGCTTAAGATGATCGATCCTCAACAATTCGGATTTGTCTTCAATGGCCACATCGATGAAGTAGCAATCTACGACAGGGCATTGACAGCGGAGGAAATACTGCAGCATTATCAGAATGGATTAGCAGGCTATGGTTATCTCAGTGATGGCATAGGGGATGTCTGTGATAACTGTCCCGATGTACCCAATCCTGACCAGGCGGATACGGATGGGGATGGAATAGGTGATACGTGTGACAGTGACAACGTGGTCCTTCACAGTGTTTGCGGCTCACCCAGCATCGACGGGGTTCTGGATGAGGGGGAATGGGATTATGCCGCCAGCCAGGATTTCCCGGTGAATATCCCGGGCGGCGGCACAGTGGATGGTGGCATGCTGGTCATGAATGATGCATTCAATCTCTATATCGCGATCTGGGCCAACCATGCGGATGTGGGGAACAGCGCCAGCATCTCCTTTGATAAAGATGGGGTGATCGAGCCCCCTGATGACCTGATCCTCTATAATCCGGAGATCGAAGAGATCGGATTTCTGGATGAGGCAAGGACCACGGATCCGGATCTGTGCCCCTGTGCACCGGAGTGTATATGTACGGTCAGCGACACCGAGCAGGGGGGCACCCGAAACGGCAGGGGGGCATTTTCCAACAGCAGCGGCGTAACGGTTTACGAGTTCAGCCATCCGCTCAATAGCGGTGATATCTACGATATGGCTATTTCCGCCGGGGATCCCATCCGTTTTAATGTTGAGATACGGTTCGTAAGGCCCCCCTCGGAATGGCCCGAGGATTTCGGGGATACCAGCTTCCCGGCGCTTTCTCACGCTGTTGGCGGCCAGTACGGGGTCATGGAAACCGTGCAGTGCCTGAGTCAGATCGCCTTTTCCTTTGATCCCATGGTCGGGCTGGATATCGGCTTCATGGGCGGCCCGGGTGGTTATATCTTTTTCCCGACCATGCCCATTGGCTACGAGTATGACAAATGCGACTTCCCGGTGCTGGGACTTTCGGATGATCCCGATGCGCCTTACTACCTGGCCATGGTGCCGGTAGAAATGGATTGGGAGAATCCACCTGTTCAATATTCCCCTTACCCCCCGTTTGTGCCCCTTACTGAGGAACCCCAGGGACCCGTCATCTTGCTTGCAGCGTTTGAATGGGACCCGTATAAAGATACCGCATTTCCAGCGATTCCGATCCGATGGGGGGAGGTTGAAGACGGGATGAGGCTCATCTTTGACCCACCAATCTCTGAACCCATAACCCCTGTATCATTGCAGTACACTTATGATAGCGTAGACAGAATGCTCCAGCTCTCCTTCGAATGGCCGGACAGGACCGCGGAATATGAGTTTATGGTCCCTACGTGGGAGGATCCCTTTAGCTTCATCACCTGGGATTCAACGGTAAAATCATCCCTCAGGCTTTCCCTGGCGGATCAGGCGGGGTTTTTCATCTCCAGGGATCGGCTTTTTATGGCCCGCCCGTATGAGCCCAATGTGTTCTTTTCATCGGATCCGCTTGCGGATGACGCGCAGATCACCTTTTCCTGGGAGCCTCAGGGGGATGCCTCCTTTCGGATTGTGCCCTTTATGGGGTATTCCGCTATTGGTATTTCTGAGGAGATGCTAAAATTTTATCCTGTCAATCCTGCTGAGGACCTCTTCATCCGGGTGATGCCCCTTTTCTGGGATACGGCCAATCACACGGTCCTTGATCTTATGGTGATCCCGGTGTACTGGGATGGAACAGACGTGCGATATCCCATTATTCCCTTCAGAACAACCTCGGAGGGGGAAGTGGGGCTTCTTATTGTCCCGGTCATAAAGTCAGTAGACGATCCCTGGGACGGGGAGGCGGATCTGACCTTCCCTGTTGCTGACTATATCTGGAACGGGACAGATGAGATCACGATCACTGTGACCGTCGAGGGGGAAGAGCATACCATCTCACTTCAATGGAATGGAAACGGCCCGGATGGGGCATCTTTCACATGCATAGGCCCGGTCAATGCCTCGATTCGCAATCTGCCCACAATCTACCTGGATGAAGAAAGCTTGCTCCTTCGCTTATTCTCAATGCCGCCCGACAAAAATTACCGCTGGTTCGCACTGCCGCCCTACAATATTCTCTGGTCTGGATGGTCACCCATCCTTTCGCCGCCGGATCCTGTCACAGGCATCCCCACACCTTTGATCGACTCGTTTACGACTGACACCATCCTCTCGGTGCCTGCCCTCGTCTGGGACCCTTATAAGGTTAAACCTTGGTGGTCTTATTATACGCCAGACGGCATATACTATTATGATGATATTTACGGCCTTAACCCCTGGCCGCCTCCATATTTATTGGATCCCATTACAGGCTTACCCAATCCAATCAGCCTACCTGTGGGTTATAGTTATCTTCCACTCCCTGATTTGGAGTGGCTCCAGGATTCTCTTTTCTCTGCCAATCAGGCTTTTGAAAATGCCTTCGGATGCCAGGCATTTTCTATCTTTGAGGTAAATCCATCGGCGTGGGCCAACACGGTATCCACATGGGTAACGATTTCAGGGGGAGGCTTCCAACCTGGGCCGCCCGGGCCCCAGGTGGACTTTGTGCCCGAAGGAGGCAGTGAGACCATACCCATTAGTCCGGTAGAATTTATTGACCCGGACTGCATGAGGTTCCTAGTGCCTGCAGGTCTTGCCGAGGGCACCTATCATATCATTGTCACGAACCCGGACGGCGGACAAGCTATGCGCTACAATGCCTATACCGTTGAACCACCGCGAGTATGGACCCCGTTTATACCTGACGCCGCTGATGATCTGCATTCGATAACACTCAAATCCTCGGATACCACAGGGATAGCCCTTGATTCCGATTTTCCGGGTATGTATAGGACGAATATCCGTGTGGACGGTGAGGTATATCATAGACTGGATATACCGCATGCCTTTCATACAACCACCATTGGAAGCCCGAGGCTTCCTGTCATTAGACGATATCTGGAAATCCCTTATGACGTTGATGTAACCGTGGAGATATTATACGCAGTCCCTGCCATATGGGAGGGGTACAATGTCTATCCTGTCCAGCAGCCTCGTATAGATATGGCCGTACCCGAAGGGATGGCGAGAGAGATAGAATTCTTCAAAGACAATGAGGTCTATTCAAAGAATGAATTCTATCCGCCCAAGAGTGTCTCGATCGGTGAACCTATAATCATAAGGGGACATAGAATCATTCCCATTGTCTTCTTCCCCGTGCAATTTAATCCGGTGACCCAACAGCTAAAGGTATACCCGAAGATCGAGGTGAGGATCAATTATGATAAACCCGCACAGATACAGGGTATTGAGGAACGGCTTGAAGCTAAGGCCTTCGAAGCCCTGTGCGAATCCTTTATCTTGAACTATAAACCCGCTGATCGGTATCCTACACGAATATATAAGGAGATCGGGAGTCCAAGTGTGGATTATCTGATCATCACGGACAATAGCTTCGTTACTGCGCTCCAGCCACTGGCAGACTGGAAGGAGCGGAAGGGATTAAGGACGGAGATCGTGGACACGAGCAGCATTGCCACGCTCCCCATCACCGCGGATGATATCACGAATTATCTCCAGAACGCTTACAACACCTGGAATCCCCCCCCTACCTATATACTGCTGGTTGGGGATGCCGAATTCATCCCGCCACATTATCGAACCCCCCACCCGAGCGACATGCATGGAGGTTTCGACATAGCCACGGATTTGTATTATGGCACACTCGATGGGAGTGACCGTTTCCCGGATGTCTTTGTGGGGAGAATTTCGGTTGATAGTGTGGCGCAAACCACTACCATAGTGAATAAGATCCTGGACTATGAACGTAATCCCACGAATGATGCCGATTTCTATGCAAATATATCGGCATGTGCATTCTTTCAGGACCAAGACTATCCCGAGACCCCGACGATCAATGAGCTAGATGGTTTCGAAGACAGGCGTTTCGTTTTGACCTCCGAGGAAATACGTGATCTGCTGGTGGGCGAGGGGTATTCGGTAGAAAGGATCTACTGCACAAACTCCGCCTTAATTCCCACAAACTACAATAATGGCGATTACGATGCCGGGCTCCCCCTCCCCGATGCATTACAGCCACCTTTTCCCTGGAACGGCAACACAGCGGATATAACCAATGCCATTCAAGACGGCAGGCTTATTATGAATTTTCGAGATCACGGACTGTCCCGAAATTTTTGGGATCATGTCTCAGGAATCCAAGGATGGTTTGATGGATGGGATAATCCCCGATTCACCACAGATGATTTTACCGCATTTTCAAACCCCGACCGATTACCCGTGGTATTCAGTATATGCTGTCAAAGCGGCTGGTTTGATGGCGAAACAGATCGGTATACCTGGAACTATGAGTGTTTCTGCGAGCAACTTCTCAGGCATCAAACAGGCGCGATAGCCGTATTCGGCGCTACGAGGAATAGTTACAGCGGATATAACGACGATCTCATAAGGGGCTTCTACGATGCGATGTGGCCTGATTTTGATCCTACCATGAGTACGGGGGCCATTTTTGAGCTTGGCCAGATACATACCTATGGGAAGGTCCATATGGCCGTGACTCCGAAACCTTGGTGGGGTGATCCAAAAATAGAACTTACGACGTTAGAGGAATTCCATCTATTCGGCGATCCGGAGATGTCGATATGGACGGAACAGCCCAAGGCCCTTACGGTGAATCATCCGTCAAGAATAGGATCCGATGGATTACATGGATCACAGGAGTTCGTGGTGAATGTCACGGACGCAGACGGCCCGGTACATTTTGCCGCGGTCAGTCTGCTGAAGGAAGACGACGTCCGTAAGGTTGAATATACGGACCCCAGCGGAAATGCCATCTTTCGGATTACGCCATCCACTGGGGGAGACATGTATATCACAGTAACCCACCATAATTGTCTCCCCTATGAAGGCCAGATTACAGTAACGGATAATGGCGCACATATTACTCTGTCACCTGACCTTGGGTCGGAAGGTATTCCCCTTATCATAGCAGGTAGCGGTTTTGGTTTCTCCGAAACAGTGGATATCAAATTTGGCGACATATCGATCGGTTCTGCATCATCAATTTTTGGGAACCTCGTCGGTTTGAACTTTACTGTGCCCGATGCACCTGAGGGGCCAACCAATGTAGTTGCTGAGGGTCAGGAAACCCATCGAGATGCCGTGGCAGTCTTTAGGGTATTACCGGATGAGCCTTTGCCGGACCCTTATTCCTACAGTCAATGGGATCCCGCAACATGGAATCTGGATGCCTCGGGTGATTGTGTATGGGATAGCCCGAGCATACAGTTATATGAAGGAGATGTGGTCGTATCCTCCGCAGATCTCATGCAAGGAACCACCTACACCATAAAGGCAGACATTTATAATTCACGGCTCGTAAAGGCTGATGATACGCAAGTGACCTTTAAGTGGGCCTTGTGGGGTACCGGTCAAAAGACCTGGAATCACATAGATACTGTCCCCGTGGACGTGCCTTCTGCACAACCTGGCCCAGTGGAGGCAAGCGTGGAATGGGTACCCACAACGGACGGTCATGTCTGCATTGTTGTTGAGATCGATCATCCTTGGGATTGCAATCTGGATAACAACAAGGGTCAGGAAAATACGCATGTGGAGCCGATTGATTCACCCGGAGTGATTACTCTGGATGTAACGAATCCCTTCGAGCAGCCAGGCTTAGTCTATCTGGAATTATTTCAAATCGACGGGTCGTCACCCTGGGGAACGAGAATAGACCGGGAGTATCCCCAAGTCCTGGGTCCGGGTGAGACCCAAACAGCCATCATCACAGTCGTTGCACCTCCATATGCAGAAACGGGCGAGACCCGTACCTTTGAAGTGACTTCATATATTGATAGGGAAAAAATTGGCGGGGTTCAATTTGATGTGGTGAAGGATAAGCCGCCAGTTGTATCACCCCCGGCAGTTATCACTCCCTCAGTAGGAGAATACGTTACCTTCGTAGTATCATACACAGATATCGATAACCATCCGCCTTTAGAGAATCATCTCAAGGTCGTGATATTCAAGGATGGTGAACCAATCAGTGTAAATCCATACATAATGTATGAGAAGGACCCTGACGATACAAACTATGCGGATGGTAAAAGCTATGAATGCTTCGTCACTCTTTACGAACCTGGGGAATATTCATGTTATGTGTATGCATCCGATGGTCTAACAGCTCCTGTGCCCTCGAGTATAGTTGTTGTAGAGATTCAAGATAGTGACAATGACGGCAGACCGGATTACTTAGATAATTGCCCTGATGTTGCGAATCCCGACCAATCCGATATCGACGGTGACGATCAGGGTGATGTGTGTGATCCATGTCCGAATAGTCCCACAGACATCTGTATCCCGGTTCAATCCGGTGTTACAACGGTCGGCCAAGGAGGTGGTGGCGTCACTAACCAATCGGAAACGGTGACCATCGAAGTCCCGGAAAATGCAGTTCTGAAGAATACGGTCCTTGCCATAACCGGCTATGATCCGAGCCAGACGAATGTAGGCTTCTTGGTGCCTGAGACCCTTACTGCCTCAACCAGTGTTTACGATATTACGGCATCTTATCCTCTCTCGGGTCCTGTGGACCTTACTTTGGTATATGAGGAGCCCGCCAATGCAGACGAAGAAAGCCTGGGTGTGTTCCGTTCTGTTGACGGCATGCAGTGGGAATTGGAACCGGCTGTTCAAGATCTGATTCTGAATACCCTCACATCATCCGTAGACAGCTTTTCTTTTTACGTGGTCGCCTTGCTTGACTCCGATCTTGATGATGTGCCTGATCCAGAGGATAACTGTCCTGATACGCCGAACCCTGATCAAATGGATACGGACGGGGACGGCATTGGCGATGTCTGCGATCCTTGTGACAACCGGCCGATCACAGGTGATATTTGTCCCTCAAAAGAGACCCTCTGGCCGCCGAACCACGAGATGGTTCCCATTACTATTGATGTCTCCGGACTGACAATGCGCAACCCGGATACGTCTGTCAGCATTACCTCCGTAAGCATTTCCGAGTACAGTGATCAGGAGGGGAGTGAGACGTATGGCGAGATCGTCTATGATGAAAACGACTTCGAACCGGATTACGTGATAACCGGGGATCTGAGCCTGAATCTTCGAAGCGAGAGGACAGGGCCTTCTCAAGGCAGGACCTATACCATCACGGTGACGGCTTCGGACTGCTCAGGTGGATATACATTCGAGACACAGGTCATCGTGCCTCATGATCAAGGGAATTAGGAATGGCGCGCATTGGCTGACGTATCATCCATGAATTGTACCATCGTGGAATCCATCGACATTGCCTCGTTCAGAAAATAGATTTCTATGCCTTGTGATGCCCTGAATGGGCATGAGGGTTCATCTGGATAATAATACTGCTGGTACACATAATTCCGTAGCGGACCCGCCCTGGCATCCCCTTAGATGAGCGTTGCCACGGCAGCGACCCTGTAAACAAGCCCTGGGTTTTAGGAAAGGGGTTGGTAAGCTCAAAGGTATTTGTCCCTGTTATTGTTTATGCAACCTTCTGCATTTTATTGACAAAGTCCTTTCCTGAAAGCGGACGGGGTAACGGCTTGCCATCCCGTTTATACAATTCTATTGTCTCTTCGATAATTTGACACAGCTCATCAAAAACGTCATGCTCGTTATCACCATGACATCCTCCATAGAAAAGCTCCGGACAACTCCCTATAAAGCAGTTATCTTCCTCGGACCACTCGATAATCTTTACATATTTAGACCCCTCTCTCATCTTTTGCCTCCTTTATAGCAAGCCGTACGGCCTTCTCCTGATAATGTTTTGCATCGTCACTATCCCTTCCGGAAATGGTAATAGGTTTTCTGACATTTGGATGCACAAAATTCCGATGACTTCCCTTTCCTCCTCTGTTGATGAATCCTACAGCTTCCAAGTCTTTGATGAGATCTCTTATTTTTCTTGGCATTGTCTATTTATTCTTATATGCCTGATAATCCCCCTGAATCACCCGCGGGGCTCAGATATAGCGTTCCTTAGTCTCTTCAGGTGAATTTTCTCGACTGAGTTCGGCTTGAATATGTTTTAATATAATCAAAAGGATCGCTCCGTGTCAACCATGGAAGGCGATAAGCTGCCGAATGAAATACGGGGGCCGCCGTTGTTTTCGGCAAGGCAACGAAGGTTACGTAATAGGGAGACTTCCTGTTTTTGAGTCAATATTCGAAAAACGGCCCATATTATTGAAGGGAAGCCCGATCACATCTCCATCTGCGCAAACCCGGATACCACCGAACGGACGTTCTTATAGATACCCTCGAGTTGCCCGTGGAGATCCTCCGAGAGGGTCTCGCCGAACTCGCCCGCATCCCCGATCTCGATGCCCACCAAAAGGATATGGGGGGGCATATCCATTCCCATTCGTTTGCTCAGGGCCAGGGCCTCCGGAAGATTGATCCCGTGCAGGGAATGGTAGTTTCCGGCATGGGTGAGGATCTCGTCCTCCTTGAACAGCACCACGGTGCCGATCTCCATGCTGCCGGTCATGATCGAGTCAACGAGTATCACCCGTTGATATCCGGCAAAATGGGTGATCAGGTCGAGGGGGGAGCCCACGAACTCACGGATGCTGATATTCGTGTGATTGCTGAGGTCCTCTTCAAGGCGCCGTCCGATCCTGATCCCGATGCAGTCGTTTTTTATGATGGGGTTGCCCAAGTAGATGACCAGGGTGTCCGTTGCGGTTGCCATTGATCTGAATGCCTCCCCCTATCGTGATATGCGTTTGATCTCTTCCCGGTTGCTGTTGAAGATCCGGATCTGCATGGGCATCTCGCCGATGGCCGCATGGGTGGCGCATGAAAAACAGGGGTCGTAGGAGCGGAATCCCATCTCCACCATATTCAGGATGCCGTTGCTGATCTCGCCGTTCCTGATGAGATGCCGGGCCACATTCTTGATATCCATGTTCATGGCGCCATAGTTCTGGGCACTGGCCACCAGGAGGTTCAGATCGGTGATAATGCCGTTTCCGTCCGTTTTGTAATGGTGGAACAGGGTGCCCCGCGGCGCCTCTATGACACCCACGCCCTCCCCTACGACATTCCTGCTGATCGTCCGGTGGTCACTGCTCAGGATCTCGTCGTCATTGGCAAGCTCCTGCAATCGTTCGGCAGCATACAGGCATTCGATGGCGCGCGCCCAGTGAAAGGCCAGGGAATTCTGCACCGGCTTTGTTCCCAGGGTGCTGAAGAATGTCTCGTATGCCTTCTGGGCCTTGGGTGTGGTGAGCCCGTCCGCCACATTCAGCCTGGAAAGGGGTGCCACCCGGTACAGGCCGCTCTCCATGCCGTCCGTGATCCCCTTCCACCCTATCCTCTTGAGATAGGGGAACTTGAGGTAGGACCAGGGCACCGGGTGTTCGGCTATGTAGTCCGCGTATTCCTCATCGCAGAACCGGGCCGTCTCGTTTCCCTCCGGGTCCATGATCCGCAGGGTGCCTCCGTAGAACGTCAATCGATTGTCGTCATCCACCATCCCCAGGTGATAGGAGCGGTGATAGTACAGATCCTGATTCAGGATGATATCCATGTACTCCTTGTTGGAGAGGATCACGTCATTGACGATGGTGAGGGTGAATTCGCAGAAGTCCACCAGTTGGTCCGCCATCGTCCTGATCCTGTCCCTTTGCTCCGAGGTGATCGGATGGGATATGCCCCCCGGTATGCTGAAGACCGGATGGGTGGACTTCCCGCCCACGATATTCTCGATCTCCACGGCATACCCCCGGTGGACAATCACCTTTTTCCCCACCTCGAGCCCGACCGCCTCGATAACCCCGAACACATTCCGCTTCTTGGGATCGGCTGCGGGCCCCAGAACAAAATCGGGCGCCGGTCCCAGGGCATAGATATGCTCCAGGTGGCTCTCCAGCATATGGGCGCAATACCCCATCTCCCGGACCTTCAGGGCGGGCACGGGGGGTGGTGCATCAAACAGCTTGTCCAGTGCCGTGCTCGATGCGATATGATGGGGCCATGGGCACACCCCGCACAGGCGGGTCACGATCCTCGGCATCTCTTCGGCTGGACGGCCCTTGCAGAACTCCTCGAATCCCCGCAGCTCCACCACCTGAAAATAGGTGTCCTCCACGTTCCCGTCCTTGTCCAGAAAGATATCGATCTTGGCGTGCCCCTCCAGACGGGTGACCGGCTCGATCCGGATGTGCCGTGTTGCTGCCTTGTGTGTTTTGTCCCAGATCTGCGGCATGTTTTATTCCTTCCCCTTTTTCACCTTCTCCGGCGCCTTTTGTGCCGGTGTCTTGATGTCCCTCACCACCCGGCCCAACTCCGACTTGGGCAGCGAAAAACGGTAGAAGCATCCCAACGGATCGGTGATCTGGCTCATGAGCCTTTCGATCTGCTCCTCGGCAAGCTCGTTCTCCCGGTCGCTGATCCGATAGATGGAGGCCAGGGCCGAGAGCATGGAGGCACCCTGCTCGGATACCGCTGCGGTCGGCCCCATGCACCCCCGGCACGGCATGTTCGCGCCGGGGCACACGGCCCCGCAGCCGGCCCTGGTGGCAGGCCCCATGCAGATAATCCCCTGCTCGAGAAAGCATTTCTCCGGATCAAACACCTTTTCGTGGATCCGGACAAATTGCTCCACGCTCAACTGATCGCTTCGTTTCCGCTCACACTCGTCACAGAGGTTTTTTTCGGAGGCGATCACCGTGCCCTTGGGGGGAAGGGGTGTGCCTTCCTCCACAAAGGCCTTGACCACATTCAGGATCTGCATATTGATGTCGTGGGTGGGGGGACAGGCGGGCACATAGTAGTCGACCTCCACCACATCATCCAATGCCTTCACCTCGTCCCAGAATGCAGGGAGCGTCAATTCATGGCCTGCCTCATCCACATATCGCTCCTGGGGGAACACGTGGTCCCCGTTTGCGGTGGTCACGGTGTTATGGTAGACCTGCTCGAGGATCGCCTGCCTGGTGGTCACATTGGCCAGCCCGGGTATGCCCCCCATGTGCGCGCACGCCCCGTAGGCGATCAGGATTTGGCATTTGTCCCGCATGACCCGCGCCATCTCCTCGTTGTCCGAGTTTCTGACCGCGCCGTGATAGAAACCTATGGTAATGGATCGGGAGGGCATCCTCTTTAGGTCGTCATACTTCACATCGAGCAGGGTCGGGGAGAACACGATATCCGCCACGCTCAGGAGCGTGAACAGGGCCTCGTTGAAGTTCACCACGGCTATGTCACACCCCACACATGATGCCCCCCGTTTAAGGGCTATGGTGATCTTTTCCGACATTCCTCGTGCCTCGATTCAGTTATCCCGAAAATAAAATTACACTCTCATTCTTCGTGGCGCCACAATGCGGCATGAGCGCTTATCCCGTATGTGCCGGGACAGCCTGCTCCTTGTCCCGCTTTTCCTCGATCATGGTCCGGTAGGGGCTGGGGCCCAGCTCAATGATGGTGTCCACAAACTCGTTGACTACTGCGGCGAATTTCTCACCCTCGGCAGCAGAGATCCACTCCAGCCGAAACCGTTTCTTGTTCAGGCCGAACTGGATGAGCATGGCCTTCAGCAATGCCATTCGCCTGCGGGTGCGGTAATTCCCGCCGATGTAGTGGCAATCGCCCGGATGGCACCCGGCCACCATGACGCCGTCCGCACCCTTCTTGAATGCATGCATGATGAACTCCGGGTCCACGCGGGCGGAACAGAGTGTCCGAATCACCCTGAAATAGGGCTTTATTTTTCGGCGGGTTACCCCGGCAAGATCTGCGCCGGCATAGGCGCACCAGTTACAGCAAAAGATGATGATCCTGGGTTTGAAACCATCCTCCATAACATCGCCCTTGTGCATTAGTCGACTTGGCAGCGACAACCGTGATGTCGGTCGATCATGGCGCATCGATAATGGTTTCGACGCAATTTTTATATGACCACGATGACCCGGCAATCACAACAAATGATGAATGTTTATAAAAACAAATAATTAGTCAAAAACCTTCATATGAATATTCTTGATGTATACTTTATAGATCGGAATTTTTGGACTTTTAGATAGCGGTTAGATAATAGGGAAACAACACCTTACCGCTCCGACACGATGGATGGCACATTATCGCTTCTTCTGACTGTAAACTCAGGATAAGCGGCATGACAGGAGATTTGGGGTCTTGACCTTTAAGGGCTCCCCTTGCATTATAATTCGTATCCCTTTTACGGGAGCCTCGAATTCCCTGGATATTCGGGCAACTTCCTTGGATATTTGGATGACAGGGATCTATTGAAACAGCGGATCAAGCTTTTGGCGCACGGATTTCGGGTAAAGCGGGAGCCATTTGTTCAGTTGCTTGATATGCAGCCTCTCGATCTCCAGTTCATCGGCAAACGGGATAAACCCCCTGAGATAAACGGCATCGAGCAGCGCCTTTTCCGGTGCTGCCATATTGAATCCACCCTTTGTCTCATATCCGCGAAAAAGCCTTTCGGCAATCTTCGAATATTCAATGACAATACCTTTATAGGTGACGGTGTTCCGCTTCCCGACGGATGGGCTCAATGTTATCGCTGAACAGACCGAGGGCACCTGGAGGATCACGCCATGAGCATTCAATGCCCATTCGCATGAAATATAGGATGGGGTTCTCACAAAGCAGGCCACTTCTTCAACCTGCGGCAACTCCTTAAAGGTATTGTAGTATATTCCCCTGGCAATACGCTTCACATACCCTGCCTTTAAGGCGCGGGTTAAAAAGACATTTGGATTTGATACCAGTTTAAGGGTGTCCGAATATCTAAACAATACCGGCAGGAAACGCATGACGTCAACGGACTTTGCCTTCATCATTCTTCCCCATGACCCTGAGAGGTAATAACACAATCCTCAACGAATCGAAAACGGCATCGAAATCCGTACCTTCGAAAAATGCCATCTCATTCGGAGGTAAAAACCGGGAGAGATCCTGCTTAACGGCCTCGACAATCTCCCGTCTCTCCTCCTTATTCGGTTTCAGGAAAAAATCAATCTGCCTGTGCTGGACAAATGCCGTCTTATACATGGTAAGCTTTCTCTTGATGTTCTCTTCCGTGCAGGTAATCCCCAATGAGTTCAGGAACCAGACATCATAAAAATCCCTTCCCTTTAGGTACCTTCGTTCCAGTAAGGCCCTGATCTTATCGGAGAGGATTTCCTCCATCGTTTCAACGAGAATAATGCTGCTGGGGGTGGGGATCCTGAATTCTCCGGCAGCGATAAGCCGGCGGACCGGCGGCAGCATTGAGAGAATCATCCTGTCGGTATGAGGAGAGAGGTCCTCGATCAATTCTTCGAACTCCACCTTGACGGAGATTTTTCCCCGTTCCCGGTCGGGGACGAAATCACAGTAGTAAACATGGGAATAGGCTCTGGATGATTTCTTGAATACGATATCGAGGGTGCCCAGTCCTAAATGTGCGATGACCTCTCTTCGAAGCTGTTGGAATATTTTGTTCATAACAGCATCGGTGAATTTTGCATCACCATGGATGACAAAATCAAGGTCTTCCGAGAACCTGCTGCCGTTATGACACCACCGGATGGCTGTCCCTCCCTGAAGGAACATGTCCTTGCTTTCCTTCAAGGAATATAAGCAGTGAACGATGATCAATTGGAGGATTTCAGACCGTCTGATAAGGTTATCATTGTAACGCTTCATAATATTTACATAATAATACCAAATTGTATTATAATGCAAATCATTTATATATTAGAAATACACCCCATATACCAACGCTTGCACTTTCAAGCAATTAATCCTATGGAGCAACATCCCCTAAGGCGTTAGGAAAGACGAACCTATCCTTCTCCCCTTCGATATAAAGGCCAGACCCGAGTTTTTCCATCTTTGAGCATATCTGGAAGAGGTGAAGTTGCACCCTCTCCTTGGACATAAAGAAATCGGCAACACCTTCTCCCTAAAGCCGCTTAACAGGCTTGAGGTCCGGCCTGAGGCCAGCAGGTCCTGGTAAAAAAGATAGAGTCGGAGAATTCCGGCAGAGAATTTCCACTTGCATTTGCTATTAAAGAATATTAGTATATTCTCATAAGTAGTTAGATCTTTGTACAACGTGAACCTATCAAAGAAGGGAGACGTATCACGTGAAGAAGACAGCTATCGTTATGTTGATTGCCTTTGTTCTGGGTCTGGCAGCCACCCCTGTGTATGCGAGCGGGGGGAAGAACAGGGGTGATAAAGGACAGGGTGAGGTGGTACAGAAGCAGGTACGCGTCAACAAGTGATCTGAACCAATTCTTACGTTGTGTTTGATCTTTCCGTCAAGGGGCGGCCTTTCAAGGTCGCCCCTTGTGTTATTCACCAGGCAGGGCGCATCCGCCTAATTATGCTTCCGGCTTTTCAGATCTGCACCCACCATTTTCAATTCACCCTGCCGGCTTCAGCCGGATTCCCACTACCTCACGGTCCGCCCTCCGGGTCGGAGGGAGATCCGGATTGAGTGCAACAGGGTGTCACTACTGGATGGCATTGACCGACAGGGTGGTCTGTTGGGAAGGATAGACCCAATATCCCCGGGCAGGCTCATAGTAGGGTATCCACGAACTGCCGAGTATGCTTAGGGATGCCCTATTCTCTATTCCGCCTGCCTCTACACCATTGCTAATGCTCCCGCATGAGGGACTCCCACAGATCCCTGTTAAATGAGGCCCTTCGCAGGGGGCAATCTTCTTTCCTGCAGATCTGGCAGCTTCGAAAGTCGAGCTGGGTCGGGAATCGTATCCCGGATACCGTCTTATCGGGAATCATCACAAAGTCTTCCGTGAGTGTTACACCGATGAGGCGCTGCACATCCCCAAAAAGGGAAAACAACGCCCCTTGCTGCTCGATCGGCCACACGGACGCATCTCCGGAGCCGGGGTTCATTGTGGAGGTCCTTCCGGGCATGTATTTATGGTCCAGCAGGTCCTTCAAAAACCGCAAACACTGTCTCAATATCTCCGCCTTGATCACATCCAGCCAGCGATGCGCCTGCACATCATCTTCGGGGAGACGGATCTGGTCGAGTTCATGACCGCAGGTGGCGATATAGGGAAATACCCGCTCTGCCTTGTCCAGATTCATCCTCAACACATGACTCGTAAATTCAACCCCATCGATGACAACCGTGTCCACTCCCTTGGCCTCTATAAATGCGGCCTTATAAATGGCCTTAGGGCTTGCTTGAACATGGACCTCTTGAATAAGCCACTCGAATCCTTCCGCTTCGGTCGTATCGGGCTCTATGCCCGCCCTCTTAAAAAGTGCCCCCAGGTCCAATTCGACCGGAATATCCATAATGACTTCCATCATGATGCGTCCAGGAGTCCTCTAAATGCCCACCGGATATCCCACGGCACATCCCCGGCGATGGGATTGGATTGACCTTTCCATTCTGTAATCTTCCACGATAAATCCATGACCGAGAAGATCCTGTAAATCTGCCATCCCTGCCACACGGGCAAACATCGTTGATAAATGGAGAGAATGGTGCGACGTAATCGCTGCTGTGCGAATACGAGGATGCACGTTTTGTCATCAAGGAATATATCCCAGTATAGCGTATCTCGTAAAAATAAAAAACCTCTCTCAGGCAGATGCCAGGCAGGATAAAGTTCCAGGTCTGCAGAAAGGCCGCTTCGGTCTTGTTATCCTTACCGCGTGGCATTCACCGGGAAAGGGGCTTGAAATTCAGGAATCGCGGTCATACAATTACGCATGATCTCTTCTCAGTAGCTTAAGTTGTTTTTAAGATTTGGCCCTGTCCACCGAGTGCTGTGCTCATTATTAAGATCGGACCTGATGAACTCCGCAGGCAACTTGCCCAAGAATGAGAGAAAAAAATCATGCGAGAAAACAATATCCGAGATTCTCGTACGTAAAACACATGTAGGTAGGGGGAGAGCAATGGACAAGGATTTGAGACGTCGGAACAAAGCAATGTCAATCCCAAAGGCAAAAAGGCTGTCGCGCACCCGCAAGCCCGATGACATGACACTGGAACAATGGCAGGTGGAGCTGCGCCGACAATTCGGACGCGATCAGCAATTCGCCATGAAAAACATCGGGGATCATCCGATCTTCTCCGAGTTCTCGATCACCAACACGGGATCAGGCAAAACCTACCGCGTGGCGATCCGTGGTGACAGACCGGGCATAAACTATTGCTCCTGTCCCGATTTTGCGGTAAACACCATCGGCACCTGTAAACACATAGAATTCGCCCTGTCGCGTCTGGGGAACTCAAAACGGGCACGAAAGCTCCTGAGGGCAGGAGGATACACGCCACCCTTTTCCGAGGTATACCTGCGCTACGGCGCACAACGCCATGCGGTCTTCTCGCCGGGCACCGAGGCGCCGGAAGGGTTACGGCAAACGGCCCTTCAGTACTTCACCGATGAGGGGCTTCTCAGGCAGGAGGCATTCTCACGGTTCGAGCGTTTCCTTGAAGAGGCAGGCCGTTTCGGCCACGAGTTGCGCTGCTATGACGATGCGCTCGGCTTTATCGCGGAACAGCGCGACGTCGAACGCCGCCGGGCGCTCATCGAGCAGGGGTATCGAAACGGCGCAGGCACGGAGAAGATAAACGGCCTCCTGAAGGTTACGCTGTATCCCTATCAGGTCGAGGGGGCATTGTTTGCCGCACAGGCAGGCAGGTGTTTGATCGCCGACGACATGGGGCTCGGCAAGACGGTGCAGGCCGTTGCCGCAGCCGAGATCATGGCCAGGGAATTCGGCGTTGAAAATGCGCTCATTGTCTGTCCCACCTCCTTGAAATACCAATGGAAACACGAGATAGAAAAATTCTGCGGCCGCTCCGTCATGGTGATCGAGGGGCCTTCTCATATCAGACGGAGGCTCTATGCATCCGATGCCTTTTTCAAGGTCGTCAATTACGAGCTTGTGATCCGCGACCTTGATTCAATCAATGCCATCTGCCCGGACCTTGTTATCCTCGACGAGGCCCAGAGGATCAAGAATTGGAAAACACGGGCAGCACAAGGGACAAAGTCCATTGCATCCGGGTATGCCATTGTGTTGACCGGGACCCCCCTGGAAAACAGGCTGGAGGAGCTGCATTCCATCGTTCAGTTCGTCGACCGGCACCGGCTCGGGCCCCTGTTCCGATTCCTTGCCGACCACCAGATCTCTGAACCGGAAACAGGCAGGGCCATCGGCTATAAAAACCTTCATGCCATAGGCGAGACCCTTGCCCCCATCCTGATACGCAGGAAGAAAAAAGAGGTGCTCGAGCAGCTTCCGGAGCGGATGGACAAGAACTTCTTCGTCCCCATGACAAAGGAACAGAGGCTCATTCATGAGGAGAACCGTGAAACCGTTGCCCGGATGGTAGCGAAATGGAAAAGGTACACGTTTCTCTCCGAGGCCGACCAGCGGAGATTGACCTGCGCGCTCCAGAACATGCGCATGGCGTGCGACAACACCTTTCTCGTCGATCAGAACACCTGCTTCGGCCCGAAGCTGGATGAGCTGATCATGCTGCTCAAGGAGATCCTCGAACAGCCGGACGCCAAGGTGGTGATCTTCAGCCAGTGGCAGCGCATGAACAGCCTGGTCTCCCGATCATTGGAAAGGGAGGGCATCCCCTTTGTCTATCTCCATGGCGGCGTGCCCGGTAAGGGGCGAAAGGATCTGACCACCGCCTTTCGGGAGGACCCTGCGATCCGCATCTTCCTCTCCACCGACGCCGGGGGCACCGGCCTGAACCTCCAGAGCGCCTCCACGGTCATCAATCTCGACCTGCCGTGGAATCCGGCGGTGATCGAGCAGCGCATCGGACGAGTGCACCGCATCGGACAGCACCAGCCCGTGCGGGTGATAAACCTCATCTCGGAGGGCACCATTGAGCATGGGATGCTCGATATCCTCTCCTTCAAGCGATCGATCTTTGCAGGCGTTCTCGATGGCGGCGAGGATGCCGTGTTCATGGGCAAGACGAGGCTGAACCGATTCATGGAGAGCGTTGACGCGGTGACCGGGCATATCCCGGAGACGGCCCAGGAGCCCCCTCCCATACAGGTTCAGGAAGAGGCGGATGAGGAGGAAAAACCGTGTGTTGCTCCCGCACCCGCCATGCCCCTCCAGCCTCTCCTTGAGGCGGGGGCCGCATTTCTCAAACAACTGGGCACCTTTGTCGCCGAGGGCAGAAAACAAGGGCACCCTCCCCTCGCATCCCTTATCGATACGGACAAGGAAAGCGGCAGGTCATATCTCAGGATCCCCGTGCCCGAGCCAAAGGTCATGGAGGGGCTCGTCTCCGCCATCGGCCCGCTCCTCGACATGTTCAAGCAGGGCATGCAGGACGCTCCCAAGGAGGGGCATCCCGATCACTGAATCGGGAGGATTATGGTGCCTGAAGTAATCGGAAGGTTACTTAAAAATTTTCTCGGGTGCCGAGAAAGATGATCAATATTTCTTTTTTCTCATTACAGATATTATATACTATCCTACTATTCTGTACCCTTGTACTTTGTTTTTATATATTGCAAACCAGCATATTTTTCACCAACAAGAGAAATGCCTTTTTGAGGATCTTCCTTTAATTCTAAAAAAATTGATTTAATTTTGTCCTGGATATGGTGATCAAGGGTATTATATTGCTTATCAGCTTTTCTTGAAAGAAAAATAGTATAACTCATTTCAGATCTTCAAGAGGAATGCTTCTTCCAGCTTGATGTTCCTTTAATGCTTCGTCCTTCATCTTTCCCAAAGCCTTTGCATAGTCCTTATTGACGGCAAAAAACAATTGTTCCTTTTCTTCCTCACTGAGACATTTAACCGTTTCCACAATTTTTTCAAAAGGCAAATCCAAAGTGATTTTAGGCATATACGGCGCCTTGCTATTGAGAATTGACAATAATTTATTCCTTTTACTGACCGGCTGTGTTATAAAAATTCTAATTAACAACCACCCCTAAAAGGGGTGGTTTAAAAAAGATGTTACCCCTTAAAGGGGTGTAAATTATTTTTAATAGGTAATCCACCACTAAAAGTGGTGGTTTTTACAGTCAATAAATACAAAGCATCACATATACCGTATGACAAAAAAAAGTATGCCTGTCAGCGCTCCGCAATATAATAGTATTCTAAAAGTTAGGTACTTAGAAGGATCTGTGAATACTTGACAAAGAATACGCCTGGGGATATAGTGATAGAAGAATAAGGTCATCAGCGAGAACTGATGCAGGGGTGGAAAGCCACAACAAGAAATAATTTTCATTGGCTTAACATCGCGCAGGATGACGATTTCACCGCAGCATGTTTTGACGCTCCATCCGGATTGCAGTGCCCCCGAAAGCCCCATACAAGCCGCTTTTCACCCGCAGTTGATTGTCCCTTTCATCGGTGAGGTTTATTTTATGACCCATGATTCCGGAGACATTCCGCGCTCTCCTCACAACAGGTTTCTCACATGAAGAAAATGTAATGATTCCGGTTTCACGGCCGCATTATATGGTTACATAATCGAATATTTTTTCGGGAGATACAATCATGTGTCGCAAAACAATCGTATTATACGGATTTATTTTTATTCTACTGTATGGGATGATGTTCTGTCGGCCATTATCCGTCATGGCCCAGGGCACCTCATTCCTCCCCTCGGGAACCAGCTCATGGGATGTATCGATGTACTACCCCTATACCTCGTACTCCTCCTCAGGCAGATACTGGCCGGCGTATTCAAGCTATGGCTTCGGACAAACGAACGTACCGTGGATGTCATTTCAAGGAGTCACCCGGTACGCATTTCCCTCCGGTTATCCAAGCATCCAGGGGGGATACCAGTACCTGTTCGGCGGATTTTCGATGCACTCCAGCCTACCACAGGGATGTACCCTGCGCTGGGATGAGAGGAGGTGCACATCGCGCGGGGCCTGCCACACCCCGCTCTACTGCCCGGTCTACATCCCGGGCTATTTTTGAAAACCGTTTACAGGTTCTTACATGAGTCTACAGAGAGGACGCTATCCCATGCCATAACGGGAGAATTCCATGAAGCCGAAAACCCATTATTCAGTAAGTTGCATCATCCTGATTGTATGTGCCTTGGCCTTGGCGCCAGGTCACACGGTCAGATACGTCTCGGCAGCCGAGGGCTATTCCTTGTGGAATCAGTATGGTCTCGGACTGTATGTATTCCTGCCTCATTACGACGGCATCATCCCGGGACGAGCCCCATTGGTTGACGACGAGAGTATCTTCACCGTTGTCAAGAGGCTGTCAGTCTACCCCCCGGGTGCCCGGCGTTTCACCTGGACCCCGTCCCAGGTCTACCAAGTCCTGACCAGAAGCAGTGTCCCCTGGATGGGAATGGCATATGAAGGTTTCGTGACACGGTCACCGGATCTCGTGTCTGCTGGTTCGCCTGCGAATCTCCAGTCCGCCTCGGGTATGTGGCCCTTCTACCGCTATCAGTGGGGGATGAATCCCTTCTCCCAGACAACCGGTGTCTATCAAGGGATATACGGCCTTAAACCATATGAAGGTTTTTGAGCAACTACGTGCGGATACCTGCTCGTTTCTATACACCTTCGTGACTCGGTGTGATCCCTATGTTCTGGCGGTTAGATAAAGGGGAGGATGCGTCGTGCTGAGAGGGAAATCCTCTCCCATGTGCTGAGCAGCCATAGCTTTTGGATGCCGAGGGGTATGCCGTAGATGTAAACCAGAAGCATCTCGATTCCCGCCAGGATGACGAGGATGGATCCGATAAGCATGCACACCTTGATCACCGTGAGGAAGGGGCGGCGCCTCTGTTTGAAATAGGTCCTGGAGGTGTCCTTCTTGCCTCGCCGGGTCTTCTTCTGCTCCCCGTCTTTGTCGCTGTCCATGAACATGGTCTTTTGATTCGCTATGCGTACCGAGTCCTTCAAAAATTCCCTGAGAAGGGATTGATGATCGAGGGGGAATCTGCGTATGTGCCGCTCAAGCCGCTCCTTGAGCTGTCCCATGGTGTGAAATCGCCGTTTGGGATTCTTCTTCAGGCACTTCTTGATGATCCGCGCCACCGGGCGCGGGATGGCGGGATTGAGCTTCCTTACGGGGATTGGTTTGTCGTTGATGATCTTTTCGGTGACCTCCCGCTCGCCATCCTTCTTGAAGGGCCGCTCTCCCGTCAAAAGCTCGTACATGATGATTCCCAGGGAAAAGATATCCGAGCGGTTGTCGATCTTGGTCCCGATTGCCTGCTCGGGGGACATATACGAATAGGTCCCGAGGATCACCCCGGGGGTGGTCAGATTTGTCTCCTTCACATGGGCGATGCCGAAATCAAGCAGCTTCAGCATTCCCTCATCAGAAAGGATGATGTTGGCCGGTTTGAGATCACGGTGGATAATCCCTCGATTATGTGCGTATTCTAGGGCCTTGGCAATCTCATAGAATACGATGAGCCCCACATCGATGGGAAAGCACTCGATCTGGGTGAGGATGTCCTTGAGCGTCTTGCCGGGGACATACTCCATCACGATGTAGTAGGAGTTGCCCTTCTTCCAGTAATCATAGATGTGGATGATGGAGTCGTAGCGCAGGGAGGAGATCACCCGTGCCTCCTGCTCGAAACGGGCGATCACCTTCTGGTTGATGGAGAACTCCCGCATCAGCTCCTTGATAACCACCTGGCGTTCAAGGGTCTTCTGCTCGGCCAGGTAGATATTGGATGCGCTCCCGATGCTCAGACGCTCAATGATCCTGTATTTGCCTAATTCCTTCGCCATGCATGTATGGGGGGTTATTCTTCCACGGTGAAGAGAACCACGGTTATGTTGTCCTTTCCCCCTCCCTCATTTGCCATTGCAATCAACTTCCTGCCCAGATCTTCGAGGCCCTTGCCGTCGCTCAAATGAAGCCCGTTCACCAATTGCCCATCTTCAACCATCCCGTAAAGGCCATCACTGCACAGAAGATAGATGTCACCCGGGGCGAGCTGCTCGGAAAAGAGGTCCGGGGTGACACCCTTCTTTGGCCCCAGTGAACGGGTGATGACATTCTTCTTCGGATGGTGCCGGGCTTCCTGAGGGGAAAGCTTCCCCTCCCGGACCATCTGCTGCACCAGGGTGTGATCCTCGGAAAGCTGTTCCACCACCCCGTCGCGGTATCGATATACCCTCGAATCGCCGATGTGCCCCACATAGAGCCTGTCGCTGACAGGGACGGCAGCCGTAAAGGTGGTGCCCATCCCTCTCCGCGAGGCATCCTGCATGCCGAACTGATACACCGCCTCGTTGGCCTGTGCTATGGCATACTTGATGAGGGAGGAATGGAAATCCTCGCCCGCCTCTATTTCACAGGGCAGGGTCATTTCCTCATCCCAAAGCAAGGGGTGAATTCTGGCAAGAAAGATATCGGCGGCCATCTTACTTGCCAGTTCGCCCCCCTCCACGCCGCCCATCCCGTCAGCAACGAGATAGATGTTCCTCTCGTTGTCGCAGATGTAATGATCCTCATTGAGCTTTCGTTTCAGCCCAATATCGGTGATGCCGAATCCATGTATTCTCATTTTCGGTCTCTTTCCGAACGTGCTCAGTCAACCCGGGCGGTGTGCAGCTGCCCCCTGCCCAAAGAGTTCCAAAGAACCTCGTTCTTTTTGCACCTGGTATTCGTCTCCACGACCCGGATCATGCCCTTTTCGGTGCCCAGAACCAGATCGACCATACTGTTGTCATTGACATCGGCAATGGCTACCGGGCTCACGGTCTTTTCATGCACATCGAAGTGTGCCAGCATATGCCCATCCTTGCCGTTGATCACATAGATGGTGCCTGCCCGGACGGTGACGGCCACGTCGAGGGTCCCATCCTCATTGAAATCCGCAATCGCGGCAGTAGAGGGAACCTCACCCTCGGTGTTGAAATCCCAGAGATAGCGATTCCCTTTTGACATACCGTCAACCACGTACACATGCCCCTTGCCGGATGAACACACCACATCCAGGACGCCATCCTCATTGATGTCGGCCATAGCAGGGGCAATGGACTTTAGACTGTCCTTAGAGGTAATAAAGGGGATGGTCCATGTCCACAATGCGGCGCCGGTTTTGCCATTGAGCACCACCAGTTCCTTATGAAAGCAAACCGCTATGTCCTCGATAAGGTCATCATTCAACCTTCCCGCAGCCGCTGAAGAGGGTGCCCCTTCGCCCTGATACACCCACAGGCGTTTACCGTTGGCCCCTGAAAGGGCATAGAGGTTTCCTACTGAGCCGATGATGACGTCAAGCACGCCGTCTCCATCCACGTCCGCCAAGGCGGGGGTAGCGGTCACTTCACCCTTTGCATCGAAATTCCAGATCTCCCCTCCCTGCTTTCCGTCAAGGGCGTATACGTAGTTGTCCTTTGATCCCACCACCACATCCGGCACACCGTCTGCATTCAGATCGGCCAGTGCGGGTGAGGAGGTAACAGCGCCTTTGATTACCGTGCTTGTCCAGATCAGAGTTCCCCTTCCCCCGTCCACCGTATAGAGATGCCCCTTCTCGGAGCCCACGATGACATCCAGGGTGCCGTCCTTCTGGTTGACGTCCCCAAGGCTGGGCGAGGAAAAAATCGCCCCCCCGGTGAAGAAGGGTTTGTTCCAGATGCTGCCGCCGGTTCGGCCATCCAGGGCATAGATATATCCGAGATCGTCGGCAACCACGATGTCGTTGAATACGTCGTTGTTGAGATCACCGATGGCTGCGCAGACGTGGATTGGCCCCTTGGTCTGTTTCTCCCACAATGTGCTGATGATGACATTATGGGGGGCATTGACGCTGTTCGACAGCAGGATGATGATCCATGCAATCAGCGCAATCGCTGCAAGAAAACCGAAAAACTTCATAACTCGTTTCAAGATACCCGATCCGGGGGCCACGCTCCCGCCCGTCTCCATCTGAAACTCGAAAAGCGCATTACCGATCTGGACCTTGTCTCCATTCTGCAGGGCACTCTCCGTGATCCTCTCTCCGTTGACGAAGGTGCCGTTCGCGCTCTGCAGGTCGGTGATGACAAAGCTGCCGTTGGTCAAGGCGATTTTGCTGTGTCTTCGGGAGGCGCGTCCGTCCTCCAGCCGGACATCAGCGTCCTCGCCACGGCCGATGACCACCTCTTCCGCCAGGTCGATGACACCCGAAAGGTTGTCTGCCCGCTTTACCACCAATTTCGCCTGAGGCTCTTCGTAAAACTTCGTCCTGTCATCATCAAACGTGGTGCGCTCCCCATCCGACTCTCCCTCAAAAACCGTCTTTTCTTCACCGGGAACGCCCGAGAAGAAATGGAGCTGGAAATCACCTATGGTGATCACATCACCGGTAAAGATCTCCTGCGAGGTGACCTTCGTTCCGTTCACCTCCAGGCCCCCGGTGCTCTTCAGGTCCTCTATGCGAAAGGTACTCCCTTCCCGTCTGATCCGGGCATGTTCCCTGGATACCTTTCGATCATCAAGAAGTATGTCGTTTCCCTGCCTGCGGCCGATAGTCAATTCTTCCTTGGTGATCTCGCACTCCATCAGGGTCTCGGCGCCCCTTTTGACCGTGATCTTCGGCACATCCTCAAGCCGGGTCTTTTCGTCCCCCTCCTCTTGCACCGAAGCATCCACCTCCCGGCCTTGAAGCTCCTCATCCTTTGCCTGCACGTCCTCCTCCGCGCCCTTCACTTCCTCCTTTACGATTATCCCTGTTGCACTACTCGTCTCTTCAACCTGTCCCTGCTCTTGATCCTTATCGTTCGTGCTCATAGTTCTTCCCCCTTTTTTACTCTGAGGACTGAGAGTAGTCCTCCACGCATATTGGTTCGGACCTGGTATCGGTTTTGAGTTGCCTGATAGTTGCGTAAAGCCACGTTCCCCCCTATCACATCATTTGCCATGCACCGATTCATATGGTTACGCGGCACCCTTTTCATACCACTACTGCTTCGCACCATTACTGCACCATATTGGTACGGCACATACGAGAAATACTCCAATCACCCTGGTACGTGTTCTATTTCAATCGGCGGCATGTGTTGCGGCAGGAAGTGGTATTGTCGGTAACTCGGGAAACGCCCTGCAGCACCCTCGGTAACCTGATCGAAAATCAGCAGCCGACGCCCATTATCGCTGACCACTGCGTTTTTAATAGCTTATTGTATTTTCTGCCCTTTTTATATTCCGGTCTTTATTTCTCTATCGGTTAGCAACCCCTTTTTCTTTTGTTCCGGAATTTCACATCGTTCACCACGAGGTTCGTTGAGAGAAATATGGCAGCCTTATCTCGATGACCACTGCTCAGCAGCTCAATGATGCAGTGTAAAACAGTCAACAAAGGAAAGGCCCGGAATGGACGTTGAATGGACACAGATAGCACCGGATGCTCTTCATGATCCTTGTCATTCCTGAAATCCCGGTAATATCAGTTATTGTCATTTCGGATGATGGAAAAATAATTGTATAATATTGAAGGGAGTTATGCTTTGTGTTACCCCCATCCTTGTATACGGTTCACCCGGCAGGGTTTGAATGTTCAATTCCTCGATCAGCACAATTTAGATGCAGACATGTATCGGGGCGGGTACGCCCTGTTTTTTTCTCATTGAGCCCTTTTTTACAGACATGGAAACCCGCTGCCCCGGTCAACCCTGCACAAGGGATCGATGCATTGTGCCCAGACAACAATCACGTCGTAAAGAGGAGGACATGCACATGAAAAAGACAGGCCCCTTTATAGTCATTATACTCATCCTGTTCCTCCTCTGTCCGATGGCAAACGAAGCCCCGGCAGCCTGGCACACGGAACCGGTGGACGCGCCGGGATATTTCGGCTCAACTGCCATAGAGGTTGACGAACAGGACCGCGTCCACGTTGCATACGCAGGCGATCACCTCTATTATGCATCATTCGACGGAAGCGACTGGCATTACACGACGGTTGATTCAGCCTCACTGGAATCAAGCAGTTCCGTGTCCATGGCCATCGATCCTGCAGGTCATGTCCACATAAGCTACTACGACAATACCGATAAGGACCTCAGGTATGCAACGAATCAATCAGGGGCATGGGAGACCTGTATCGTGGACAGCCAGGGTGCTGTCGGCGAGACCTCTTCCATAGCCATCGATTCCGCGGGTCATATCCACATAAGCTACTTCGATGCAACCAACAAAAACCTCAGATATGCTACAAACTCATCAGGGGGGTGGGAATCATCCACCCTGGATGCATCCGAGTTCGCGGGTGATTACTCCTCCATTGCCGTCGATTCCGGAGATCACGTCCATATAAGCTACTGTGATTCCATCGACGGAGACCTCATGTATGCCACCAATGCATCAGGTGCATGGGAGAGTCATGCCATTGACTGGACCGGAAATGTCGGCAGATATACCTCCATCGCCATCGACTCACAAGACACCGTCCATATAAGCTATTTCAACGTGACGTATGCAGACCTCAACTATGCAACCAATCCCTCGGGCACGTGGGAAACCCACATCATCGACGAAACCGGGGATGCGGGATCGTATACCTCCATCGCCATCGATTCGGATGACCGGGTGCACATCAGCTATGTGGATTCATTTACCGGTTTCCTCAAATACGCCACCAACCCCTCGGGAACCTGGACGACATCCACCATAGACAGCCCGGGGGATGCGGGGTGGGCCACCTCCATTGCCGTCGATTCCGGAGGCCTCGTCCACATCGGCTATTTCGATTCCACCCATGGCCACCTCAGGTATGCAACCGACTCATCGGGTACATGGGAGACGCATCTCCTGGACAGCTCAGGAGACCCGGCATGGGATACATCCCTCGTCCTCGACTCCGGAGGCCATGCCCACATAAGCTACTATGATGCGACCACCCGTGAAATCTCCTATGCCACCAATGCATCGGGTGAATGGCAGACCCATGCAGTGGACACAGCGGGCAAAGAGGACCAGTGCACCTCCGTCACCCGTGATTCCCAGGATCATATCCATATGAGCTACCGGGGTGCAGGGCTCATGTACGCCACCAATGCATCGGGGACATGGGAAACCCTCACCGTGGACAGCTCGGGATTCGTAGGATTATACGCATCCATAACCTGCGACTCAGCGGACAATATCCACATCAGTTACTATGACTGGCTGAATGCCGATCTCAAGTACGCCACCAATGCATCGGGGACATGGGAGACCTATACCGTGGAGGACTCTGGATGGGTCGGAAAGTATACCTCCATAGCCTGTGATGCATATGATCATGTCCATATCTCCTATTATGATTCCGGCAACAGCGACCTGAAGTATGCCACCAATGCGTCGGGAAACTGGAGCACTTACACCGTCGACAGTTCAGGGGATGTGGGCTGGTTTACCTCCATTGCCCTCGATTCCGCCGGTCATGTCCATATCAGCTACTGTGATTCCACCAACGAGGACCTGAAGTATGCCACCAATGCATCGGGAACCTGGGGGCGATCCAACCTTGACATCCTGGTGGATGTGGGATGGCCGACCTCCATTGCCCTCGATTCAGAGGACCATGTATTTATCAGCTATTTTGATTATCCGAACGGCATTCTCAAATATATCAGCAATGCATCGGGTAAATGGCTTTCGTACGTCGTGGACGGCTCGGGAAGGATCGGCCAGGACGCCTCCATGGCGCTTGATGCGGAGGACCATATCCACATAAGCTACTGTGATGTTGTCGACCATGATCTCCTGTACGCCACCAATATCCCCCGCCCGGTCATTGCCGTCTCTCCGTTGAGCCATTCCTTTGAAAAAAGGACCATTGGGAAGAGTTCCAATCCGGTGGTTATCCATATCTCGAATAATGGTGATGAGGTCCTCACCATATCAGGGATGACACTCTCAAACCAGAACGACTTCGTTCTGGATGTCAACGGAGGGACGCAGCCTCTCGGGAGCACCACACCCGCCATCCTTCCGGGGACGAGCGGGACGATCACCCTCACCTTCAAACCGCAGTCGGCAGGCTCAAGGAAGGCGAGCCTGACCATAGGGTCCGATGACCCCGATAATCCCGCAGTAACGGTATCGCTGGCCGGACAAGGGGTAGTGAGATCGGGGGCGTCCGTATTCGGGTTCTCTCCCGTATACGCCGGATATGGATCGGGATTCGGCACATCGTATAATTACCCGGGAATCCTTCGTGTGCCAGGCTATTCAACGATGCGGGATATCTCCCTTGTACCGCCTGTCCAGGGAATGCCCGGCTATACGCCTCCCCGCACATACACATATGCTCAATCGCTCTCGTATTCCTATACCCCGCCTCTATCGTATTCCCTTACCTCGCCGCCGTCGTATTCATTTACCCCAGCCCTCTCGTATTCTTCTACGATGCCCCTCTCGTATACCTGGCAGCGCTATCCGATGTCACAAA
>JBLIRP010000029.1:0-38166 GCA_049472355.1 bacterium | reverse complement strand
ATATGGTTCATTGATGCGATGCCTGCATTGTTAATCAGGACGTCGATCCTACCAAAACGCTTGGCCACATTTTTTATCATTGCAATAACACGTTTTTCGTCGGCAATATCAAGTTGATAGTGATAATAATTATCATCAGCAAGATTTGATTCTTTTCTGCTGCATCCAATGACTGTAAATCCTTTCTTGAGATAGTATTCACATAAGGCTCTTCCGATCCCTTTCCTTGTCCCTGTAATTATCATAATGGCGTCATTATTTTTCATTGAGTGAATCAATTATATAGCTTGACAATGAATTTACCGTTCTAAAAGGGCTTATCTTTTTTGACATCGCCTTTTCTGATGTCAAAGAGACTTCACACCCTTTATCCAATAGCCTTGATTCTATATCTATAATGATAGTGACGAGACCGATTGAGTCTACGATTGCATTATCACCTATTAAACTCGTCTGTTTATTCACTTCGCAAACGATATCCTGGGTAGTAAGATAATCCTTTATCACTTCCATGACGAGTTTTATGATCTCATCTTTCTCCATCTGCGCACCTCTGCACGACCGCATGGAAGAGATCCTCCACGGTCAAACAATTTACAAAATTTTCTCGAGAAATTGTAACATCATATTCCTGATTGATCATGGCTACGACACTCAAGGCCTGCAAAGAATCCCATGTTTCATAGTCCCTAAAACGATCTGTAGGGGCAATAGATCCCTGCTCTTTTTCAAAAATCTCTTCCATCAGCTTGAGGAATCTTTCCATAACGTCACTCTTTAAACCACTTATTTATTAGGGGAGTGGTAACTCGAAAAACCTTTATTGTATTTTACAAAAGACAGATAAAAATTATACGCCTCGTTCACCGTGAAGCAGGAAACAGATGTAACAATAAGATCGTATACATGCCAAGCATTGCCGCTTACATCATTGTATAACTCAAAAAGGACCCGACATCATCTTGTTGGCTAAGAATGGCAACGCTTGGGACCATGATGTTCGATTTGAAAGTATAATTCAAACCATTTGAAAAAATCAACTATTTCTTGACATCATGACATCATGACATCAGCCTGATATCGCTGTTGTTTAAATGGTTAAAATCAATACGAATGATTTATAATCAATAGGTTATAGCTAAAATCATTCTCGGCAAGTCAAATTGCAATTAACCTTTGGCCTTTTTCAAAAAAAATATTTTGCCAGATACTACAATATGTAAAAATAACTGGATACAGTCCATTGGAAGCAAATCCTGAAATTACGTTATCTTATTATTAGATAAGAATTTCAAAAGAAGAAATAGCTTCATATTTTTGATATTGCTATAAATCCATTATATTTTTGACAACCTATCTCCATTATATCATCTTAATAAAATAGTCATTTTATTACTTATATATGAAGTAATTTTAATATTAACATCATATTTAATAGGATCATCTTTCATAATGAGCTTTATTGATTATGACGCAGGTGGTTTTCACCGCATTTCTATCCAGTTTGCCGTAGAGCGGTAAACATAGCACCTGATTTGCCACTTTATTGGCAATGGGGAGATTTTGCGGCCTGCTTGAAGGAAGTGATGAATAACAGGGATACTCACTACAGAGGGGGAAAAAGTATTTCCTTGGGAAGATATTACACTCTCTTAAGAGTTCACAAAGCTCATTCCGATCTATTCCATAAAGATCCTTGTCAACCAATATGGGGAAATAGCTGTAGTTGGATTTCACCCCCACAGACTCTTCTACAAACCTGATACCCGGTATTCCTTGTAATTCTTTTCGATAGATGTCGGTCAGAAGATGTCTGTCTTCGATCTCTTGGTCAACGAGATCCAATTGCATGAGACCAAAAACTGCCTGTATTTCACTCATTTTTCCATTAATACCCGGACCAATGACCGTGGTTTCATCGGCGATGCCAAAATTGCGGAGGAATTGGATACGCTCCCTCATTTGAGATGTTTTACTTACGAGTGCTCCCCCCTCGATGGACGTAAAAACCTTTGTGGCATGAAAGCTGAGTGCAGATACATCTCCGTACTCCAGGATCGATTTGTCACCTATGCGAACTCCAAATGCATGAGCGGCGTCATAGATGATAAAAAGTCCATGCCTGTCGGCGATAGCCTGTAACCTTTCGACATCACACGGTATCCCGTATACATGAACCGCAAGAATCGCCTTGGTATCAGGGCTGATGAGTTGCTCGATCCGTGAGGGATCTATATTGAATGTCTTCTCATCAATATCGCAGAAAACGGGACGGATCCTGTTCCAGTATAAAACATGGGCAGTGGCAGGAAAACTGAATGGCGTGGTAATGACCTCACCCGAATTGATCCGGAGGGCCTGCAAGGCCACGAGTAATGCAATCGTTCCGTTGGTAAACAGGTTCAGATGACTGACCCCCAAATATTCCTTCAAACGTTGCTCAAATTTTTTATGAAAGGGCCCGTCATTGGTCAACCAGCATGAATCCCAGATATCCTGCAGATACTGGTTGAAATCCTCCAGCCGGGGCATCCTTGGTTTTGTGACATAGATCGGATTGGGGAGTCTGAAATCCCTTACCAGATCTTGTGCCCTTTTCGCGATTATGTCCGTTCTCATCGATGATTTCATGATAATCCCCAATTAAAATGAAAATGTCTGCTCATGGAACATTTTGTATCGATGAAGGGGATGATACATCCCTTCTTATTGATAGATCTTCCAAAAAATTCAGATAGCTTTCAATATTGACGTCAATCCCGAAATACTCTCTTGCCTTTTTTGCGGCATTCCTACCGAGTCTTTTTCTCGTATCCATCGATTCTATGAGGTGTTGAAGCACGGACGCGAAATCCTCGATGTCGTTATCCACCAATATACCATTTTCTGTATGGTTAATCACCTCATTGAAACCCGGTGCATCATACGCAACGAAGGGAAGCCCGCATGCCATGGCCTCCATGGCGGCCAAAGAAAGCCCCTCCCTTTTCATGGTGCTTGCCACGATATCCATCGAGAGGTAAAAATGGGGCATGGATCGGTGAGGGATATGCCCCTTGAAGAGGACATCCTCTCGCATCCCGCAGGCTGCAATGAAATCGTGCAGCCGCGCCTCTTCCTCAGGTTTCCCGCTCCCTGCCAGATGGATGAGGATGGGGATGCCCTTCTTTTTGAGTCCTACCGCAGCCAGGATGAGGTCTTGCTGGTTCTTGTCGAACCTCCCCACCATGCCTATCTTCACCGGCCCATCGATCCGATAATCCGCCTTGGTTTTCCGAAAAAGATCAAGATCAATGCCCGGATTGATCACCCGGATCCTTTTTTCCATTGCGGGGAATTTTTTGGCTATGGAGGATTTCACGAATTCCGAAATGCATATGATCCCGTCCGCAAGGGAGAGCGGAATACGATGGGGGTGGTTCAGGTAGCAGTGTTGATAGAGAATCAGGAGGGAATGGGGATGCGGCCTCTTGAGATACCAGCCACGAATGAGGTCATAGTACCTATTCACGTGGATGATCAAGGGATTCGCGAATCCCGAAAAGGCTTGGCGGAGCTGGAAAAACCCTTTCAATCCATGGGAGATGGATACCATCCCGGCCCTTTTGACGTTGCGTTTTACAAACTCCCCTCCCTCCCTGACCACGATGCGATGGGGAATATTCCTCGCGATGAGCCGGCTCATGAGAATATCGAGGTACTCCTCAGCCCCGCCCCACCCCTTGGCCATGGAAAGGATGATGATCTCATTCATCGGATGGATGTCCTTCATGTGTATACCCGACAGTCTTTTTCCCCGCCTCTTTTTTCGTCGATGCGCGAATCGAGGAGATCCTCCAGTGCCTGAACGACCTGATGGACGGATATGCCTTTGAGGCAATCCTGATCACTGCAATTCCTCCGGTAGCACGGGGCGCAGGGGGCATTTCCGGTCAGGACCCTGCTCCGCTTTCCCTCCTCCCACCCGAAGGGGCCGGTGCGCAGGGGATGCGATGGGCCGAATAGGGCTATGACAGGAAGTCCCACGGCAACGGCGAGGTGCATCGGCCCTGAGTCATTGGTGACGAGACAGCATCCCCTCCGGAAGAGGGCAGCGAGGGATTTGAGGCTGGTCTTTCCGGCAAGATTGTACACCTTGTCACAAAGTCCTTGAAAGGCTTGCTCCATTGAGTCTTTGTCACCTGGACCGCCTATGAGAAGGACAAGATATCCGTTATCCGATAATATGCGGACAAGTTCCCTGAAGTGTTCCCACGGCCATATCTTCGAGGACCAGCGGGCGTTGGGATTTATAAATATTATTTTATTGTTTTCATTAGTATTTATTTTAATATCTTCAAGTAATCTATTAACAGTATCCTCATCCTTTTCACTCGACGGCAGGAAAAAACGTGGTTCATCGACATGCACCCCGAGGTACCGGGGGATCTCAAGATACCGCGTCACCGCGTGCTGGTCCAGGGTGGAGAGCGTAACCTTCTCATTATAGAAAAGGCTTGCCTTCTCCCGCACCCGGTCGAAGCCGATCTTTCGTTTTCCCCTGCTCATCCCCACGATGAGGCCGCTCCTAAAAAGCCCCTGGAAATCGATCACCATGTCGTACTCCCTCTGCCTCAGCGTTCCAAGAAATCCCTTGATTTCTGAAGACACCTTCCGTATACGCCAGGGGGCCTTTATCCACGACTTTCTGGAGAGGATGATGAGGCGGTCGATATGGGGGTGTCCCTCCAGGATGCCGGCATTCTGCTCCTCAACCACCCAGTCTATCCGCGCCCCGGGGAAGCCTTCCCTCAGGGCTTCGAGGCAGGGGAGGCAATGGATCACGTCCCCGAGAGAACTCAGTTTCACGATCAGTATGTCCATGCGTGCATCCCTATCGCCTGCTATCCCTTTTACATCAATGTCATTAAGTTAAGCATTTATCCCTCTGCGTCCTCTGTGCTTTGTGGTAATTTTATAATGATTCCGCATGTTCACTATCTGTGTGCCATTCTCGACATACATTGTGATTATTATTTAACCACAGGACATAGAGATCACACAGGAGCCGGTTCTTTGTCCGGACGCAGGAGCCGGTGGATCTCCTCGAACACCTCTTCGGTTTGAATTGATTCCATGCACGGGGGTCTTCCCTCGGGCCCGGGGCTGCACTCGGTAAAGAATCGCTGCCTGCATGGATGACAGGGGAAGCGTTTGGAGATCACCCTGCATCTCTCAGGGTCCCCCCAGGGGCCGAATTTCTCTACCGACTGGGGGCCGAAGAGTGCAACCAGGGGGATATGGAGTGCGGCGGCAAGGTGCATGATGCCGCTGTCGTTACCCACAAAAAGCCGTGCCAGGGAAAGGATAGCCATGCTCTGCCTGATATCGGTGCCGCCTATTGCCATGAGACTGCCGCCTTTGTAGCCATGCATGATCTCCTCCGCATGCCCCAGGTCGCCTTTACCTCCCAGCCACAGCACCGGCCACTGCCATTCCTCCCACACCCGGTTTGCCAGCTCGATAAAGCGATCCAGGGGCCAGCTCCGCTCCCGCACCGCGGAGAAGGGATGGATGGCAATGACAGGCTTCCCCGGGCTCCACCCCAGATTCGTGAGAAACCGTGATGCCCCTTCCCGCTCCTCCTCAGTTATCCAGGTCTCCAGGTAATCGTCCGTAACCTCGATGCCGTCATGCCGCAGGCAATTCACGAAATTCTGCACCTCATGCAGGGTGTGGTCATAGGGCACCCTGGCGGTGAGGAGGATTCCCCTCCCCTCCGTGTCAAAGCCTATCCTCTCCGGGGCGCCGGAAAGGTATCCCATGAGGGCCGAGGAAAAGCTCCGCTTCAGCACGTACACCTTGTCATAACGATTCCTGCGGAGCTGCCGGACGAATCCCCATTTCGCCCCCAGGCTCCGGTGGGCGCCCAGGCAATCCCCGTGGATGGTCTGGGGGTCCCAGTGCAGGATGCGGTCCACGTAGGGGATCCCCTGCAGGACGTCCCCGGACAGGGGTGCGAGCACGAGATCGATGACCGCCTCGGGCTCCGCCCTCCTCAGGTTCCTCAGAAAGGGCACGGTGAGGATGGTATCCCCGATGAATCGATAGCGAAGCACGAGGATATTCCGGGGCCGATCCGTTTTCATGCCCGTTTTCATGCCCGCTTCCGGTAGAGCCATTGTCCGTCCGGGGTGCTCTTCCACCTGCGATGCAGCCAGAAGTACTGTTCGGGATGCTCACGGATCCAGCGCTCCAATATCGAAGTGACCTCCTGGGTGATCCTGGGTATCTCCGTTTCCCTGGCCTCCCGTGCATAGTTCACATCGAGGGGTGGCTCCGCCTCGATGACCTGCATTCCCGAATCGTCCCGATATACGTGCACGGGGATGATGGGGGCGCGGGTTTGCACTGCAAATCGGGCGGTCCCGGTGGGGGTAGAGGTGGGATGCCCGAAAAACTCCACCAGGATACCCCTGATCAGACCGAAGTCCTGATCGCTCAACATGCACACCACCCGGTTTCTCTTGAGCGCGCTCAGGATGAGCCTGCCTGCATCCTCCACCGCATTGATCTCTGCGCCGAAACGCCTGCGCACACTGGTCAGCTCCCGGTCGATGTAGGGGTTCCGCACCTTTTTAACCACAAGGCTTATGGGGATGCCCTGCTGGGCCAGGGCAAGGGCCCCCAGCTCGAAGTTGCCGAAGTGGCCGGTGGCAAGGAGAACGCCCCTCTTCTCCCGAAGGGCATCCCTGAGGATCTCGATGCGGGGAAACCTGAACGCGGTGTCGGGACGGGCCAGGATCCTGTCCATATTTGCAAGCTCTACAACCGTTTTGAAGAGGTGCCCGTTCACCCTACGGCTGAGGACCTCCATGGGTTCATCCTGATACTGATACCCGAATGCATACCGCAGATTGGCCCGTGCCACATGCTGCTTGATCCCGATAACCCGGAATACCCAGGTGCCTATTCGATCCCCATTTTTCATCATCAGGCTGAAGGGAAGCATGCGGAGAATGGTCCTGAGAAGGAGGTATCCCCCGTATTCCGCGCAGTATCGTGCCGTGAGTGATAAATCCCTGAGAACGGGCATCAAGTCCCCTCGATTATGCCCATGATTTCCTCGCAGGTCCGGAGAGCCGATCCCCGGTTCGCATCCACCACCATCCGTGCGGCCTGCCCCATCACCTGCCTGAGCTGCGGATCGGCAAGAAGATCGGAGAGGGTAGTGAACAACTCCTCCTCCCGGATCATCCGGGCTGCCTGGCCCTCCGTGAGCAGCGCACTGACGGACCTGAAATTCTCCATGTGCGGGCCAAATATGACCGGCTTTCCGAAGAAGGCCGGCTCCAGCGGATTCTGCCCCCCGTGGGGGATGAAGCTCCCTCCGATAATCACCATGGTGGCCAGGCTGTAAATCCGCGCCAGCACGCCGATGACATCCACAATGAGCACATCCCCTTCCCCTATCTTCGCATTCTCCGGGAATGTGCTCCAGCGATAATGGGGAATCCCGCCCTCCCGCAGCATCTGTGCGATCCCTTCGGCCCTCTCCACATGCCGGGGAACGAGGATGAGGACCAGCCCCGGATACGATGAGCGAAGCCGTGTAAATGCATCCACGATGGGGCCTTCCTCTCCCGGATGGGTGCTCCCCGCCACCAGGACCTGCTGGTCAACCCTGAGGCCAAGGCGCGACCGGAGGGATCTGGTCGCCTGCTCGTCCATGGCAAGGTGACCCAGGTCGAATTTGATATTCCCGGTGACCTTTACCTTTTCCGGATCAGCGCCCAGGGAAAGGATCCGTTGGGCATCGAGCGGGGACTGCATGCACAGGGTGCGAAATTTTGTGAGCAGGGGGCGGATAAGCGGCCTGAAAAACCGGTACCGGGTAAAGGAGCGGTCCGAGATCCTCCCGTTGATGAGGATCAGGGGGATGTTGAAGCGGGAGGCGGTGCGTACGAAATTCGGCCACAGCTCGGTCTCGGTGAGACAGATGCAGTCGGGGCTGGTGCGTCTCAGGAACGAGGCGCATACGATACCGAAGTCGAGGGGAAAATAGAGTATCCGGTCAAGGGGGGCCCCCATCTGTTCCGCGGCATTCCTTCCGGTGCCGGTGGTGGTGGTGAGATAGATCTCCCATTCCGGGCGTTGCCTCTTCAATTCCTTGATGATGGGGATGACCGCCCTGGTCTCGCCGACCGAGACGGAATGGAGGAGGATGCGCGTGCCCCTCTTGGCCTTCGATTCAGGAGGGGTGATCCCGATCCTCTGCAGCAGATCGGGCCGATACCTCCCTCCCCTCCCCGTTCGTCTCACATAAAAAGGGGCGTACAGCAGGAGCGCCAGAAAAAGCAGGGCGCTGTAAATCGTGTACACAACGATGCTCATCACCTACTGTACCCGGGAATCCGCCTCTGCAACCGTGTCCTCAAGGAGCTGTGCGAGGCGTTGACGATACCTGTCCATGTCTTCTCCGGAAAGGTGTGCGGGGACCCGGAGGGGAGGCCCGACGACAAATATCCCCCTGGAAAAGGGCAAGGGGATCAAGAAGCGATCCCAACTGGAAAGCGTTTTTTTTTTGAGCTGCTGAATGCAACAGGCACCAGGGGCGCACCGGCCATGCCGGCGAGCAGGAGGGCTCCGTCCTTGACCCTGTGCCGGGGGCCTTTGGGACCGTCCGGGGTGATGGCGCCGTGGTACCCGGCACGCATCGTCTTGATCATCCGTCTCAGGGCGAGGCTTCCCCCGTGCGTGCTGGAGCCGCGCACGGTTACAAAGCCGAACCAGGACAAGATCCTGCTGATGTACTCGCCATCCCTGTGTCGGCTGACGAGAACGCTCACCTTCTCCCCGACGGCAATAAAGGGCATCATGAACAGACGATCATGCCAGAAGCAGTAGATCACCCGCTGTCCCTTTACTGCGAGCAGATCCTTTAGTCGCTCGTGGTGAACGAATTCGAATCGGATGGTAAGGGCGAGAAATCGTATGAGGAGATACCCGAATAGCCCGATTACGGCCATGGTGAAATCGGAAAGACCACTTTTTTTCATTCCATGCTGAACCATGATGAAGCCTTATAGTGGATAACGTCACCAGCACGTCCACAACATGTCGCACAACATGTCTTTATTTGTATCAGGTAGCCCTTCATGACGCAAGGGCCTCCACCCGCCCGCCCAGAAAATGAATCACCTCGCGGGCAGCCCTGGCAGCGGCCCCGGGCTCTCCCAGATTCCTTCTGACCCTGGCAAGCCCCTGAATCATCAATCGCCTTCTGTCATGGTCGGTCATGATGGCCACGGCCGTATCGGCAAGATGCTCCCCGGTGGCGTCTGCCTGAATGAGCTCGGGGACAATCGTTGCACCTGCGACGATATTGACCAGCCCGATGGCAGGGACCCGTACGAGCATCCGTCCAATCCAATAGGTCGGCCAGCTCAATCGATAGAGCACCACCATGGGAACACCGATCACCGCGGCCTCCAGCGTGGCGGTGCCGGAGGCAACAAAGGCAATCTCTGCGGACCTGAGCGCCTCATAGGTATATCCCTGGATCGCAACGATCGGCAAGACATCCGCATATTTCCGTATCAACGGCTCAAGGGATTCCCGATCAATGGTCGGGGCTACGATCAAGGCGAATCGCCAGTTTCCGGGATGCCGTTCCATCAATCCTCGTGATCCCTCGAGCATGACGGGCAGGATTCGTTTCACCTCCCCATGTCTGCTTCCGGGCATGAGGGCCACCAGGCGTTCATCCCCCCTGAGGCCGAATTTCACCTTGAAAGACTCCTGGCTTATCCGCGGGCGCAGTGAATCCATAATCGGGTGCCCCACGAACCGGACATGTACCCCGGCCTCCTTGTAAAACGCAACCTCAAAGGGGAAAATGACCAGCATGCGATCGACCCACCGGGAAATAAACCTCACCCTTCCCCTGCGCCAGGCCCATATCTGAGGGCTTATAAAGTAGATCACCTTGATCCCCATTCGCTTTGCCGCGCGGGCGATCCTGAGATTGAAATCAGGATAGTCGATGAGAATGACTGCATCGGGCCGCTGTACCTTGAGAAAGTCCCTTACAACACGGAAGCATTCAAGGATGGTATTGGCATGGCCGAGTACCTCCACAATTCCCATCACGGCGAGCTTCCGGCAGTCAAAGAGGATCGTTGCACCCTCGGCCGCCATTCGCTCTCCGCCGACCGCAAAGAATGCCGTATGGGGATCAAGCCCCTTCATTTCATGGATCAGACCGGCACCATGGAGATCGCCCGAAGCTTCACCCGCAATAATGAGTACCTTCATAGATACGATGTCAGCCCTTGTCCATTAGTTCAACGAGTGTCTCGGAAACCTCTTTGATCTGCATAGGACTTATGAACGGAGACATGGGAAGGGAAAGGACCTCCTTGCTTGCACGTTCGCTGACGCACAGATCCCCCTCCTCGATGCTCACGCTTTTGTAGATTGGCTGGAGATGGAGCGGTATGGGATAGTGGACCGCCGAGGCAATCCCCCGTGCCCGTAATCCCTCCCTGATCCTGTCCCTGTCCTTGATACGAATGGTATATTGATTGTACACGTGTTTATTATAAGGCTCTTCCACCGGGGTACCAACGTCCCTTCCCTGCAGAAGGGAATCGTAGAGGTGCGCCCGCTCACGCCTGACATTGTTCCATTCATCCACGTACGCAAGCTTGACGCTCAGTATCGCGGCCTGAAGCTCATCCAACCGGCTGTTGAATCCCAGGACCTTGTGGTTATACTGTTCCTCGGCCCCATGCTGCCGCAGCAGCTTGACCTTCTGGTAGATATCCTGATCAGCGGTGACCACCATGCCTCCATCCCCATAGCAGCCAAGATTCTTGGCCGGATAGAAGCTGAAGCACCCCACGTCTCCCGATGATCCCACCCTGTTCCCCTTGTATTCGGCGCCGAAGGCCTGGGCGCAATCCTCCACCACCTTGAGTCCGTGCTTCTTTGCAGTCTCGAGGATGGGCTCCATATCGGCAGCCTGTCCGTAAAGATGCACAGGGATGATTGCCTTGGTTCTCTTCGTTATCTTGGCGGCGATCTTCTTGGTGTCAATCGTAAAATTCTTCTGGTCAATATCCACGAATACCGGCTGGGCGCCCAGATGAGACACCACCTCCGCAGTGGCCACGAAGGTGAATGGGGTGGTGATGACCTCATCCCCCTTGCCGACCCCGCACGCAATCAATGCCAGATGGAGCGCCTCCGTTCCGGACCCCACACCCACTGCATGCTCAGCATTGCAGTAGCGGGCGACGGCGCCTTCCAGGGATTCCACCTCGGGCCCCAGGATAAAGCGACCCGATTCCAGGACCCGATGGACGGCCTGGTCGATTTCACCTTTCAGGGATCGATATTCGGTTGTGAGATCCATCATGGGGATAGGCATATCCGGCACCCTGCCTCTCTTTCGTTGCTTCAGCCAAACGATACCAAACGTTAGCACAAACCATGGTACAATTCAAGAAATCCAAAGCCCCTGCGGAAATCCGTTTGTGAATTTCCCTGCGAAGAATCGGAAAAAAGACGACCCGGAGGAAGGGGATACAGACCCTCTTCCATCTCATCCGGTTTCGTTTCCTTAACCGTTTTTGTCGCCGCCCTCTTTTCGTTCCAGTTCCTTGAGAAATGCGTATTTCGCAAAGCAGGCCCCAGCCCCTCCAGCAGACACCACCAGCCCGGGGAACCCATCCAGAATACCCGCCCTGATGAAGTACCGGTAGAGAAAGGTGTATACAGGGCGAAGCGTCAGGTCCGATATCCCCGCCCGCGTTCCCGCCTGGTACTTCTCGCGCGCCGTGATGTGGGCATAGTGTATCTGGGTCATGAGATAGTGCCGACAATCAAGCCATGCATAATGGAGGATGTCGTAGGGGAGCTTTTGGGTCCTTCCCGAAACCAGGAGCGTATCATGGGGATTCACCCCTCCCCACCTGGCGTTTTCCCTGCGCGCCAGCCTCAATTTGTAGTCCGGGTAGAGACTGGAGTGTGCCATGACCCTGCCCAAAAACACATGCCTTCGCCGCACCTCGAATCCGTCCGCCGATGAGTTCCGGAAATCGAGGCCAAACAGGAAGTCCCTCAACTCCGGGGTGACCCGTTCATCCGCGTCCAGGCACAGTACCCATGGATTGCTGCACTGCTCCAACGCCCACTGCTTCTGCTGCCAATAACCTTCAAACGGCCTCACGTACACCCGTGCACCCATGTGCTGTGCGATCTCTCGTGTCCGGTCGGTGCTGTTTGAGTCGACCACTACCTTTTCGCTGCAAAAATCAACGCTTTTGAGGCAGTCCGGGATGTTCCGCTCCTCGTTCAGGGTGATGATCGACGCCGACACGGGCAGATGACGGTCGGTCATAGGGTAATGGACCTCATTGCCTTGTGCGTCGCCTGAATGGTCTCGTTGATGACCTCATCACTATGGGCAGTGGACACGAAGTGCGCCTCGAATTGCGAGGGTGGAACATAGATCCCCAATTCAAGCAGGGCCCAGAAAAAACGGGCATAGTGCTGGGTGTCGCTCGTTTTGGCGGTTGTGTAATCAACCACCTTCTGCGAGGTGAAAAACGGGCAAAGCATGGAGCCTATCTGATAGACCTGTACATCCTGTTTTGCCTCCTTCGCCGCATTCCGGATTCCCCTGGCAAGTTTCCTGCCTTGCGTCTCCAGGCGCTCGTACGTACCCTTCTCCTGCAGGAGTTCAAGTGTCTTTATGCCTGCTGCCATGGCCAGGGGATTCCCCGAAAGGGTCCCCGCCTGGTACACGGGACCTGCAGGTGCAAGATATTCCATGATCTCCTTTCTGCCGCCGAAGGCGCCCACCGGAAGGCCCCCGCCGATGACCTTGCCGAGACAGGTAAGATCCGGCTTCACCCCATAGAGCTGCTGGGCACCCCCAGGGGACAAGCGAAAACCGGTCATGACCTCGTCAAAAATAAGGAGCACATCGAATCGATCGGTAAGCACCCGGAGTTCATCGAGATATCCCTTCTCCGGAGGTACCACGCCCATGTTGCCCGGAACGGGTTCCAGGATCACCGCGGCGATCTGCCGGGCCTGATCCTCCAGCACCCTTTTTATTGCATTGATATCGTTAAACGGCACGGTGATCGTATCCTGGGCCACGGAATGGGTTACCCCCTTGCTGTCAGGGATCCCCAGGGTAGTGGCACCGGAGCCCGCCTTCACCAGGAGGCTGTCCACATGACCATGGTAGCACCCTTCAACCTTGACAATCTTGTCCCTTCCGGTATACCCGCGTGCCAGTCGGATGGCGCTCATTGCGGCCTCGGTTCCCGAATTCACCAGCCGTACCCGCTCTATGGAGGGGACCATGGTTACGATGAGCTCGGCCAGACGCACCTCTGCCTCAGTGGGTGTCCCAAAGCTGGTGCCGCGGGCAATGGCATCCTGGAGCGCGGAGACCACCGCCGGGTGTGCATGCCCGAGAATCATCGGGCCCCAGGAACCAACATAATCATAATAGCGTCGTCCGTCCACGTCGAACATGCAGGGGCCCTCCGCCCGTGTCATGAAGATCGGTGAACCTCCGACCGCCTTGAAGGCCCTGACCGGGCTGTTGACCCCCCCTATCAGGTATTTGCCGGCCTCCTTCCATAATTTCTGAGACTTTGAGAACATCATGATCCTCCCTAAGCATTCGCGAGGTGAAGGTCACACCTCAGAGGTACTTCATGCTCCGCTTCTTCCATTCCTTGACCGTATGCAGCACCGTGTAGTCCCTGATTCCCGTTTCTTCTGCAACCCTTCGGATGAGGGCTTCCACCGCCTCCCTGTTCGGTGCGTGAAACATGGTGTAGAGGTTGTACGGCCAATCCGATCGTACAGGCCGCTCGTAGCAATGGCTGACAAAGGGATACCGGGCAATCCGCAAACCTATCCGCTCCGTGTCCGCGGGAGGCACCGACCATGCCACCATGGCATTCCCCCGGATGCCCATGTCGTGATGCCTGACCAGCGCACCGAATCTCCTGACAACCCCCTCCTGCATCCACCCCTTGATTCGATCCACCACCTGCCCCTCGGTCATGCCCAGTTTCTTTGCAATGGCCAGGAATGGTTCCCTCTCCCCGGGCAGGTCATCCTGGAGAAAACGGATCAACTGGCGATCCTTTTCCGTAAACCCTTCCATGCAGGTAACCCCTGAAACCTATTAAAATAATAAAACTCCCACCCATAGCCAGGCATCCCCGGCAGCACTGCAAACGCCGGAACCGCGCCAATTCCTTCCAGGATATGCATGAAACACATACCGGCGAGAGGATGAATCAAACGAATCCCGATCAGCCAATCCGATCGATCCCGATTTCAACACTTGTCGAAGTGCACAGGAAACTATATCATGGTTTGCATTGCAGTCAAAGATCCTCACATGGTCAACATGTGATTTTTCATCGCACATAACATAGAGTGCACAGGGAGGAATCATTAAAAACCCTGTTTTCTCAGTGAACCCTGTGGCAGATCTCTAAAACGCATCGTGTTGACGTTTGGAGCTTATTTATCGCATAGTATCTCCTGGGTGGCACGGTCCCATTTCGGTGAAACGTGGAATCTTGATTTTGATTCGATGCTGGGGTAATATACTGGAGTAATATATAAAATTAAATGATTGATTTATCAATGTATGAATCCAATTCTCAATCTTCTGCATCAAATGAGGACAAGAGCGGACAAGGTCGTTTTCTGGCCCTGGATATCGGCGACAAACGGATCGGGATGGCTGTCAGCGACCCCCTCGGATTGATTGCCCAGGGACTTCCAACACTCCTGAGACGCGGGAAAAAACATGATGCAGGAAATATTATCGATGTGATTGCCCGGTACGGGGTCACCCGGGTGGTTTACGGGCTCCCGCGACACATGCATGGGGATATTGGAATGCAGGCCGAAAAAACCGAACGGTTCATCGATCTGCTCAAATCACGGGTACAGTGTTCCTTTACCTCCTGGGACGAGAGACTGACCTCACGGCATGCGGAACAGGCACTCATGGAATCGGGTATATCCAGAAAAAAAAGGGCTGAAAAGGTGGACATGGTTTCTGCGGTATTGATCCTGCAGAGCTATCTTGATTATTCACACATCCATGGAGAACAACGATGATACGGGATTCCCTGATTATTGCCTTAATAAGCATTGTCCTGGTATTGACCGCTGTTACCTACATGACGGTGTTCGCCCCTGTCGGATCCGGGGGACCGGAACAGGTCCTGCTTATCCCGGAAGGCTCCGGGATCAAGTCGATTGCCATCAGCCTGAAGGCTGCCGGTCTCGTTCGCAGTGCCCGCGCATTCTACCTTCTGAGCCTGTTGCACGGCAAGGGTGATCTCAAGGCCGGCGAATATGCATTCAAACCACATATGAGTCCCCTGGAAATCCTTACCATCATGGAGCAGGGGCGCGTGGTGCAGCACAAGATTACCATACCCGAAGGATACAATATCTACCAGATAGCAAACGTACTGGACAGGAAACGAATAGCGGACAGGGACGACTTTCTGACATGCTGTGGGGATCCCAATGTAGTGCGATTCTGGGGCATCGAAGGAGAAACCGTGGAGGGGTATCTCTTTCCAGACACCTATTTTTTCAGCAGAAACATCCCCGTGCAAAGAATTATCGATACAATGATAAGGCGTTTTTGGACCGTATTCACGACCCCGATGTCCGACCGCGCAAGCGAGATAGGGTATACGGTGCATGAAATCGTCACCCTGGCATCGCTCATTGAAAAGGAGACTGCATTACCCTCCGAGCGATCCCTCATATCAGCCGTGTTTCACAATCGGCTCAAGGAGCGCATGAGACTCCAATGCGATCCGACCGTTATCTACGGCATGGAAAACTATGACGGCAATCTCACCAAGAAGGACCTCCGTACGGTTACTCCATACAATACCTATCGGAAAAGGGGCCTCCCTCCCGGCCCTATAGCCAATCCCGGCCTGGGCAGTCTCAATGCAGCCCTCTATCCCGCCGACGCTCCATACAGGTATTTCGTCTCCCGCAATGACGGCTCCCATGAGTTTTCGGAAACGCTTCGAGAACATAATCGCGCTGTGTATACATACCAGAAACGGAGGAAGCGAACGCTATGAAACTGAAAATCGGCATCCCCAAGGGAAGCCTCCAGGAATCCACCATCGCCCTGTTCCGCAAGGCAGGATATCGTATTACGGTAAACCAGCGATCCTACTATCCCTCGATCGATGACCCCGACATGGAGGGATTGCTCATCAGGGCGCAGGAGATGGCAATCTACGTGGAAAACGGCGTGCTCGATGTGGGATTGACCGGATGGGACTGGGTCCTCGAACAGGGAGCGGATGTGGTGGAGGTAACCAATCTCAGCTACGCGAAATCCGGGCGTACCCCGGTCCGCTGGGTCCTCGCGGTCCCCGAATCCTCCTCCATAAAATCCATTAAGGATCTGGAGGGGAAAAGGGTATCCACCGAACTGGTCAACGTGACCAAGAAATACTTCGGGGAACGTGGGGTCCATCCGGAGGTATTCTTTTCCTGGGGCGCCACGGAGGTCAAGGCGCCCGATCTCGCCGACGCGATAGTTGAGCTTACGGAAACGGGAAGTTCCCTGAAGGCCAACAAACTCCGCATCGTGGAAACCATCATGGAGTCCACCACACGCCTGATCGCAAACAAGGAGGCCTGGGACAATGAATGGAAAAGGACCAAGATGGAAAACCTGGCCTGCCTGTTACACAGTGCACTGCTGGCAGAGGAGAAGGTAGGGCTCAAGATGAATGTGAAAAAGGGGGACCTGGAGAACATCGTCGCCATACTGCCCGCCTTGCACACCCCGACGATAGCACACCTGACAGACCCGGACTGGCTGGACATTGAGGTCATTATCGATGAAAAGGTGGTCAGGGATATTATCCCTTGTCTGAAAAAGGCCGGTGCAACAGGGATTGTCGAATACCCCTTGAGCAAGGTGATCCCGTGATCATTCATAGGGGAAGTAACCTTGGTACTTGAGAATCGGCATCCTATCGGTAGTATTCATCCCTTTGAAAACGGCCGTGACGTGTATTACCCTTTTGTGGAGGAGGCAGCAGTGAAAGAGAGGATTTTAGTCGCTATAAAGGATGAAGGGCTCCTGGATGAATCATCCACCGCCCTTCATGAGCACGATTATCTCGTAACAAAGGCCTCCGGTCTTTCCGACATGGAAACGCAGTTGAATTCGTCCCCCCAGGATGTCATTCTCCTCGACAGCACCATTTGGATGCAGGAGCGACCCGATCTCTTTCCCGGTTTCGGCCAAACCCATTCAGAGACCCCCATCATCCATCTCATCTCCAACGGGGACCAGGACACATTCAAGAGTATCCTCAAGAATGGGGATGAGGGGACACAGCTCGTTCTGCCGGTCACCGGCAAAGAGGTCTTGCTCATGGTCGATCAGGTAATCAAATACAAGCAGCTCAAGGAACGGTTCAAACAAATGCGCAACGAGCTCCTTGAAGCGAACAAGAACCTCTCCAACCGGACCAGGGAGTTTCAGGAACGTATCTCCCTGTATACCGATCTGTTCCAGAGCATGACCCTGGGTGTCATCACCGTGGATACCGGATTCTTCGTCAAGGCGTGGAATGCGGGAATCGCCGGCCTGACCGGTATCGACGAATCGGTGGCCACCGGCTCGAATCTCTTCGATATCATCCCGGCCCTGTCTGTGGAAGGGATTTCGGAGAGGGTGAAGGAGGTCATTGTGACGGGTGAGCCGGCGGAACTGGATCACCTCAAGACCCATAAGCCGAATGGAGAGGAGGCATACGTCGATTTCAGGATCGCTCCCCTGAAAAGGAAGGAAGAGACCGTTGGCGCGGTTCTGGTCATGGAGGATGTCACGCACGAGATGCATCGAAGGGAGGAGGAGGATCGGGCACACGGATACATCGGCAATCTGGTCGACAATGCAGCCGACGCCATCGTAAGCATCAATCCGGACGGTAGTATCATTACATGGAATAAGGGTGCGGAGATGACCTTCGGCTACAGCGCTCAGGAGGCAATCGGACGCCCCTGGGAATTCCTCTTTTCTGAATATGACAACAACAGGATATACAATCTCTTTGAATGGGTAAAAAAGAGCGGCCCGGTGAGCAATTTCGAGACACGGGTCATCTCCATGTCAGGGGAATACATTCCCGTCAGTCTCACCCTGTCCCTGATACGGGATGCAGGCGGGAATGTGTATGGACTGTCCGGCATTTTCAGAGACCTTTCCGATACGAAGAAACTCACCAAACAGCTCATCCAATCCCAAAAGATGATGACCCTGGGGACCATGGCTGCAAGGATGGCCCATGACCTCAATAATCCGCTCGCCTCCCTCTCCACGTATACCCACCTCCTGATGACCCGAACAAACCTGCTCGGGGTGGACAAGCTTACGGAGAACCTGGCAAAGGTGGAAGAGGACGCCGAACGGATCGGGCAATTGGTGAAGGATCTTCTCTGGTATTCGAGCCCGTCCGACCATACCACGGGCATCGTCGATATTCACGAGGTTCTCAGGAAATCCCTCTCTTTTGCCGCATATTTGGTCGATATGGATGCCATTGAGATCAAAAAGGAGTACGAGGCCAGAATCCCCCCGATCCTGGCAAACAGCAAGGACCTCATCCAGTCATTCGTTAATATCCTTACCAATGCGGTTGCGGCAATGCCCGAAGGGGGCACCATCATCATCCGGACGACAACGTGCGGGACGGAGGATGACAAGGGGATACTGGTGACAATCAGCGACACGGGGATCGGGATCCCGGAGGAGAATCTGCCGAACATATTCGAACAATTTTTCTCAACACGCTCCGGCGGAAAGGGAAACGGCCTCGGGCTGTATGTGGCCAAATCCATTATCGAGGGTCATCACGGCGAGATCCATGTGGAGAGTGAAGTGAACACGGGAACCACGTGCACCCTCCGTTTGCCCATCATATCGGGCACTCCATAAAGGGGAGGAAGGTCGGGTTATGTCTGAATTCACCTTTGCCGAACGTCTCACCAAGCTGCCACCATATCTGTTTGCCCATCTGGATACACTGAAAAAGGCGGTCCTTGCAAAAGGGAAGGATATCATCGATCTTGGGGTGGGCGACCCGGACCTGCCCACTCCGCATCATATCGTTTCTCGACTTGCCACCGCGGCGCAGGATTCCAAACATCATCGCTATCCCTCGTATGCGGGGCTACTCTCCTTCAGGGAGGCGGTCAGCCAATGGTATGAAGCCCGATTCGAGGTGCGCCTTGATCCTGCAAAGGAGGTCCTCTCCCTCATCGGATCGAAGGAAGGGATCGGACACATCCCCCTTGCCTTTATCAATCCCGGCGAGATGGCGCTGGTGCCGGACCCCGGATACCCGGTCTATCACAATTCGATCATCCTTGCCGAAGGGGTGCCCTACACCTTACCCCTGCTCAAGGGGAACGGGTTTCTGCCCGACTTCAAGGCGATCGATCCGGGGATCCTCGATCAGTGCAAGCTCATGTTCCTGAACTATCCAAACAATCCCACCGCTGCCGTCGCCACCGGGGAATTCCTGCAAACGGCGGTCAACCTCGCCCAAAACCATCATTTTATCATTTGTCATGACGCGGCTTACTCCGAGCTCGCCTTCGACGGATTTCGGCCCCCCAGCATCCTCCAGATCGACGGGGCACGGGATGTGGCAATCGAATTCCATTCCCTTTCCAAGACCTACAACATGACCGGATGGCGGATCGGGTTCGCGGTGGGGAATTCACGGATCATCGAAGGTCTGGGCAGGGTCAAGACAAATCTTGACTCGGGTATCTTCGAGGCCGTCCAGATGGCCGGGATTGCCGCGCTGACCGGTCCCCAGAGCGAGGTCCACCGCATGGTTTCCATCTACCAGGAACGGAGGGATCTGCTCTGTGACGGCCTTATGGAACTCGGTTTCAGACTCGAAAAACCAAAGGCAACCTTTTACGTGTGGATCGAGGTGCCGCACGGATACAACTCCACATCATTTTGTCAGTTTCTCTTGGAAAAATGCGGGATTGTCACCACGCCCGGGGTGGGATTCGGCCCCCATGGGGAAGGATACTTCCGGATCGCCCTGACGGTCGACCTCGATCGGATACACACGGCACTCGAGCGCCTGCAGACCAAGCCCTGGGAATAACCCTTGAAACAGGCGTGGAATTCGGCATATCTCGGACTCGGGTCGAACATAGGGAACCGCATAAAAAACCTGGAGAAGGCACTTGCATTGCTTGCCGCACAAACAGGCATACGGGTGATATCGACCTCCTCCTTTTACGAGACGGAGCCCGTCGGATTCAGGGACCAGGGATGGTTCGTCAATCAGGTGGCGCGGATTGAAACCACCCTCCCCCCTCTTGAGCTTCTCCGGGTAACCCAGCATATCGAGAACAGCATGGGGAGAACAAGGGCCATTCGATGGGGGCCCAGGAGCATCGACATCGATATCCTCCTCTACGGCGACCTCGTCATTGACCATGCCGGCCTGACGATTCCCCACCCCCGAATGACCGAACGCCGTTTCGTACTGGTGCCCCTGGCGGAAATCGACCCCTCCCTGAGGCATCCGAAAACCAAGGAACGCATGCGAACCATCCTGATTGACACCCCGACCAATGATCTGATACAACGAATATGAAACGCACATGAGCCGGATGAAACTGCGAACATCGAATGTAGAATGTAGAATGTAGAATGTAGAAGTGAAACGCAGATGAGCCTTCGGCTCACAAAGAAGCATGAAAATGCCCAAAGGGGATTTTCAGATGAAAGGAGAACGTATGGGCAAGGTGACGATACCGAAGCTGAAGGACATGAAGGAACATGGTGAGAAGATCACGATGCTCACCGCCTATGACTATCCCATCGCCCGTCTGCTGGATCAGGCGGGGATCCATATGCTGCTGGTGGGGGATTCCCTCGGCATGGTGATGCTGGGGTATCCGAACACCCTGCCGGTCACCATGGAAGAGATGCTCCACCATACCAGGGCAGTGGCCAGGGGGGCACAGGATGCCCTGGTCATCGGGGACATGCCGTTCATGTCATTCAACCTGGGACCGACGGACGCCATTCGCAACGCCGGACGATTCATCAAGCAGGGAGGGGCCTCGGCAGTCAAGCTGGAGGGCTGCGGGGAGCCGATGGTTGCGATCACCCGCGCCATTGTGGAGGCAGGCATAGGGGTCATGGGACATATCGGGCTCACCCCTCAATTTATCCACCAGATGGGGGGATTCAGGGTCCAGGGACGGGATCGCGATCAGGCGCAACTTCTCCTGGATGGGGCGAAGCGTCTCGAGGACGCAGGGATATTCTCCCTGGTACTTGAGGGCATCCCCCCGAACCTTGCAGCAACAATCACCAGGGCACTCTCCATTCCCACCATCGGGATCGGTGCGGGCGTGGAATGTGACGGTCAGGTGCTGGTGATCCATGACCTCCTCGGATTCACCGGGCAGAAACCTCCCAAGTTCGTAAAGCAGTATGCCCACCTCTACGAGACCATGCTCGAGGCGGTCAAGGCATTCAGTGCCGAGGTGCAATCCGGCGCCTTCCCCTCCGATGATTACACCTACTGAACATCCATGATCTCTCGATCACAACGAAGGATGAAGGGTATTAAAAACAACCATGACTCTTCCAACAAGGATCGACATACTGCACACCACCAGCCGCATGCAGGATAAGGCCGGGGCAATGCACCGGCTTGGCAAGACAATCGGCCTGGTCCCCACCATGGGATATTTCCACGAAGGGCATCTGAGCCTGATGAGGGAGGCCAGGAAGGAAACGGACTATGTGGTGGTGAGCCTCTTTGTCAACCCGATCCAGTTCGGACCGCACGAAGACCTTGACCGTTACCCCAGGGATATGGAGAGGGATATCGCACTGGCACAGCAGGCCGGGGTGGATGCCATTTTCATTCCTCCGGCAGATGAGATGTACCCTCCCGGTTTTCGTACCGCGGTGGCCGTGGAGGGGCTGAGCAATGTGCTCTGTGGTGCGCACCGGCCCGGACACTTCCAGGGGGTTGCCACCGTTGTGTGCAAGCTCTTCAACATCGTCACCCCTGATGTTGCCTACTTCGGGCAGAAGGACGCCCAACAGGCGATCATCATCAAACGAATGGTCGAGGACCTGAATTTCACTGTCCGGATCACGGTGTTACCCATTGTGCGCGAGACTGATGGCCTGGCCATGAGCTCACGCAATGCTTATCTTTCCGAACGGGAACGGCAGGCCGCCCTGTGCCTGCACAGGGCCTTGCAGAAGGCGGAGGAATCGGTACGGCAGGGGGAACGAAATGCCCAGGCCATCATCGCACAGGCCGAGGCGGTCATACGATCGGAGCCTCTCGCCAAAGTGGAGTACGTTGCCATCTGTGATACGGAGGAATTATCATCCATCGAGAATATCACGGATGAGGCATTGCTTGCGCTTGCCGTGCGAATAGGGAACACCCGATTGATTGATAATGCGATTTTGAAAACCGGGTAACCGGACTGGTGAAAAGGCGTATCGTGTGCGAAAGGGAAACCTACTGACTGCGCTTTGCTTCCACTGACAAAATCTGGGTCGCGGCCTTAGGGTGGCAGGGAGGGGCGGCAACGAAAAAATGGGCCGCGGCCGCGCCGAAGGGTATTCATGCGGGATTTACCATTCGGCGCAAAGCCTTTTTTACAACCTTTGGACTTGGGCCCATAATCGCTGACAATGTATTTTCGCTCTCCTGTTTCCCCCCTCAATGCCCTCACCAACCTGCAAGGGCATCATCCTACGGTTTTTTCATATCCGGATCGGTGAATGGTATATGTATATTATACCTGATGGACTTTTACGACATTCTGGGCAAGGGGTCCCTTGGGTCCATCAACGAGCTCAAATTCAACCGATTCCCCCTCCTTCAACGACTTAAAGCCTTCGGCCTGAATTGCAGAATAGTGCACGAAGACATCCTTCCCCGACTCATGCTCAATGAACCCATACCCCTTATTGTCATTGAACCACTTCACTCTTCCGGTACTACTTGCCATGATAACCCCCTTCCTTCCCTAAAACACCCTTGATACTTGATAATAACACTTCCGGTACTACCTTGCCTGGACCATAAAAATATATTCTTTCGTAATGATTGTCAAGAGAAAATCTCAACGAAATCATTATGAAACGCTTAACTGTTTGTACAAGCAAACAGATGATACATTACGGCTGACTTTCCAGGCACCGCCTGAACGATTGAACAACCTGCGGGTCATATTTGATGCCCTGCAGCCTTTCAATTTCCACGATGCTCTCCCCCGTTGTCTTGGCCATCCGGTAGGGCCGATGTGAGGTCATCGCATCATAGGAATCCGCCACCGCAATGATTCGGGCACTCAGGGGGATTTCATCACCCTTGAGTCCATCCGGATATCCACTCCCGTCAAAACATTCGTGATGTGTTCGAATGATCTCCCCCTCCCGTATCAGAAAGCCAAGGGGTTTGACAATATTTTCCCCGATCAATGAATGGGTCTGTATCAATTCCAACTCGTCGGTGGCCAGGTCGCCCTTTTTCGTGAGAATGGAGTCAGGAATGCCGATCTTTCCGATATCATGGAGCAGACATGCAAGCCTCATGGTATCCATATCCTGGACCGAGAGATGAAGCCCTTCAGCAATCCTTAACGCGTATCTGGTCACCCGAGAGGAATGACAGCGAATATAGGGGTCCCGGGACTCGATGATATTGACCATGGATTTCAGCACCTCGATCATGTTTTCATAGATCCCGCGGTAAAAGAGGTCGTTCTCTATCTTGAGGGTTGCCTGACGCGCCATCATGAGAACCGAGACCACATCCCTCTGATCGAAAGGGGCCCCGTCTCTTCTGCCTTCCACCTCGATATATCCCATTGGATGCTCAAGCCCCTTTAAGATAAGGGGAATATGAATGGTATGATCCGTGCTGGTGATGGCATCCGGCGCCGCGGTTGAAGGAAGGATTGAGGCCTCTTTCTCGTCAAAGAGGATCAACTTGGAGCTTTTCGCTGCAACAATGGTTGCAGAGGCCTCCACCACCTTCTGAAGAAAATGTTCCAGGTCCTGGAAACAATCGATATCACTCCTGAGAATGGGGTATACAAGACTGAGGGGCTCGACCGGATCTTCCTTCCCATGTTCTATTGGTTTTTCTCTGTGTATGTCTTGATCCTTCATCTAAACTCCATGCCCCTCCTGCGGGACATGAAAAAAACTATCGGGTGAAGCCTGTGATTCCCTGTTTGGCTTCAACGACGCACTACACCTGATATCTGAAGCGAAGTGTTTTCAACTGGCTGATATGGCTGGACATCTGTCGCTTGATTATCTCCCGTCTTTTCCCTTCAATGGACAACGATATCCACAGATCGATGCCGCCATTATCCTCCTTCATGGGATCATGGGAGGGGCTCTTTATTTCATTCAAATCGGGTGCAAAAGGCAGACGCTGACCCTTTCGATATCGATCCATTTTTTCCATTGCAGTGATCCCCTCTCTATCCGGCCGATAAGGTTAATAAGCCTAATTTTTTATCGGCATCGATATCCTTTTACTTCGAAGGGGGGCTCCCCTTTACCACAAAGGAAATCTTTCAAGGTGGCGATGGAGAGGTTGAAAATCATGGACAAGGACATTAAAAATAATGGGGCAAAAGTATGAATGTTTTTTGTGCCGAAAAATAGGAAGGTACGGGATTTAAAATGTATAATCGTATATCCCGGTAATAGAGGGGACCCGATTGCAGGTTTCCCCGTATTCTTTCGAACAAAGACAGGGCAGAGGCGGCATGAAGAATGCACGAATCGGCATAACAATCCTTATTGCATGCGGATGTATGCTCCTTGGTTGTGAAGGGAGAGCCATCATCCCTATGTCCTCTGATACATCACCGGCAGAATACTCCGAAGCCGTTGACGTGTCCGAACCGCCGAATGTGAACGAGCTTGACGAAAACTCGATTATTGCCAGTGTGAATGGACTCCCTGTCATTGATATCGAGGTGGAAAGGGAGATGGATGACCTCTTTCAGCAGTTTAAAGACAGGGCGTTCCCTGAAAAAACAGAGGAATTTAATGCAAAACTGTGGCGCCAGGCACTGGAGAATGTCATCAACAGAAAGCTTTTCTCCTACGAAGCAGATCAGGAGCATATCCTGCCCGATCAAAACGTCGTTGAAGATCGAATTTCACAGATTGGGCATCGTTTTTCATCCCGTGAAAAATTCAGGGAAAGATTGTCACACCTGGGGATCTCGGAAGAAAAACTGCGGGAGGAGATCGAGCACGACTTAAAAATAAAGGCACTGCTCGATCATCACGTTGATTTCGTCAATGAGGTAAGCCCTGACGAGATCGAGGAATTTTACCTTGCCAACTCCGAAAACTTCCAGATACCGGAGCAAATACAGGTACGTCATATCCTGATCGCCGTATCACCGGATGACAGCCCTGCAACACGGGAGGAAAAACGCCAAGAAACGATCAGACTCCGCGATCTGGTCCAATTCGGGGTTGATTTCGCACAACTGGCCCGCGAGCACTCCGATTGCAACAGCAGGTCGAATGGGGGCGATTTGGGGTACTTCAAGAGGGGAACCATGGTCAAACCCTTTGAAGATGCCGCATTTGATCTGAAAATCGGGGAGCTGAGCGAGGTAATAGAAACAGAATACGGATTTCACCTGATAACGCCCATCGACCGTCAGGCTGCCGGCACCATCCCTCTGGAACAGATTCGGGAAAAGGTCGCCACCTTTCTGAAGAGGCAAAAGAGGGAGCTCGCCATCAGGGAATATCTTCTTCAGCTACGCGCCAAGGCAATAATACATTACTATCGGTAATACCGGCGGGCAAATTCCTGGGCAGCCATATCTACAGAACGTGCCGATGCCGTGCTTCAGCAAAAGAGGATCCCTTCTTTCAGCCCGCCCTTGAAGATAGATGGCCCTCGGGGCGCCTTTACCGGACCATTGCATCGAGAAAACACATCAAAGGCGCTTCAAAACCTCGATTATTCCGAGAACACGTCCCTTTCCACAAAAAATTTCATGAAATCGGCCTCGGTAATGATACCGGCCAGCTTTTCATTCTCGACGATGATAAGACACCCAAATTTGTATTTCAACATCATCCTGGCGGCATCCTGGAGGCTCGTATCAGGAGGGATGCTGTGGATGTTCGTTTTCATGATCGAGGAAACCGGAATACTCCTGTTGATGGCATCCTTCTCCTCTTCATCAACACTGGCAAACCCTGAAATGGAATATTTCAGCAGGTCCCTGTGGGTCACCAGGCCCACTACATGATGTTCCTCGTCCACCACCGGGATATGCCGTATGGCACGCCACTTCATCATGTCTTCCAATGTCTTGAGGTTATCATCCTTGCTGAGAGTAAAAAGATCGGTGGTCATCAAATCCCGTACCAGCGGTACCCGTAAGGATTCGTCCTCCGTTTCCTTCTCCTTGTGCTGTCCTGGCTGATTCCTTGGATCAAACTTCCTCAATTCCATTTTTGTACCCTCCATCCTTTAGATTAATAAAACACGCCCACGGTTACCAATAGATTCCGTTCGAAACCTCCTTAATAGCAAAATCACCCGGTTACCAGAAGGCTATTCAATACCTCCTCCCTAAAGCCACAACGAACACGTTATTAAAGGCCTTTCAATACCTGCTTCTCAAGGCACAGAACTATTACCTTACGTAATTATGTTACGTATACAAATACTATCGGCAAAAAATGCACGCGGGTATGACCCCTTCTCACACGATGTATTGAGCGCTTATCTTCTCACAATAAGCCACAGTCAAAATCGGAATTGCGGCACTGTCCCTGTTGCGATGAAAATCCGATTATTAAATAGTACAAGAGCGGCTCATCATCACAGCATAAAAATCATCGAAACAAAGGAGGATTGTCATGCCCAGGCATCTGGTCAAAATCGTTCTTATTGTGGTCTCCCTGATGATTGTTGTTTCCCCTGTTTATGCCGTTGAATTCCAGCCCCTTGGTTTTGAACCCATGTCCATGGGAGGGGCAGGTGTCGCCTCGGCGCGGGGGAGTTCAGCAACCTACTATAATCCTGCGCTGTTGGCGGTCCATGAGCACGGAATGCAGGTCGAGCTGTCGGTAGGCGGGGGAATACGCGAGATCAACGTGGCCCGGCACATCGATGCGCTCGCCGACGCAAACATCATGGACACCATTAACCGGATCGCCAACAATGCACTTGACCCAAACAGCAACACCATTGAGGATCGGAGAAACATCACGACCATCAAGGATACATTACGATCGATATCCGTAAAAAACGGCATCCAGTTGTTCGCACCAAGCGGCACCCTGAGCGCTCAGATGGGCACGTTCGGATTCGGTGCATACCTTATCTCCGAGGCCACCGCCTATGCGGTCATCGATCCGCAGCGGCTCGATCTTATCGTGAAAGGACAAATAGATCCTAATTCTATTGGATATTTCGAATACAACGAGGTCACCAACGTATATGATGCCAGTGCGGATCCGAATGATTACAATGCCCGGTCCATCGAATACGCCCTTGACAACAAACTCACCTATCTCAAGCTGACCGGCCTGGCATACCATGAGATCTTTCTCTCCCACGCCAGGACCTTCACCTTTAAACCGGGCGCATTGAGTATCGGGGCTGCATTCAAGATCATGCCCGGCTGCACCTTTGACGAGAAGATCGCAATCGACACCGAATCGGGCGAGATCGACAACGAGATTGAAGACCGAGTAAAAAGGGATAACAGTTGGGGTGTTGACCTTGGGTTCCTGTATAGGCCGAAGCGATTCGAGAAATTGTCCCTCGGGCTGGTGATGAAGAACATTAACACCCCCGAGTTCGAGACCGCCTATGGTGACACCCTCAAGGTGAAACCACAGGTCCGCACAGGCCTCAAGTATGACCTGTGGAAGGATCGCCTCAGCATGGCAATCGATATGGACCTCACCAACAACTCGACATTCGTGCCGGGATACAAATCCCAGTATATAGGCGGCGGATTCAACCTTCACCCCTGCAACTGGTTCTGCATCAGGACCGGGGCCATGCAGAATATGCAGGACAGCGAAGAGGGAACGATCCTGACCGGCGGCATCGGACTGGGGCTCAAATGGCTCCAACTGGATGTCGCAGCGCAGCTGTCAACCAAGAAGACCGTGTATGATCGGGAAAAGTTCTGGAGTAGCGGCAGGGTGCAGGTATCACTCGTCTCGAAATGGCGCTGAGAATAGCGCCACCAAAATTAAGGACACAGGGCCTTCCGGGACGCACCCCGGAAGGCCCTGCGCGTTTGATGGGACAGTACCTCATGATTATATGAGCAGTTCGAGGTTGAAGGTTCCGGATTCCTTGGGGGTCGTGGACCCGATCTTGTAAATGCTGTAAAATCCCTCCATGATTGTGGGCGTGGTGAGTATGCCCTGCAGGGTTACGGCATAGGTGAGAGTGGGATCCTGACCGTTCAGGGACACGAAGGTGGTGCTTCCCGTTCCGTACACGTTAAAGATCCCTCCGAAGGTAAGGTTGCCGATCAACTGGGCAGTGCCGCTCAGGGAACCCGTTATGCTCTCCGATAGATTCATGATCATCGTTCCCGTCAAGAATCCCAGGTTCCATGTTCCGGTCCATGCCCCTGCCTGTTCGGCTGCGAACAGGGGGTTCGTCAATCCCGCCGGCAGCAGGCCCCCCGGAAATGAGCGCCCTGCAATGCCCAATCCGGACGTGGCAAAGGGACTGAGGCCGTATAATCCTGATAAGCCGGTCAGCCCATAAAGTCCAAACAGACCGCCGATAGTGCCGTAATTCCTCAGCCCGAAAAGTCCGCCATACCCCCCAAGCGTCGAGAGGCCGCCCAGGCTGGTGGTCAGGTTGTAACTCCCCCCAAAGGCAAATGGATTGTGGATGGCATTATAGAGGGGATTCCACGAAAGACCATACCCCGAATTCGGATACCCGTACCTGAAAAGGGACGATGTGCCGGGGAATCCGTAATATGCATACACCTTTTTCACCCCGAAGGGATTCTCAAGCAGAATGATCAGCAGCAGTATCAGCATGAATAACACGCGCATCCCTCTCCTGTTTCTCAAACTCATTGTCATCATCCTCCTTCCTAATAAGACAATACTATTTTCTTTGCATTTGCTGATTTGAACCCATTATCATCCTCAAATCCAATAAGAGGCTCTTTGTATTTGCTCTTTGCACTCGTCATCATTTTCCAAGGAAACGACAAGATAGTCTCTGCATTTGCTCTTTGCACTCGTTATCATCTTCCAATATACCAATAAATTGTTCTCTGCATTAATTCCTTTCACCCGTTATCATTTTTTACGTATCTTTTATCTAAGTACCGAAGCTTTTTATCCCTGGGTGCATCTTTTTTCCATTCCGCCCAAAGAAGGGCGTTGAACCGGATCAAACAGGCGGGATTTGCCTGGAGAGATGAGGACAATCCCGCCTTTCATAACCACTTGCATTCAACAACGGCGAATCAAACGATTCCTCGGTTCCCATCGGTTGCATTAGATAATGGGAGCAATGAGGGACAATTCGAACCTTCCTTGGTCAACGACCGTTCCGCCGCTGGTGTTGATGATGGAGTAGGTGCCGGTCATCGTGGCAGCAGTCACGAGGATTCCGACCAGATCGAGCGCAAACGTCATACCTCCCAGACCCACGCCGGTTCCGCTCAGGGTGATCTGGGCATTCAATGCCGTTCCCGTCACATCAACCAGGGAGCCCAGCGATGGATTCCCAAGGAGCTGCGCAGTGCCGGTGATGAGACCAAGGGCATCGATCAGGTTCAGGGTCATCTGTCCTGCAAGAAGCCCATTGGTCCACGTGCCCATCCAGGTGCCTGCCTGCTCTGCTATAAACAGGGGAAGGGGCACCAGGGGCAGAAGTGCGGATACTGTGGCCGTGGCAGGTGCCGGCATTACCGGCGTTGCTGCTGTCTGCGGACTGGACAAAAGGCTTGAAAGAAGTGTACCCACCCCTCCCAATCCATAGAGACCGCCCATAAGACCACCCAATCCCAAGCCGTACAGGCCATACATTCCACCGAGGCCGCCCAGACCGTACATACCATACATTCCACCGAGGCCGCCCAGACCATACATACCATACAGGCCACCGAGGCCGCCCAGACCGTACATACCATACATTCCGCCGAGACCGCCCAGACCGTACATACCATACAGGCTGCTTAGACCGCCCAGGCCATACATTCCGCCGAGACCGCCAAGGCCGTACATACCATACAGGCTACTTAGGCCGCCAAGGCCATACATTCCACCGAGACCGCCCAGACCATACATACCATACAAGCCGCCGCCGTAAAGCCCTCCAAGGCCATAGTAGGCGATCACATTGGAAACAACCAGGAAGGAACCAATCAGAATCAGTATGAGGGCAGCAAAACCTGCACTAATAAATTTTGATTTTTCTCCACTCATGAACCTTTGCATCTCAAATCAAACCTCCTTAACATCCTTGAACATCAAACACCATTAACCTTGTATCATGTGTCGGCACACATGTAATATCTCTTTGTAATAATTAATTATATATTCTCACCTTCTTTCTGTTGCAGCATTCATGGAGGAAAAGTGACACCAGACATCAGTGGGTAAAAAGGGGGAGATATCATGAATTATAGTGCTTCAGGGAAAAAAGCCTTTTTTCGAAAACCTGTGCAGGGAAGGATTCACGCACCCACGTTACCTTTGCCCGATTAATCCTCAAGGGGACATCCATGTGCATGAAAAGAGGGAAATGGTGAATGGTTTCCCTATCTTCGGCGCTCATATCCTTTTCCTCCTCTATGCGATATGGGGAGAAAAAACAGGGAAGATCGAGGATCTCGTCGGGAAAGATGCATCTACACTGTGGATAGTGCTCACCATCCAGATACATGAGGAGGATCAGGAGGCAGAAAATGATTTGTACGATCCTTCCGCACCATATCGTTTGATGGTGTAATGCAAACAATGAGGCTACCATGGATGTTGATCTCCTGTTTAGAGTTCTTCTTATTCATGAAATTAGCAAGCAACGTACCAATATTAATATTCAATAGGCATAATGCCATTATCTATATAAACAATATGATTTTATTCACTATTAAATAATAGTGGTGTAAAGGTGAAAGTAGCTCCCATCATAAATAATACGCTCAAGGGGAAAAAAATATACCGCATCGGATGCCACGCCATAGAAGGTATCGCTATCGGGTACGGACAGGTGTGATTTCAATTCTTTCTTTCAGAAGGTCGTCCGATCCTTATGATGGTAAACATATTCAGACACATATCTATAGATTTAGGCATTTTTGGTCGAAGATTTAGATAGAGTACACGCCAACGATAAGTAATGGCGTGGGGTATCCCAGGCAATTAAAAAAAGGGCTTTTTTGCCTTGTTTGCAATGAGATACGATCAGGTCGAATTTTTGGGGCATGAACTGCGGAATGATTTCACAGGCAGGAGTCGGCCATGAATATTCTCACAAAGGCATGGATCCTCTCCCGGATCATTCAGTGGCGTATTTCGATCGGCAGATATAATGTAAGGCGCAGATACGTCAACATAGACAATCCGAAATTCAAAAGCGCCATCGATGCCGCCACAATGATTCATGATGGTGATGTCATTGCATTCAGCGGTCTTGCCGGAAATGCACGGCCCGCGGCAATGTATTATGCCATTAAACATCTGTTCAGAAAAACGGGACACCCTCGCCGGCTCACGGTCATCTCAGCGGGCGGGCAGGGCGGACGGGGTAAGATCCCCTCAACGCTTGAAGAAATCGGCATCAAAGGGCTTTGCACCCGTCTTATTGCCGGACACCTTGAAACATATAAATCCTTCTTACGGCTTGCCGATAAAAACAAAATGGAGCTTCACTGTATTCCGCAAGGACTCTGCTCCTTACTCTATAATCAGCAAGCGAACGGGAAGAATTGGATCATAACGGAAACAGGCAAGGGAACCTTTGTGGATCCGGAATGCGGAAGAGGAAGCCCCGTGGGCGGTAAGGGACACCACCAATTGGTCACCATCGAGGAGGAAAAACTTCGCTTTGAAATGCCCTGTATCAATGTGGCCATCTTTAACGCACCAGCGGCGGATCGCAGGGGGAATATCTATATGAAAAATGCCGTCATGGTATCCGATCATCGAGACATCGCCCATGCAGCGAAAAAAAACAATGGCATCGTGATTGCCAACGTGGGACAGGTTGTGGACGAGGGGTATGATGAGATCTTTCTTTCGGGTGATCAGATCGATGCCGTTGTGGTCGATCCCAAGACCGAACAAACAATGGTCTTTCCCCACCGCAGGCATTTTCCCCACATGACATTACACGGAAATGCGTCACCGGACAAGGGGCTGGAGATGGTCAGGTTCATCAATAAAATTATGGGGATAACCCCCATCCGGACGGAAATCAATTCGGTTCTGGCGCGAGTTGCAGCTACCCAGGTCGTACAACACGCATTCAAAGGCTGCCATGTGAATATCGGGGTGGGGCTTCCTGAAGAGGTCTGCTGCCTGCTCTATGACAGCGGGCTTCTGGATGAAGACATCACCCTCTTTACAGAGGCCGGTATTGTGGGGGGCATACCAACGCCCGGCATATTTTTCGGAGGGGCGATCTCTCCAAGGGAAATGATCGATGCCTCGGCGTTGTTCAAGAGGACTGAGGAAGGACTCGATCTGGCTATATTTGGTGCACTGCAGATTGACGGCGAGGGGAATGTCAATGTATCCAAAAGGGGTGAAGGCGTTATCAATTATGTTGGCCCGGGCGGATTTATTGATCTCAGCTCACATGCAAAGGTGGTTATCTTCATGTCCACCTGGATGGCTCATGCCCGTATTGTGATTACGGATATGGGGATACGAATCGAAACCCCCGGAAAGCCCAAGTTTGTGGACAAGGTCGATGAAATCTCCTTCAATGGGAAGGTGGCACTCGGTAAGGGGCAAAAGGTGATCTATATCACCGAACCCGGGGTCTTCGAGCTCACCGCCCGTGGTATGGAGCTGAAGGCGGTCATGCCGGGCATCGACATCCGCAAGGACATTCTCGGCGCAACACCAATGAGGATCATCCTGCCCGAACAGGGAGACATCCCTGTTGTCCCGTTAAGCGTGGTCACCGGGAAGGATTTCATGCTCGAATTGTCCACAGTGGAACCTGGAAAAACCAGTAGCATCCCAACGCGTGTTCATGAATCCGCCCTTTCATCAAAGTGAGCCTTGCACGATTCCCTCGTATAACCTTTGCATAGTAAAGAAGATCATGTGAAGCAAAAAAATGACTCCCCGTGCGACGGGGTATCGATATAACTCTCGATTCAAAAGGCACTTATGGACGAATAGTAATCAGAACCATTTCAAAAAAAATCATTCATGCTGTGAATGCCAATCCACGTGCATAAGGGAGGAAAAATTGTATGGATATCATTGTCTGTATAAAGCGCGTTCCCGACACCGCCGAGATTCCGGTGACCATTGATGGTACCGAAAAGGGGATCAAAATGGGAGATCTCAACTTTGACATCAATGAGGCGGACAGCTATGCCCTTGAAGAGGCACTCCTTATAAAGGAACGATTGGGGGGGACCGTATCCGTGATCAGCGTGGGGGATGAAGAAGCCAACGACATACTGCGGATGGGATTGGCCAAGGGGGCTGATACGGCAATCAGGATCTGGGACGATCATTGTGACCATTCCGATGGGCATGCGATAGCCAGAATCCTTTCACAGGCGCTCCGCACAAGACCATTCGATCTGATTCTCACCGGTTGTATGGCAGCGGACGACGGCCTTTGTCAAGTGGGCCCGACCTTGGCGGAATTACTGGACATTGCACATGCCACCTTCATAACCCGTGTGGATATCAAGGAACACTCATCCGTTGTTCAGCGTGAACTGGAAGGGGGGGTGCTGGAGATCCTCGAGATGGGACTTCCGGCCCTGCTGACCATTCAAACGGGGATCAACAAACCCCGCTATGCGTCCATGCTCGGTATCAGAAAGGCCGCACAAAAACAGATCGAAGCCATGGACTTGAACGACATCGGACTCGATGGAAAGGAAGTAGGAGAGGCAGGCTCAAAAATACGGATCGAAAGGCTGTATATCCCCCCCGTTACGAAAAGGGCAGAGATCATAGAAGGCTCAACCGAAGAGGTGTCCATGAAACTGGCGGAATTATTCAAGGGTAAGGGGGTGTTATAATGAGCGAACTGTTTGTATTGGTTGAACATCGAAGGGGTGAGATCAGGGATATCACCTTTGAAATACTCACCATGGGAAGACAGTTGGCCCAAAAAAATGAAATCCCCCTTATCGCTTTGCTTCTGGCCGATCATACCGAGGAATTTACAGGTCAACTAAAGAATTATGCGGACAAAATCATTTGTATCGATGATCCCAATGCAGGGAACTTTAACGCCGAGGCATACCAGAGGCTCCTCGTCCCCCTGTTGACGGAGAGGAAGCCGGTCCTTACCCTGATCGGACACACGGCCTTTGGTCTGGACCTGGCCCCATCCCTTGCCACGGAAATGGGTCTTCCCCTGGTTACGGACTGCATCGGGCTCGATCTCGAAGGGAACGGACTGTGGGCAGAACGCCAGATGTATGGGGGGAAGGTAAATGCACGGGTAAGGGCAGAGGGGAGTTCGGGCTATATTGCAACAATTCAGCAGGGCGCCTTCCAACCCGAGGCACACCATGGTGGAGAGGCGGAAATCGAGAATGTGAAGGCCCCCGGTGATGTGGATATCTCCCACCGCAGGTTCATGGAATACCTGGAAGCGGCCATTGGGGACGTGGATATCACGCAGTCGGACATTATTATCTCCGTTGGCCGGGGCATCAAGGAACAGGATGATCTCTCCATGGTCGAAGAATTGGCCGATTCCATGGGAGGCGTTCTGGCCTGTTCACGCCCGGTGGTGGATGCAGGCTGGCTGCCCAAAAATCGCCAGGTCGGCAGCTCCGGAAAGATCGTGAATCCCAAACTCTATGTGGCCATCGGCATAAGCGGCTCGAGCCAGCACATGACCGGCATGAAGGGGGCAAAGATGATTGTGGCCATCAATAAGGACCCCAATGCCCCCATCTTCAATATCGCGGATTACGGCATAGTGGATGATTTGTATAAGGTGGTGCCGGTCCTCAAGGAGAAAATCAAGGAATTGAGGGCAAAGTGCGTATGTTAACCGGGATGAGCCGGAATATTCATCCGGGCATAAGAAAACTGCTCATACGTCAGTCAAGGCCGGCAACCCGAAGGGACCTGGGATAGCGACATGTCAGGACCGATCCAGATCATTCCCGAGATTCGGGAGATCATCGTCGAGGCGGGTGCAGGGGATATCTTCAAATGCTATCAGTGCGGGAAGTGCTTCAGCGTCTGCCCCTGGTTTCAGGTGGCGGCCTTTGAATTCCCCATCTACAGGATACCCCAGGCCGTAAAGCTGGGCATTATCGCCAGCAGCGAGGACAAGGAGGTGATCGAGGCCGAGGTCAAGGAGGTATTCGGATGTGTGGGGTGCGAGGCATGTGTCAAGGAGTGTCCCCGCGGCGTGGACATACCCGGCATCATCAGGGCCATACGCAGGATATTTGTGGATTACGGCACCCTGCCCCAGGAATTGAAATCAGCCGCCTCCAAGATCCAGAGTACCGGCAATCCATTGGGGGAACCCAGGGAAAAACGGGCTCAATGGTGCGAGGGCCTGAATGTGCCCATGTTCCAGCCCGGGATGGAGTATCTCTATTTTTCGTGCTGTCTTCCCGCATATGATCCACGACTGCAGAAAGTGGCGCAGGCCACCGCAAGGATACTGCAGGCCGCTGAAATCCCCTTCGGCATCATGGGCGCGAATGAGGAATGCTGTGGAGAGGCGATCCGCAGGGTGGGATCCGAAAAGGTCTTCCAGAAGGTGGCCAAGGCCAATAGCGCCTCATTCAAAAATTCAGGCGTCACCAAGGTGCTCACCACCTCTCCGCACTGCTATACCACATTCAAAAACCACTATCCGGAGCTTGGCATGAAAGCAGAGGTCTTCCACCAGACCCAGATCTTTGCCCGGCTCATCGAGGAGGGAAAAATTCTCCCCAAGAACCCATTGAATAAACGAGTCGTTTACCATGACCCGTGCACCCTGGGTCGGCAGAACGGGATCTATGAGGAACCCAGAAGGGTGCTTTCCAGTATTCCGGGCCTGGAGCTGGTTGAGGTTGAAAATTACAATCGGCAATTCAGCATATGCTGCGGTGGCGGCGGGGGCGGTCTCTGGCTCGATCTTCCCTTGGATCAGCGTATGACGAATGTGCGGATCCGCCAATTGCACGACACGGGCGCACAGGTCCTTGCCGTATCATGCCCATATTGCCTTCAGATGTTTGAGGATGCCGTCAAGGTGATGCATATCGATATGGAGGTCAAGGATATCAGTGAACTTCTGTGGGAATCGTTGTAGGGAATTATGAGAGGGCTCGATCCAAAATCGGAACAAGCCCTCCTGCCCTCCCAGAGCGCCATGAAAAATGAAAATACTATATTTTCCAATATGAATACGCGATAATTTTGAAATGTTCACATACGCTGCAGGATCTCTTTAAAAAGGCCACCGGAAAGACACTCCAGCTAATATTTTACCAGCAGCAACATCCCCGACTCCACATTCGGCCGGTGATTCCATAGTAAATACAATGACTCCCCCCCAGATGAGAATGACAAAAAATATGATCCAAAGACCTTTTTGGAGATGGTAATTTTTTTGATTATTGAGCTTCCTGTTTGATATTCCGATTCAACAAAAAAATGGTTTGATCCATTCTCCAACGATATATCGTCAAGGTGATACATCTCTTCCTCGGCAAGCGCCCTCCGGCTGCACAGTATAACATTATCCTGATCACGATTTTCTGCAAATTCCGCAATATGAGTGACATGATCCTGCATGCCCAAACCGGTTTCAAATCCACCCTCAAAAGGGTCCGATCCCCCATCTCCGGCACCGCACTTACACTGAATTTCAAACCGCAGGTTCTGGATATTCGGCACATGCGAGAAGAGGTCTATATGGAATGAATCCGCACCCAGTTGCTTGAGGAGCCGATTAAAAAACAGTTCCTCCATTATCTCAGCGGTTCGCACCAGTACCTCGTTAGAGGTGGAATCATCCGGTAGCAGGTCCCCCATATTTATGCAGGACCATTCAAATAACCGGTCCACGCCAATTCCTAAGATCAGCCAGCTTTGTGCAAGCAGATGCTGATAACGCAGCTTTAACCCGAGCCGTGTGCCCTTCCATTGATACCCGGACGAATCGATTTTGATGAAATCGGCTGCGGCAGGTAATTGGTCAGGACCTAAGCGCCACTGGCTCCACTTGGAACCTTCAAACACACAGATCCCTTCATGTGTTTTTTCAAAACCGTGTATCATTTTACGCCTCTTGATGTCCATGGCATATCCAATAGTGTCTTTCACATAGTATCAATTTTTTCCCTCTCAAGCACCTGTCCAATCGGGCAGGTAGTAACTAGCTCTCTTTATACAAAAGTGCCGAATAAATAATTTGGTACGCACAGCTCTTTGATAAATGCAGTTATAATATAATTAAAAAAAGAATATAACAATATGATGAACAATAACTGTAGGGTTATTGATCACCCTATAGTTATTTCTGAAGGAGGATTAACAGCAAAAAACATATTGGATGCGGATGAAATAATGCAGGCCTACCGGCTCAGGCACAGGATATTCTGTCAAACGTTGGGCTGGAGGCCGGAGGCACGAAATGGCTTGGAGATAGATAATTACGATATTGAGGCGGTATTTTTCGGAGTATTTAATGAGAAAAACAGATTGCTTGCATTTTTGAGAATTATATTACCTGAAAAAAGGTTTATGCTGGAATATGAATTCATCGATTTGGTGGGACCCGATCATACAATTAGAAAGGAATGTGATACGGTTGAAATATCAAGATGTTGTGT